>JBFIJV010000026.1:0-16637 GCA_041600575.1 Gammaproteobacteria bacterium | reverse complement strand
GCGGTTGGAAGTTGTTTACAAATATGTCCGCTACTAATGAAAAAGAAGCGCTTGAAGCACAGGATGCTATGGCACGAAATGTAGCGGCTAAAGTTGAACAGAATCTGGCACAAACCAAAACAAAATTATCTGCTTTAGCTAAAGACGCACAAACTGTCGAACTGTTTGAGCAGGGCGCGGATGATTCGACATTAAAAGCTGCTGCTAATGAAAAACAGGCAATGTTTGAGCACGCCTTGAAATTACGTTACATAAAACCCGGTTCTTACAAGTTGGATGATGGTGAAGTTCCGGCCTTAAGCTACGCTTCTTTGGCGATGCTAAAAAAAGCAGAGACAACCAGTCAGATTAATACGGAAGTTCATTTGTTTGGCACCGATAACGAACATGTGGTTATGATAGAACGAGTGGTTAATAGTGCTTATGAATTGATAGGCCTGTTGCACCTTAGTCTGGATGTCGCATTACTTGAGGACCTTGTGCAAGGACTGGTATTGGAGCAGGGTTATGCTGAACTTGCGCAGCGCACGGGCGCCAACGCTTTGGCTCTGGCGAAACTAGGTGATCCAGGTCAACGACAAGGACAAGCTGTTACCGTTAGTGTTAATGACACGCGCTGGGTTATTGCTTATTGGTCGAGAAAATCACCTGCCCTTGTGCAGGAAGAATCAATTTCTTCCGGTATACCAATACTGATGATTGTTCTGGTTATATTAATAATTTGTGGCGGTTTGTATTTTGTCTTTCTGAAAAAAGGGCGATCGTCTTCTTCAGATGAGAAGGATGATCTAATTACTTATGAAGGCGCTGTGCGTGCTATTGCTGAAGGTTCGCACGCGGGCGTTGAGCAGTTAATCCCGCACCTGCCTAAAGCTGACAGGATGACGGCCAATCTTAAACCCTTGTCACAAGGGCTCTCGAGTGATGATGCGACGATGATCGCAACACCAAAACCTAAAAAAGCAGAGAAAGAAAAACCAGTGGAAGTTAATAACAATAAAGTAGCGCCAGCTGAACAAGTTGAACAGGTAGAGCAAGTCGAACCGGAAAATAAAACTGTTGAAGCAAAGCCAACGCAAATCGCTCCGGTAATTTTCCGTGCCTATGACATCCGTGGCATCGTCGGCGACTCACTAACCGAGGCCGCTGTTTACGAAATAGCCCGAGCTATAGGCACAATTGCCAAAGAGCGAAACCAGCAGACTATTGTTGTGGCTCGTGATGGAAGAACATCGAGTCCTGAGTTAAGCGAAGCATTGATAAAAGGCTTAACAGAATCTGGCAGGGATGTGATTGATATAGGTATGGTTCCAACGCCAGTATTATATTTTGCTACGTATCATCTTGAAACAGGCAGTGGCGTGATGATTACCGGCAGTCATAATGCCGCAGAATATAATGGTCTTAAAATTATGTTGGATGGCAATACTCTGAGCGGTGACGATATTAAAGATATTCAGGCTCGAACCGTTTCTGGTGAATATGCTACGGGTCAAGGCGATGTTCGTCATACTGATATTTCGGCGGATTATATCCGACGAATTTCGGAAGACATTCCGGTTGCTCTGGGCTCTTCGCTAAAGATAGTGGTTGATTGTGGTAATGGCGTTGCCGGCACTTTGGCACCGCAATTACTTAATGCAATCGGGCATGATGTGATTGAGATTTTTTGCGAAATAGACGGTAAGTTTCCGAATCATCATCCCGATCCAAGTCAGCCCGAAAACCTTAAAGATCTGGTTGATAAAGTTAAGGCCGAAGGCGCTGATGTGGGCTTTGCCTTTGATGGTGATGGAGACCGACTGGGTGTTGTTGATGCTGAAGGGAATATTATCTATCCGGATCGACAGCTTATGTTGCTGGCTAAAGACGTTCTATCACGTAATCAAGGTGCAAATATTATTTTTGACGTTAAATGCAGCCGTTACCTTAAGGCCATAATTGAAGAAAATGGTGGCAAACCATTGATGTGGAAAACCGGTCACTCCTTTATTAAAAGTAAAATGAAAGAAGTCGATGCACCGCTTGCAGGGGAAATGAGTGGCCACATCTTTTTTAAAGAACGTTGGTATGGTTTCGATGATGCGTTGTATACCGCGGCTCGTTTTGTTGAAATATTTACGAATTCCAAACAGTCACCAACAGAATTACTCTCGGAATTGCCGGATGGTGTCTCAACACCCGAATTAAGATTACCTTTGGCTGAAGATCAACACGCTGGTTTTATGAAAGACCTTATAGAAAAGATGTCTGTCCCCGGTGTAGAAATTAGTGACATTGATGGGTTACGTATTGAGTATAGTGATGGTTGGGGTTTGGCCAGACCTTCAAATACTTCACCCAATATTATTTTGCGGTTTGAGGGAGAGAGCGAAGACGCGCTTGAACGAATCAAGTCAGAGTTTCGAGCAGCGATTCAAAGCATTGTTCAGGTTGATTTGCCGTTTTGATCGTCTGAACGTTAATGGAGTTGCCCGATTAATTTGTCACGGCTCGATTATAATCAACACATAAAAAAACTATGTCAGATTCAAATAAAAATAAATCAAGTTATATTGCTGAAGTCTTAACAGAGGCGCTGCCTTATATAAGACGGTTTAATGGCAAAACAATCGTCATTAAATACGGCGGTAATGCGATGTCTGATGACTTGCTAAAGTCAGGCTTCGCTCGTGACGTTGTCTTGATGAAACTGGTTGGTATGAACCCGGTACTGGTACATGGCGGTGGCCCCCAGATTGGAGCTTTGTTAGACAAACTGGGTAAAAAATCAGAGTTTGTTGAAGGAATGCGTGTAACCGATAACGAGACCATGGACATCGTCGAGATGGTTCTGGGTGGTCTGGTTAATAAAGACATTGTTAGTTTGATCAATCGTCATGGAGGAAACGCTGTTGGCTTAAGCGGAAAAGACGGTGAACTGATTCGAGCAAGAAAGATGGTGTTCAAGCGCAATAGCCCGGAGCTCAAAGCCCCTGAAATAATTGATATTGGTCATGTGGGTGAAGTTGAAAGTATTGATACAGCGGTGGTCGATTTATTGATCAAGGGTGATTTTATTCCTGTGATTGCACCGGTTGGTGTCGATGCGTCCGGTCAATCCTATAATATTAATGCTGATCTGGTTGCAGGCAAGATAGCCGAGGTATTAAGCGCAGAAAAATTAATAATGCTGACCAATACCGCGGGGCTGTTGGATGCGGATGGCAACGTATTGACTGGTTTATCCGCAGATGAAGTTGATCAATTAATTGCGGAAGGTGTGATACATGGCGGCATGTTACCCAAGATACGTGCAGCATTGGATGCGGTCCATGCCGGTGTCAGGGCATCGCATATAATCGATGGTCGTGTAGAGCATGCAGTCTTACTGGAAATTTTGACTGATGTGGGTGTGGGTACATTAATCCATGGTCACAAAAACGTATCAGCGTCATAATAGAGGATGAAATGACCACAAACCCAAAACCCAACCGACGTCAGCAAATACTGGAAGTATTAGCCAGTGAGCTGGAAACAAACCCGGGTCTGCGCATTACAACTGCGAGTCTTGCCAGCGCGGTAGGTGTGTCGGAAGCTGCCTTGTACAGGCATTTTGCAAGCAAGGCAAAGATGTTTGAGGCATTGATAGATTTTGCAGAAGAGTCTGTTTTTGGAATAATTAATAAGATTGTCAGCAACGAAACGGATGTTATGGTTCGCTGTGAAAAAATTATTCAACTCATGTTAGGTTTTTCTGAAAAGAATCCCGGCATAACGCGTATCCTTATTGGAGATGCGTTACTTGGAGAAAACGAGCGTTTGCATGGCCGGGTAACACAATTTTTTGAAAGGCTGGAAACCCAGTTTCGACAGGTTTTGCGTGAAGCAAATTTAAGCAATGGTCCAAGACCGATTAGCAACCTTGAGGCTGCAGCTAATCAAATGCTGACCTATACCGAAGGCAAAATGTCACAGTTTGTACGTAGCTCATTTATAAAAAAACCCACTGAACATTGGGATGAACAGTGGGTTGCATTGAAAGCAGGTTTATTTAGGTAATTATTTTATTCCTTTCAGTTTTTTAAAGCGTTCTATATCTTTTGCGTGTGCCTGTCGAATTTCTTCTTGTTCAGCATGCTTGGTTTCGATGAACATCTCGTTGTTCTTGATTTGGCGCTTTAGTGAGTCAATGTCACTCAGTAATGCCTCCGACGGCGCTTTGCCTGACCTTTCTGCCTCAGCCGCAGTTTGAATACGTTTATCAAGATCCTGTTGTATCTTTTCATTACGGGCCTGGGTCAGTTTAATAGATGATTCCAGGGCTGTTATGCGTTCGTCACGCGCTCTTTCTATATCACCGACATTACTAAACGTTGCCAATAAAATGCGGTCCTGATTTTTCTGCTCTTCTTCGCGTTGTTCCTGTAAAGCCATTTCTTTTTCTAAACGTCGTTCTTCCGCGAGTTCTTCATCCGTTTTGGCGCGTTCAGTTGTTTCCCTGACAAGCCCGCCCTTGCCAATCTCCTGATGTTCTTGCTGTGCATATTCTGGTGGAATCTTGTTGCCACACTCTTTTACGCCTTCATTATTTGTCCAGCATTTCATCCTGGCGTGAGCGGTTCCAGAGAGAGCCAATCCACTTAGCGCAAACATAAAGATAAAAGTGCTAAATAATTGTTTCCTCATAATTCCTCCTGCATATTCGAATAGTTTGCATAATACGTGAGTATAGTACGCATCCTGTTTTAGATCAGCTCGTTAGATAATCATTATCCGGAGCCATATTGTTGTTTATATCCATTTATTGCATCAAGATGATCCGGCATTTCACCATGTTCTAACAGATACGTGATGATATTATCCAAACTGACAATATTTATGACTTTTATATTGTGTAATTGTTCAACTTCCTGAATTGCCGACAGTGTACTTTTCCCACGCTCCTGGCGATCAACGGCGACAACGGCCGCAACCGTAGTGCCGCCTTTAGCATTAATTATCTCTATCGATTCGCGAATGGATGTGCCAGCTGAAATCACGTCGTCTATAATCAGGACGCGTCCGTTAATCTCTGCGCCGAAGGTAATGCCCCCCTCGCCATGGTCTTTAATTTCCTTGCGGTTGAAACAAAATGGATAGTTCGTTTGATGCTGTTCCTGAAAAGCGATCGCCATTGTTGATGCAAGCGGTATGCCCTTGTAGGCCGGACCGTAGATCATGTCGAAAGCAATGCCTGAATTATTAACAGCAGCTGCGTAATACTTACCTAATTCAGCCAGGCTCTTGCCATCATTAAACAGGCCACTGTTAAAAAAATACGGGCTAATTCGCCCTGACTTGAGTTTGAATTCACCAAAACGCAATACCTGTTTTGCAATAGCGAATTCAATAAATTCTTTTTGGTATTGTTCCATTCGTTATTTTTACTCTTTCATATAGATTAATTTTGTCTGTGTATAATACAGTGCAAAATAAACAGGGGGTAGTTTCTATGAGGGTAATTTCCGTCAATGTTAACGGAATTAGAGCCGCGCATCGTAAAGGCTTTTTTAACTGGTTACCAAAACAAAATGCCGATGTGATCTGTATACAGGAGACCAAGGCGCAGATAGATCAGCTCTCTGAAGAAATTTTACAGCCGAAAGGATATTTTGCTTATTTTAATGATGCAGTTAAGAAAGGTTATAGCGGCGTTGCTGTTTATAGTAAACATGAGCCGGATGAGATAATAAATAAACTTGGTTGGCCAGATGCGGATGATGAAGGTCGTTATCTGCAAGTAAATTTTGGAAAACTAAGTGTTGTTTCTTTATATCTTCCTTCAGGCTCCTCCAGCGAAGAACGACAAGCGATTAAATTTGATTTTCTGGATAAATTCATGCCCCTTCTAAAAAAGATGCGCCGTCAGAAACGTGAATATATTATCTGTGGCGATTGGAATATTGCGCACAAAGAAATCGACCTTAAAAACTGGAAAGGAAATAAAAAGAACTCCGGCTTTTTACCAGAAGAACGTGCCTGGATGGATGATCTGTTTGGTCCGGTGGGGATGGTGGATTCATTTCGAGCGGTAAATCAGGAAGCGGATCAATATACCTGGTGGTCAAACCGCGGTCAGGCATGGGCCAAGAATGTGGGTTGGCGGATTGATTACCAAGTGGTCACACCCGGCCTGAAAGACAAGATTAAATCAGTATCGATTTATAAAGACGAACGGTTTTCAGATCATGCGCCGTTGATCACGGATTATAATCTGGATATTTAACGATCTGCATTACTCCAGGCTCAATATATAGTCCCATTCTTTTTTCGTTACTGGCATAACTGATAAACGATTGCCGCGTTGTAACAGTTTCATATTTTCCAGGTACTTTTGTTCTTTTAATTCAGATAAAGCGATCGTGCGTTTTAGTTTTCGCTTGTACTTAACATCAACAAGTATCCAGCGAGGTTTATCAGGATCGCTTTTTGGGTCGTAGTGTTTGTCATTCGGATCAAAGGCAGTAGGATCGGGATAGCCTTCCTTGTGAATAGTCATTATGCCGACAATGCCTGGTATTTCGCAGTTTGAGTGATAGAAAAAAACCAGATCACCCTTTTTCATATCATCACGCATCATATTACGTGCCTGATAATTGCGTACGCCATCCCACGGCTCTGTTTTATCGGGATTGTTTTTTAAATCATCAATACTAAATTCGGATGGTTCGGATTTCATTAACCAGTAATTCATGTTTTTTCTCTTAACATATATTAATTTAATTAACGCGAGTGCTTATGTTCAACTCATACTATCTATGAAGCACAAAGGAAGAAAGGGGGTATCAACCAAGATGTCGTCTCAGTCATTGAACTTGAACCAGTAGTTCAAGTGGGCATCTTAGGTAGTGCTTCAGGCTTTCCACGTGGATGGACATGCACAACAACACTGCTTTCAGACTCCCTGTGTTATATCTTATCGGCTCAAGTTACCACGAGAATGATAACGAGCATCGCAGAAGATACCCATTTTTGATTACTATCCGCCCTGTGAAACCGGATTGTCAACATTAACCATATCCAGTTGCTTGTCTCTTGTCAGGGCATCATTAATTTTGTTCTGTAAACGTTTCAAAGTACTGTCGATCTGGACAGTATAATCCTGGTTTTCTTTTTTGTATGCCAGCAACTCATTAGTAATATTTAATGCGGTCATAACGGCTATGCGTTCTGAACCAATAACACCACCGCTGCGCTTCATGTCTGCCATTTGCTTATTCAGATAGTCTACAGCACCGCGCAATGATTCTTTTTCTTCTTCTTCGCAAGCAATCAGATATTCTTTATCAAGTATGGTTACCTTTATAGGTGAGCTATCTTTGCTCATGTGCGTGTTTCCATTGCACGTAAACGAGAAATCATAGATTCAATTCGAGTTCGGGCCTGTTCTGTTTTTTCAATCAATATTGCGCGTTCACTAACGAGGCTTTCTTGCTGATTACGTAGCGCTGAGTTTTCCGACTTTAACTGGCTTACGGTGTTAATTAATTCATCAACCCGTGATTCGAGTGCCCCGAGGTCTGTATTTTCGTTATCGTCATTAGCCATGATAGTTTCCTGATAGCCGTTCTTGAGTGAACCAATATTACTGTTGATTTATCATAATAGCCTCAATATAGAATGCTTGAATTAGCGGGTCAACTGGTGATCACAAATAGAAGAAGTGAAGTGCCGGTTCCTGCTATTATTGTCGGGTAAAAAAATATTCATTAATTTAAGAAATTACAGAAAAAATGACCATCAAAGTAGATTATGACGATGTTAATGCTGAATTAATGGCTTTACATGCCGGTGTTTTGGCTTCGGAGTGCCACGGTTTCATGTGTGGCTATTTTTGTGCCAGCAATACTATTACAGCAGAAGTGTGGCAAGATTATTTGTTAGTCGGGATTGATGCTGCTGTTGATCTGGACGATTGTTTTGCAATGCTTTCACAATTGGCGAATCAGGTTCATGAAGCGCTTTTGACCGACGAACTCTCTTTTACTCCGTTGTTACCAGATGACAATTCTGCCATTAGTGAGCGTTCAAGCGCGCTTGCCGAGTGGAGTGCCGGGTTCATTAGTGGCCTGGGAATAGGTGGTCTGGGCGAAAAACCGAAATTAATTGATGAATGTGATGAATTTATTAAAGATCTTGTTTCCATCTCCCGGATGGAAACGGCCCTCGAAGAGGGTGAAGATATTGAAGGGGCATTGTTTGAAATTGTGGAGTACATACGCATTGGGGTCATTATGCTGCATCAGGAGTGGCATCATTCAGGTGGGGACAATGAAAAACCAGAGGTGCTGCATTGATGGATAAAAAAGAGTGTCAGCGTCGTCGAAAAAGACTGATGGATATGATTGGATCCGATAGTATCGCAATCATTCCGACTGCATCTGTCTATATCCGTAATCGAGACGTTGAATTCCCGTTTCGACCCGATAGTGATTTTTTCTATTTAACGGCATACCCGGAGCCTGAAGCAGTTGCAGTATTAATCCCGGATCGTGAAGACGGTGAGTTTATTTTGTTTTGTCGTGAAAATGACGAAGAAATGGAAACCTGGCATGGTCGGCGTGCGGGCCTTGAAGGTGCGATAGATATTTATGGTGCTGACGATGCCTTTCCGATTGAAGACATGGATGACATTTTACCCGGCTTGATCGAAGGCCATGAGCGTATTTTTTATAATATGGGGACTGATCAGAATTTTGATCAGCGGGTTATGTCGTGGGTCAAGCAAATTAGAAGCAAGGCCAGAACCGGTGTTATTGCTCCGGATGAATTTATTTCACTTAATCATTTCTTACATGACATGCGGCTTTATAAAAGCAGGCATGAAATCAAGTTAATGCGTCAGGCAGCAAAGATCTCGGCCAGTGCCCATCAACGTGCCATGCGAAACTGTAAACCGGGCATGCATGAATACCAGATTGAAGCAGAGTTGCTGCACGAATTTATACGTAATGGTGCACGTACAGCTGCGTATCCCTCGATTGTAGGTTCGGGCGCGAACGGTTGTATTCTGCATTACACCGAGAACCAGGATGAGATCAGTGCTGGCGATTTACTGTTGATCGATGCCGGCGCCGAGTATCAGGGTTATGCCAGTGATATTACCCGAACCTTTCCGGTTAGTGGACGATTCACTCCAGCACAGCGCCAGGCCTATGATCTGGTTCTGGCCGCACAGCTTGCTGCAATTGAAGAGATTAAACCGGGAAACCACTGGAATGATCCGCATGATACGGCCGTCAGGGT
This sequence comes from Gammaproteobacteria bacterium, assembly GCA_041600575.1. GTDB lineage: Bacteria > Pseudomonadota > Gammaproteobacteria > Eutrophobiales > Eutrophobiaceae > UBA7359. The sequence continues at coordinate 7,370 of JBFIJV010000026.1, read as the reverse complement.
TTTAACTGAAGGCATGGTGGAATTGGGAATTTTGAAAGGTGATCCAGAGGAACTGATAAAGGAGCATGATTATACAAAGTATTACATGCATCGAACGGGACACTGGATCGGTATGGATGTACATGATGTGGGTGATTATAAACTTGATGGTGAATGGCGTATGTTAGAACCGGGGATGGTGATGACGGTTGAACCTGGGCTATATTTACCAGCAGGAGTACGCGGACTTCCTAAAAAATGGTGGAACATCGGTATTAGAATTGAAGATGATGTTTTGGTTACTAAAGATGGTTACGAAGTGTTAAGTAAAGATGCGCCCAAGCAGGCTGACGAAATAGAGGAATTAATGGCCAATGCTGCGTGACTATGATGTGCTCATCAGTGGTGCCGGTATGGTTGGTGCAAGTCTGGCTTGTGCCCTGGCACCGTTAGGGCTGCGGATTGGCATCATAGAAGCGGTTACGCTGAAAAATGATCATCAACCCAGTTATGATGATCGAGGTATTACTCTTACTCCTTCGTCCAGACGCATATTCGAGGCGATGAATGTTTGGCAACAAGTCCAGTCACATACTAGTCTAATCAAAAAAATTCATGTTTCTGAGCAAGGCCGGTTTGGTTTTACACATATGGATGCCGAGCAGTCAGGTCGTTCCGAGCTGGGTTATGTCGTTATCGCACGGACACTTGGGCAAGCCCTGCATAAAAAACTATCTGCATATGACAACGTCACGCTTATTTGTCCTGCTGAATTAAAACAATTTCAGCGTAACGATAGCGGAATCGCTGTTGAGATATCGGAATTGGGTGCTATTAAAACATTAACAGCCGGACTCCTGGTTGGTGCGGATGGAAGTTGTTCATTGGTAAGACGGTTGGCGGCGATTAATACAAAAGAACATGATTTTAAACAGACGGCTATTGTTGCAAACGTAACAACACAAAGGCCAAATCTGGCCACCGCTTACGAGCGCTTTACTCCGCATGGTCCGGTAGCATTATTGCCTATCGACAGAAATCGTTCAGTGTTGGTGCTAACTGTGGCGGCTAATAATGCTGCACGATATTTAACCATGTCCGAGAATCAATTTATTGATCACATCGAGCTTGAATTTGGTCGTCGGCTTGGCCACATTGAGCAGGTTGGCCAACGTCGTTCCTACCCTATTTCATTTATTGAAGCAGTCGAACAATATCAGGAACAATTGGTTTTATTAGGCAATGCCGCACACACATTACATCCAAATGCGGCACAGGGGTTTAATCTTGGTCTGCGAGATGTCGCTGGTTTAGCAGAATGTATCTTTAGCGGGCTTGATAAGGGGTTTGATATTGATGATGTACGTATTTTGGAAAACTATATACGTTTAAGAAAGCCTGATCAGCAACGGGTTATGCGTTTGACGAACCAACTTGCAAATAGTTTTTATAATAAAATTCCATTATTAGTTTCTGCCAGAAATCTGGCTATGCTTATGTTTGATACAGTCCCCGAACTCAAAGCATCTCTTGTTCAGCAAGCGATGGGGTTGGCTGGTTTGCAACCTCGGCTTGTAAGAGGGCAATCACTATGACAACAAGTGCTGACAAATTTGATGCGGATGTGATTGTAGTCGGTGGCGGGATCATTGGCAGTAGCTTCGTCTGTTTGTTAGGGGAGGCCGGTCTTAAAGTTATTTTGCTTGATGCGGGTATCAGACAAGTTAGTACACTTAAGCGAATCGATCCACGCGTTTTTGCAATTACCATAGCCTCGGAACAGATACTTCGAAATGCAGGCGCATGGGATCGGATGCAAGAAAATGATATTGCCTGTTTTCGCAAGATGCATGTTTGGGATGAGAATGGTTTAGGCGAAATCAATTTTGATAGCGCTTCTATTTGTCAGCCAAATATGGGTTATATCATTCCTCATCAGACTATCGTTGATGCCTTACAGGAAAAATTACTTGATCTGGAAAACGTGCGTTGTCTATGGTCTGTCTCTCCTGCTTATATAAAAGAAGAAGTGGATAGTATTGTATTGGGTACGGAGGATGGGCTTCAGTTTAGTACGCGCCTTGTTGTTGCCGCAGACGGATATAATTCAAAATTGAGAAGCCTTGCTAATATCCATTATAAAAAACATGATTACAAACAATCCGCATTGGGCTGTATTGTCACAACAGAATATCCGCATGCTGAAATTGCCAGACAACGATTTTTAAAAAAAGGACCGTTGGCATTTTTACCGATGCGCGAACCGCATCAATCAGCTATTGTCTGGTCCAGTAGTCCGGATCACATTCAACGATTATATGAATCTGATAAAGCGGCATTTCACTTTGAGTTAGCTGAAGCTTTTGAAAATGAGCTGGGTGAGATTACGGCGAGTACCGAGCGCACAGTATTTCCGTTGAGTCGTGCACAGGCAGACACTTATACTAAATCAAGAGTCGCATTGATAGGTGATAGTGCACATACAGTTCATCCGTTGGCGGGTCTCGGCGCCAATTTAGGTTTGCTCGACGCAGCTTGTTTGGCCGAAATTATTATTGATACTTGTCAGCGCGGAAGGGATCCCGGACGGCTACAGGTATTACGTCGATATGAACGTAGACGTAAAGGCGAGAATAAAAGCATGATGTATTTGCTGGATGGTTTTAAACATCTCTTTGAAAGTCAGCTTCAATCTGTACAATGGCTGCGCAACTTTGGTTTGGATACGGTTGATAGTGTGCCTGTAGTTAAGCATGCTATTTTAAAACGGGCGATGGGACTAGAGGGCGATTTGCCTGACGTTGCGCGTAGGTCGTATTAAAAACGGTAACCAGTTCCATTATATTAACAATAATTTGTATCACGTCAGGATAGTTCATGTCTGAAAACTCAAGTCCAGAACCCGGTAATTTTATTCGTAACATTATTAATAATGATTTAAAGAATAATAAAAACGAAGGTCGCGTACATACGCGTTTCCCGCCAGAGCCAAACGGCTATTTGCACATTGGCCATGCAAAATCGATTTGTTTGAATTTTGGTATAGCCCAGGATTATGCAGGCGGTCTTTGTAATCTTCGTTTTGATGATACCAATCCTGAAAAAGAAGATGTCGAATATACAGACTCTATTCAAAACGATGTGAGATGGCTCGGCTTTGATTGGGAAGGTCGTCTTTTTTATGCGTCCGATTACTATGAGAAATTATTTGAGTATGCGAAACAACTTATACGTGATGGTAAGGCCTATATTTGCCATTTAAGTGCTGACGAAATTCGTGAGTATCGCGGCACTCTTACCGAACCAGGTAAAGCCAGCCCCTATCGGGACAGAGCGGTTGAAGAGAATCTTGATCTGTTTGAGCGTATGCGTGCAGGTGAATTTGATGAGGGCGAATGTTTATTGCGCGCCAGGATCGATATGGCCTCTCCTAATATGAATATGCGCGATCCGGCTATCTACAGAATCAGAAAAGTAACGCATCATCGAACGGGTGATGCCTGGTGTATCTACCCGATGTATGATTACACGCATTGTATTTCTGATGCGCTGGAAGGGATTACACATTCATTATGTACACTTGAATTTGAAGATCACCGTCCTTTGTATGACTGGTTTCTTGAGCAATTGCCTGTGCCGTGTCATCCGCAACAGATCGAGTTTGCGCGCCTTAATCTAAATTATACGGTGACCAGTAAGCGCAAATTAAATGAATTGGTTACCAATAAACATGTTTCGGGCTGGGATGATCCGCGCATGCCAACTATCGTGGGTATGCGCCGACGTGGTTATACTCCCGAAGCAATTCGTGATTTTTGTAGTCGTATTGGTGTTACTAAAACGGATACTGTTATTGATGTTGGTGTATTGGAAAACTGTGCTCGCGAAGATCTTGATAAGCGTACGCGTCGTGTACTGGCAGTGTTAGATCCGCTCAAGGTTGTGATTGAGAATTATCCGGAAGACAATGTTGAATACCTTGATGCGCCGTATCACCCTAATAATCCGGATATGGGGCAGCGTCAATTACCTTTTACAAAAGAAATATACATAGAGCAAAGTGACTTTATGGAAGATCCGCCGAAGAAATTTTTTCGTTTAGGTCCGGGTCGCGAAGTGCGTTTACGTTATGCTTATTTCATTACTTGTAATGATGTCGTTAAGGATAGCGCAGGCAAAATTATTGAGCTGCGTTGTAGTTATGACCCAGAGACCAGGGGTGGCAATGCGCCTGACGGGCGTAAGGTTAAAGGCACCATACATTGGGTGTCTGCCGAACATGCGCTGAAAACCGAAGTGCGTTTGTATGATCGATTGTTTAACGACCCTAAACCGGATAGTAGTCGGCATGAGCAGGATTGGAAAGATTTTCTAAACACAGAATCGATTCAGGTCATTAAAGAAGCCTGCGTTGAACCTTCATTGCTTGATGCCAGAAAAGAGGAACTGTTCCAGTTTGAACGAACGGGTTATTTTTGTGTGGATAACAGGGATGACTTGAATGGAAAGCCAATCTTTAACCGGACGGTGACCTTACGTGATTCATGGGCAAAGATTAAATAATTCGAACCTGCTCAGGGCGCTCTCGGTCTGGGTGTGTTGATTCTCTGAATGGATTGCATTGAACGAATCAAATTTGTGATTGTTTGTAATCTCATTCGTCGTGGTGGTGATGGGGGACTAAATTCATCGGGAATCTCGGTGCCATAACCGGGCTCGTCTATTGTCACACTGCCAAAATCATTTGATACTTCAATAGCTGTTTCGCGCGATGTATCCTCCGGCTCCATCAAAACAATCCTGGCCGATGTCGTTTCAACTTCTGCAGCAACATGAGTACCCCTGATGCCAATAGTGGCTACCGTTGTATTAACCTTCATTGCCCGAGGTTCTTTTTTTGCGATTAACCCGGATATAAATCGACATGAACCCTTTAATATTTTTGTCGTTATATCATCTTCTGCCGCAGACTTTTTATAACTAAATTTTGTAATCATCAAGTCGGTGTCAGGGCCAAGATCAAATTTTGTGTTGTCTTTAAACAATAGACTCAAGGCTGATTTTTCTGCGGTATGTATGAGATCGTTTTCATACACTACGCTTCTTATTGTCAGCATTCTTTGGGGGAGACCTGGTTGACTAGCCCAGGCCTGCCCTTCTATAGCTTCAATCTTTGCAGATTCGATTAATAGATTGTCTGCAAACGATAAGTTAGCAAATGAATATAACAATAATAATATTAAGAATGGGCCCTTAATATGCATAGCAGTCTTTGACATAAAATTAACAGGATATTGAGTTTATTTATCAGTATAGACATCAGAATAAAAATTTTTATACTAAAAACCACAATAACAAGTCAACACTAAGATATCCCTGCTTAATATTTGAACGAGTAATATTTTATATCTATAGCTGGAATATCAATAAAATCATATGGTAATGACGAGCATTTAAAATAACATATGATTTAGCGTGTAACTGAGACCGTCAATTACAAAATTAAAGCTTAATAATCGATTATTATTTCCTATAATCTATTGAATTGTCACTAAATGTGCCTGATGAACATAAAGGGAGCAATTAATGATAAAAAATAAGAATCATCCTTTTGTTCGGTTGATAACTATTTTTTGGTTATTAGCTTCAGCCCCTCTAGTCCATGCGAACCTTACGGATGAAGTTGTTGGAAGTTATTCCGGCACAATATCTATTAATGAAACGAGTTGTACGCCTGGCCCTGATGGCTCAGAAACAGCGTCACTTACATTAACAATTTCCAAAGTAGCCACAAATATTTTCCATGGTGATGGCACTATTTCATTTACTGATGGTGATGTTGACGATCTCGATGTTGATATAATGGGTGTTACGCCGACAACCTTTACTTTTACCTGGGTTGAAACAGGCATCAATAATCCATTTTCAGGAAATGGGAGCGGTTCAGGTTCAGTAACGTCGAGCAGCATAACTATATCCGGATCAGGCGTTGAAGTTGGGGGCCAGACTTGTAATATCAGTTTCTCCGGGACACTTAATAAGACGTCTACCAGTGTAATTGCTACTAATGTCGCACCCAGCAGTAGTGTTACTGAGGCCATTTTATTCAACACCCAGATTCAAGGAACCATTACAGACATTAGTCAGCACATTAGTGGTGCCTTACATGGCATTTTGGGTTTTTCCAGTATGCCGCGTATCACTGATAATCAATTAAAGGTTGGTGGGGCAACAGGTTTGAACGCCGGTGATGGAGCATCTATTGCTTATGGAGTCTGGGGTAATTATAGCTATACAGATTATGAAAATGATCTGAGTAGTACTGCTTTTGATGGGACCAGTCATAGCTTTCTAGGCGGTATAGATTTTGCGTTTTGGGGTGACTCGGTTCTCGGAGTCGCCTTTGGTTATGAAAAAGGCGATATTGATACTGACTTCAATCAGGGTAATCAGGATACTGATAGCTATACGATCGCACCTTATTTTGGCGCATTATTAACAGACTCATTTAGTGTGGATTTTAATGTAGGTTATTCTAAAGTTGATTATGATCAATTTCGCACATTGCCCGGTACGGCCACACGGGTAAGCAGTTCTCCTGACGCAGACAGATGGTTTGGCGCATTCAATCTGAATAGCATCCATTTTTACAATAATTGGATATTGGGTGGTCGTCTCGGTCTCTTGTATGCGAGTAGTGTTATAGATAGTTATACGGAAAGTAATGGTACACTTGTCTCTGAGAGTAGAAGCAAAGTGACTACTGCCAGCATCGCTGGCGATGTCGCATATAGTTTTAAGAACTTTGAGCCATTTTTAAACCTGTCTTATCAACGTGATATTTCATACAGAGAAATATCTGTGATAACGGGGCCACAACCAACAAATGACAATGATGACATCCTGCTAAAAGCAGGTGTTCGATACTTCAATAAGAATGGTGTCAGTGGCAATATGGAATATAGTAAACGTTTCGAAAGAGATAACTTTGATGAAGACAGGATTAGTTTTACAGTCAGAGTTGATTTTTGATAAAACGCTAAAACATGTTTTTATTGCCGGGCATAGATTAATTCAAATTTCAGGAATCAAGTAAGTCAAACACCTATCGTTAAATGCAATAAGTTTTATTCTGTTTATAAATATATCGGGATGTAGTCAGCCGGGTGACTTAAGAGATCCGGATTTGATAGCTGATTCAATCGCTCAAAAGTCTCAATTAATAAAATCGATAATAAAAACCGATAAATTTGAATTAACCAGTTTCCACAGTAAATCAAATTCAGAAAATGACGTATTAATTATTTATATTGAAGGTGATGGGCATGCCTGGAAAAGTAAGTATAGAATTTCAGAAAACCCAACACCTGAAAATCCGGTTGCCTTAAAAT
>JBFIJV010000025.1:0-16735 GCA_041600575.1 Gammaproteobacteria bacterium | reverse complement strand
TGTTGCTGATGAAGTCGAAAAATTATTCAGGGCGGTAGATGATGAATTCGGTCCATTATCCGTATTAGTAAATAATGCCGGTGTGCTGGCAAAGCAATCTCGACTGGAAGATATCTCTGAAGATCGCTTTAAAGACGTTCTTCTGACTAATGTAATGAGCTGTTTTCTCTGTTGCAAGGAAGCGATCAAGCGCATGTCGAAAAAGCAAGGTGGTGCGGGAGGAACCATCGTAAATGTATCTTCTCGTGCATCCACGACGGGTTCCCCAAACGAGTACGTAGACTATGCCGCCTCCAAGGGCGCAATCGATACCCTGACTAAAGGGCTTGCGCTTGAAGTCGCAGATGAAGGAATCCGCGTTAATGCAGTTCGTCCCGGTTTGATTTATACAGACATGCATGCTTCAGGCGGCGAACCGGATCGGGTTGATAGACTTAAGAATAGAATACCTATGCAAAGAGGCGGGAAAGCTATAGAAGTAGCTGAAGCTATTTTATGGTTGGCATCTGAAAAATCATCTTATGTAACGGGCACCTTTGTTGATCCTGCCGGAGGGTTGTAAGCCACAACAAACGTTCAAATCCCCCCGAATCAACGATTTAATCACTTTATATCTGTCTTGTAACAAGACTGTCATAAACCAAATCTAGAATGGCGCCATGGATACAGACGACAACACCATAGACACATTGCTCCACGATTTTAATTCGCCAGCTTCGCTAAAATATCGTAAGTGGCGTCATATCAAGGACGTTGTCACACGCTATTTGATGGCACTTGGCGGGATTAGCGTCATATTTGCTATCGTGTTAATCGCTTTTTATCTGTTATATGTCGTAATCCCCATGTTTAAGTCTGCAGAGATAGAGCATATCGCTGCGTATTCTGTGCCGGGTGGTAGTAACAGCGACACGCTGTTTTATGCTATGGAAGAGCAACGGGAAGTTGGTCTGCGTGTCACTGATCAGGGCCAGGCAATCTTTTTTAGTACGGTAAATGGGGATATTCGAGATACTGTTGATCTCGCCATTCCGGCCGGCACCTCTATTACTACTATCGCTAATGGTGATTTCACCCAGAGAATGATTGGCCTGGGTTTGTCAGACGGCAGCGTGTTACTTTTTCAACATAACTACAAAGTCACTTTTCCAGACGATGTGCGTTTAATAACGCCTGAAATCTACTACCCGTTTGGCAATGAAACACTCCAGCTTAATGCGCCCGGTGATCCAATAAAGCAACTCAGTATCCAGTACGATGGTGAGCAGGCCACGCTATTAGCTCATGGAACGGACGCCAGGATAAAATTGCTAAACTTAATAAAAGAAGAATCCATGTTAAGTGATGACGTTGAGGTTCTTCGTGAAAACAGTCTTATTACATTAGATACAGTCGGTGTTGTTAGCTTACGAGCTGATATAGAACAACGCGAACTTTATGTCGCGGATGAAACTGGCAATATCTATTATTACGATATCAGTAATAAAACAAACCCACGCCTTGTGCAAAAGGTTACTGCTGTTGATAGCGGTATCAGGATTACAGCGATTGAATTTTTAGCAGGAGGCATTTCACTTTTAGTGGGTGATTCGAGCGGTCAGATTGCGCAATGGTTTCCGGTCAGAGATGCTGAAAATAATTACACGCTTCAAAAAATAAGAACATTTAATGATCAGAAATCGCCAATAACGGCGATAGCACCCGAATATTCACGTAAGGGTTTTGTGGCGATTGATAAAAGCGGTGAGATGGGTATCTACCATACCACTGCGCATCGTACCGTGTTACTCAAGCAAATCGATAATCATGCATTAAATGCGATCAGCGTAGCGCCACGCGTAAATGCTGCATTAGTAGAAAATGAAAACAAGGAAGTTCAGTTTTGGCATTTACATAATGAGCACCCGGAAATTTCATGGCAGTCGATCTGGGGCAAGGTCTGGTATGAGAGTCGCGATAAACCGGAATATATCTGGCAATCATCTTCGGCCAGCAGTGATTTTGAACCAAAATTCAGTTTGACCCCACTCGCTTATGGTACTTTCAAGGCCGCATTCTATGCGATGATGTTTGCTATTCCACTGGCAATATTGGGTGCGATGTTTACCGCCTATTTTATGGCGCCAAAGATGCGTCAGGTCGTTAAGCCGACGATTGAAATCATGGAGGCTTTGCCAACCGTTATCCTTGGTTTCCTGGCAGGACTTTGGTTGGCACCTTTTGTTGAACAGCACTTGCCGGGCATGTTCATCATGATGTTGTTTGTGCCTCTGAGTATTCTACTGGCCGCCGCAGCCTGGGAGTTTGTGCCGGGTAATTTCAGGCATTTAGTTCCCGAAGGATGGGAGGCAGCGTTACTTATACCGGTCATCATAATTGCCGTGACCATCTCGATTCAGATCAGTGCACCAATAGAAAACCTGTTTTTCGGCGGCAATATGCCATTGTGGTTAAGCCGGGAGATGGGAATAACTTACGACCAAAGAAACTCAATGGTGGTTGGTTTTGCAATGGGCTTCGCTGTCATTCCAACCATCTTCTCTATTAGTGAAGATGCTATCTATAGTGTGCCGAGGCATTTAACAACCGGCTCATTAGCTCTGGGGGCGACGTCATGGCAAACCATGGTCAGGGTAGTTTTATTAACGGCCAGCCCAGGCATCTTTTCCGCCATTATGATTGGATTGGGACGTGCCGTTGGTGAAACAATGATTGTGGTAATGGCTACCGGTAATACAGCCATTATGGACATGAGTATCTTTGAAGGATTTCGTGCGTTGTCAGCAAATATCGCGGTAGAAATGCCGGAAACAGAAGTTGATAGCACGCACTATAGAATCTTATTTCTTGGTGCACTGGTTTTATTTGCCGTCACTTTTTTCTTTAACACGATTGCAGAAGTCGTTCGACAACGCCTACGCACTAAATACAGCTCACTGTAATGAAGATACAAATAAAAAATTGGTTCGATTCGGGAAAGCCTTTTGTATGGTTGAATGCAGGAGCAGTTTCTGTTTCTGTGGTGATGGTGGTCGGTCTTATTGCTTTAATTGCTGTGCGTGGCCTTGGACATTTCTGGCCTGCTGATGTCGCTGTGTTTGATTATTATTCTGCGCCTGATGATAGCCCCGTGCATTTAATGGGTGAATTTGTCGATGAAGAAAATGTGTCACGCTCTCGAGCAGGTAATCCTGATTACGAAGGTGACACAATCCAGCGTAATTTGATCAAGACTGGTAACAGAGATATTTCAGGTCTGGACTTTCGCTGGATTCTGGACGCCGGTATAAAGAATGAAAGCTTTCCTGAAGATGCAATGGTCGTTGAACGTCGTGAATGGGGTAACCTCTATGGCTTTCTGGTAAGTATGAATTTAGATGGAAAGCAGTTCACGGCAGATGATGAGCTTTGGCCGAAGTTCCAGCAAACCATTACGAACAACAATGAAATTTTCGAAGAGATCCGACACATTGAGAAAGATCTGATTGGTGGCATTAACTACAAGATGGAACGCTTGCGTTTGAAACAGCGTGGTCTTGAATTAAAAGAAGAGGCTACACCAGAAAAAATTCAGATGCTTGATGATGAACGAAAAGAACTGCAACAGGAATACAATAGTTATACCGGTGAACTGGAAAGACTTTACGGCATTTTGAATGGCTCCAGTTTTATTGCGAAAACTGCCGCTGGAAAAGAAGTAAAAGTCGATTTCGCCAAGATCGTTCGTGCCTATCAACCTAATGCGATGAATGTGTTCGGTAAGATGGGTTTTTATGTCGAAAAATTCTGGGAATTTTTATCTGACGATCCACGCGAAGCCAATACCGAAGGCGGTATCTTCCCGGCTATATTCGGCACTGTATTAATGGTTATGATTATGGCCGTGATGGTTACGCCATTCGGTGTAATAGCGGCTGTCTATCTGCGGGAATATGCGACACAAGGCCCCACTACTCGTCTCATCCGAATTGCGGTTAATAATCTGGCTGGTGTGCCGTCGGTGGTCTATGGCGTATTTGGTCTTGGTTTTTTTGTCTACTTTCTAGGCGGCTCGATTGACCAGCTATTATTTCCAGAATCATTACCCGCCCCGACTTTTGGTACGCCAGGATTATTATGGGCCTCATTAACACTGGCTATCTTGACGGTACCGGTTGTTATCGTGGCAACAGAAGAAGGTTTGTCGCGAGTGCCGCGCGCAATTCGTGAAGGCAGTCTGGCATTGGGTGCAACCAAGGCAGAAACCATGTGGCGAACAGTATTGCCAATGACTGCCTCAGCCATGATTACCGGTTTAATTTTAGCTGTTGCAAGAGCTGCGGGAGAAGTCGCGCCATTGATGTTGGTGGGTGTGGTTAAGTTGGCGCCATCGCTCGGTCTTGATGGCAATGCGCCGTTTCTTCATCTTGATAGAAAATTTATGCATCTTGGTTTTCATATTTATGATGTTGGATTTCAAAGCCCGAATGTTGAAGCCGCAAGGCCATTAGTTTATGCAACGGCCTTTTTACTGGTCGTGCTAATTATCATTTTAAACCTGACAGCTATACGAATTCGTAATAGTCTTAGGGAGAAATACCGTGCAGCAGAACAATCTTGACACAGCTAAAAAAATTGAAGAACAGGCAGAGGAAACAGTAGTGACTGAACCAGAAACAACGACAAAAACCCATGCTATTGATATGAGCGGTATTATCAAGCCTGGTGTTGAAGCAAAGCTTGCTGATGAAAACGTATGTATTGAAGTTAGCAACTTTAATCTGTTTTACAGTGGTTCTCAGGCGTTGAAAGATATTAGTCTAACGGTTCCGGAGAAACGGGTAACCGCCTTTATTGGTCCGAGTGGTTGTGGTAAGTCAACACTGTTACGTTGTTTTAACCGGATGAATGACCTCATTGATGGCGTGACGATTGATGGCACTATAAAACTCGAAGGACAGGATATCTTCGACAAGAGTGTCAATGTTGCGGACCTCCGTCGTCGCGTAGGTATGGTTTTTCAAAAACCGAATCCTTTCCCGAAATCAATTTATGAAAACGTGGCTTACGGTTTACGTATACAGGGTATAAAAGATCGACGTACGATTGATACAGTAGTTGAAAGATCATTAAGAGGTGCAGCACTTTGGGACGAAGTTAAAGATCGTTTGGATGATCTGGCTATGGGTTTGTCCGGCGGGCAACAACAACGACTGGTTATAGCGCGGGCTATTGCGATTGAGCCTGAAGTAATTCTTCTCGATGAACCGGCATCGGCGCTGGATCCAATTTCAACTTTGAAGATCGAAGAATTAATTTACGAATTAAAAGACAAATATACGATTGTGATTGTGACGCATAATATGCAGCAGGCTGCACGAGTATCGGACTATACAGCTTATATGTATATGGGTGAGATGATTGAATTTAACGATACCAGTACCTTGTTTACTAATCCAAATGAAAAAATGACAGAAGATTATATTACTGGACGTTACGGGTAATGATGTTTCCAGAGGAGAATCACGATGAAGAATAGCGCAGTAAATCAGCATATATCAAAACAGTTTGATGACGAACTGGAGAATGTGCGCGGTAAGGTGCTTGCTATGGGCGGTCTGGTTGAGCAACAACTTAATAATGCGATTAAATCACTGATTGATGGTGATGTGGAACTGGCTTCGTCAGTTATTGAAACTGAAGTTCAGGTTAATTCTTATGACGTATCAATCGATCAGGAATGCACAAAAATTCTGGCGCGACGTCAACCGGCCGCAAGCGATCTACGCCTGGTTATGGCGATTACTAAAACGATTACTGACCTTGAAAGAGTTGGTGATGAAGCAGAAAAGATTGCCAAAATGGGAATTGAGCTCGCCGATAAGCATGGCCCCAAGTCTTATTACATAGGGATCAATGCCATGGGTAATCTGGTGAGTCATATGTTACATGATGCGCTGGATGCATTTGCACGAATGGACTCAAAAAAGGCAGTAGAGGTAGCGGGCAAGGAACTTGAATCAGACGATCAATACGGCGCAATCCTGCGGCAACTTATTACTTATATGATGGAAGATGCAAGGAATATTAGTGGCGCTCTGGATGCCGTCTGGGTTGCTCGGGCATTAGAACGTATCGGTGATCACTCGAGGAATATCTGTGAAAATATAATCTATCTTGTGGAAGGTAAAGATGTTCGCCACACCAGTATTAAATACATGGAAGAGATTGTTTCAGATCATTAGTTTAACTTGAAATTCTGTCAGCCAAACATGGCTGACAAGATATAGAAAAAGATTATTGCCAGTATTCCGCCCGCGGGTAGTGTAATAATCCAGGACATAAAGATTGAGCCGATCATCCTCAGGTTCAAGGCAGAGATACCGCGCGCAAAGCCAACACCCAGAACTGCACCAACAAGTGTATGCGTTGTTGAGATTGGTATGCCTGTTCCAGACGCCAGCACTACAGTGGTTGATGCGGCAAGTTCTGCACAAAAACCGCGACTGGGTGTCAGATCAGTGATACCCGAACCGACGGTCGCAATGACTTTATGGCCATACATTAACAGTCCGGCAACTATGCCAACGCCACCAAGCAGCAGTATCCAGACTGGCATAGCAGACTTTTGCCCTATCTCGCCACCGCTGGTTACGATACTGACAATCGCAGCGACAGGACCAACAGCATTGGCGACATCATTTGAGCCATGTGCGAATGCCATTGCACAGGCGGTGAAAACCATCAAAACACCAAATACAAGTTCAACATTGTGGAACTGGTAGGATGGATTCGCTTCCTGACTGAATTTTATTTTTCTGATTAGAGTCGCGCCAACAATGGCGCAAACCAGACCAATGACAATACTTATGGCGTAGCATTGTCCTTTTGATAACTCGAGCCCGATATGTTTTAAACCTTTAAACATTGTTACCAGAGAGATCATTGCGCCAGTCAGAAAAATATACCCAGGGACGTAACGTTTGGCATTTTTCATAGGTTCTTTTGTGTCGAGTATCAATCTCTGCACGCTGCGAAACAAGGCATAGGCGACGGTGCCGGCAATTACTGGCGATATAATCCAGCTTGCGGCAATTGATCCAACCGTGCCCCATTTAACTGCTTCAATACCGATGCCTACAGCCGCGAACCCGACGATGGCACCAACAATAGAATGCGTGGTTGATACCGGTAACCCGTAGCGCGTCGCTATCAATAGCCATATACCGGCAGCTAACAGGGCTGCCAGCATTCCAAAGACGAGTAGTTCGGGTGTGCCGGAGAGTAGATTGGCATCAATGATGCCTTTTCGGATAGTAGAGGTAACCTGTCCTCCGGCCAGAAATGCGCCTGCAAACTCAAAAACTGCCGCAACCATAACCGCTTGTTTAAGCGTTAAAGCCTTGGAACCCACCGATGTTGCCATTGCATTTGCAACATCATTTGCGCCGATACCCCAAGCCATGAATAAGCCAAAGCAGCCCGCCAATATAAGATATATTGTTGTATGTTCCATTGTTTATGTTTTTTATTTTGCCAGCATTAACTGTAAACGGTTGCCGGTGCTTTGTGCTGTATCAGCCAGGTCTCCGGTCCATTCAATGACTTTGTAGATAAACATCACGTCTATTGGTGGAAGTGTTTGTTCTGTTTTATAAAGGTCGGCCCGCAGTTTCACCTGAATTTCGTCGGTCTCGCCTTCGATGATATGTAATTCTTCAATCATCTTTTTCACACGTACCGCCTCATCGCCGCGAAAACCAGTCACAACCAACTCATCCAGTTCATTAATGGCTACCTGGGCTTGACGCGTGGCATCAATACAGCGTTTCAGAAACTCCATGTAGGCGCCACTGATAGCCGCAGGCAACGACATCTTTCTGCCGAGTGTCAAGCCTGAAATATCTTTGGCCTTATTAGCGATGTGATCTTGTAGATCAAGGACTTCTAATACGTCTCTTCGATCAATGGGCATAAACAGGCTGGAAGGAAGGTGAAGTCGCAACTCATTTTTGATCAGGTCGGCTTCATGTTCGAGTTTTACAAGTTCGGCCTGGGTGCTGGCTGCCTGTTCCCAGTTGTTATCGATGACAGATTCGAAATACGGAATCAATTGTTCGACACATAACACCACTTTATCGATGTGCTTCTGTAGTGGAGTAACCGGCGAACTGCCAAAAATACGGGAAAAATAGTTAGATTGAGCCATTATTAATATATCCTGACGTCAGCAACTATTTGTTAAGTTATTATTCATATGCATATCTTCTAAATAACCAATTTCTGGTTTTTCATAAAGCTGTAATATAAAAATTATAAACTGCAATAATGGGTGATTGTATGCTGTAAACGGGGCTAGTGTATAGGGTGAATTGCCTTGTTTCATTAATACAATCCTGCCAGGGATGTTCTCGGTTAAACTTGATATGTATCAACACAAGAAATCTGAATAGTAGTAGCATAGGAACATGATAGATCGATTTATTAAATATGAATTCCAATGGATGATATAAATTTAAAAATACCCGAACTCTATATTAATCGTGAATTGAGCTTGTTGGAGTTCAACCGTCGTGTATTTGAGCAAGCCAAGGATACGAATAATCCATTATTGGAGCGGCTTCGTTTTCTCTGTATTGCCAGTACTAATCTGGACGAATTCTTTGAGATTCGCGTTGCTGGTTTAAATCAACAGGTCAAATATGGATCTGTGCAAACAGGCGAAGATAATCTAACGCCTGTTGAAATACTGAAAAAGATTAGTGAGATAGCACATGAGTTAGTAACAGAACAATATAAAATACTAAATGAAGTGCTCATTCCGGAGTTGGCTAAAGAAAAAGTCCGAATCTTGCGTCGCGCGCATTGGAAACCAAAATTGTCGCGATGGATTAAACGTTACTTTAATCGTGAATTAATTCCTATTTTGAGTCCCATAGGTCTGGATCCATCACATCCATTTCCACGCGTCTTAAACAAGAATCTTTATTTTATAGTTACGCTGGAAGGCAAAGATGCCTTTGGTAGAGAAAGTGGTTACGCTATCGTGCAGGCCCCGCGATCCTTACCCCGGGTTATCGAAGTGCCAAAAGAACACGCTTCAAAGACGCACGATTTTATTTTACTGTCATCGGTCTTGCACGCGCATGTTGGCGAACTATTTCCGGGCATGAAGGTAAAAGGTTGCTACCAATTTCGAGTAACACGAAACAGTGACTTGTTTGTTGATGATGAAGAAATTGATGATCTCTTGCGTGCCTTGGAAGGTGAATTACCTTCGAGAAGATATAATGATGCCGTTCGCCTTGAAGTTGCGGATAACTGCCCGGAAGATATTAGTCATTTTTTGCTGGATCAATTTAAATTGTCAGCCGATGCACTTTACACGGTTAATGGTCCGGTTAATCTAAATCGTTTACTACAGTTGCATGATTTAATTGATCGACCGGATCTTGTCTATCCTGGTTTTACGCCTGATATTCCACCGCGTTTGTTAAAGGCAAATAATATTTTTGATACGTTACATAACGGCGATATTTTACTTTCACACCCATTCCAGTCTTTTGCTCCGGTAGTAGATTTCTTGCGACAGGCAGCAATGGACCCGGCAGTATTATCGATCAAGCAAACCTTGTATCGAACCGGTGATGATTCTGCAATTGTTAAAGCATTAAAAGATGCTGCGCGTAGTGGTAAAGAAGTAACCGTTGTAATTGAATTGCTTGCACGATTTGATGAAGAGGCCAACATTGAAATGGCCAGTGATCTGCAAGAAGCAGGCGCGCATGTTGTGTATGGTGTTGTGGGATATAAGACGCATGCCAAGATGATTATGGTTGTGCGTAGAGAAGGTCGATCACTGCGTCGCTATGTGCATCTGGGCACCGGTAACTACCATGCTCGAACAGCACGCCTTTATACAGATTATGGTTTACTCACTGCCGATCAGGCTGTTGGTGAAGATGTTAATAAACTCTTTCATCAAATGACCGGGCTTGGACGGGCAACAAAGTTAAAAAAATTATTACAATCACCGTTTAGTTTACACAAAGCGATCCTTGATTATATTCGTCAGGAAATAAAGAACGCTAAAGCAGGTAAAGAAGCGCGTGTTATTGCCAAGATGAATGCCTTGGTAGAACCGGAAATCATTCGTACTTTATATGAAGCATCTATGGCTGGGGTAAAAGTCGATTTAATTATTCGCGGCATTTGTTGTTTACGACCGGGAATAAAAGGTATTTCAGATAATATTCATGTGCGCTCTATCATTGGTCGTTTTCTGGAACATACACGAGTTTATTATTTCCATAATAATGGTGATCCAAACCTGTATTGTTCCAGTGCTGACTGGATGCCGAGGAATCTTTTTCATCGGGTTGAGGCGTGTTTTCCAATCGAAGAAAAACGACCGCGTGATCAGATTATTAAGCTTGGGTTATTAAATTATCTTTCTGACAATACACAGGCCTGGATATTACAGTCCGATGGCAGCTATCGCCATGCTAAGCCGGGAAATGCAAAACCACGATCAGCACAACAGGTTTTACTAGATCAATATTGTTAAGGCTTAACTGAATATCAATTTATAATCTGTTACTGAAAGATAGTTTGCCTCTGTTTCAAGATCGGCCTCTGTCAGGGGATGATCGGCTAACCAGTTCTCCTGAAAATACAATTCAATAGTATTCTCTTTTATCTTGATATTTATCTCCGGGATCTTTATCACGTTACGGCTTCGATTCAACACTATTGCCAGTCTCAATATGACTATTAGCTTTTCCAGCTTCTTTTTAACTTCTTCCGGGAATGGATTAAGAAGATCCAGCATAATTTTTCTACGATGTGATCGAACCAGAAGACTTAACAGCGCTTGTTCCTGTCGTGAGAATCCCGGCATGTCAGAGTTAATCAGTAGATAAGCAGCATGTTTATGATATTGATTATGAGCAATAGCTAAACCAGCCTCATGCAAACGTGCCGCCCAGCGTAGCATTTTTAGATCTTCACTTTTATCCAGTTGCCATGCAGTTTTTACACGCTTGAATATATGCCTGGTTGTCTTTTCAACGCGTTTGGCGTGATCCATATCGACACTGTAACGATTCATTAACCGAACGACCGTTTTTTCACGGACATCCATATCATGTTGACGACCTATCTGGTCATATAACAGCCCTTCTCGCAACGCACCCTCTGAATACTCCATAGATTGAATCTCGAGCGCTTCGAATACAGCAGACAACACAATTACACCACCAATAAATACCGGCAGCCGATTTGACGCCAGTATGGAAAAATTAATCTTGTCTATATGTCCAGATGAAATAAGTGATTTTTTCAGTTCCGATAAAGTCTCTGGAGTTATTACTGAGTCATTCCAGCCTTCTGCAATAACAACATCAAGGATTGCGCGTATTGTGCCTGAGGTACCTATGGCTTTGTCCCAACCATAAGCCTGATAGATCGCCTGAACATTCTCCAGTTCCTGAAGCGCGGCAATATGAGCCTTGCGCATGCGTTTGGTAGTTATCTCACCATCTTTGAAAAATCGATTGCTGGTGTTTACGCAACCCATGAACAAACTTTCGGTGATATAAGTATCAAAGCCTTTGCCAATGATCAATTCTGTACTGCCGCCACCAATATCGACTACCAGACGTTTATCTACATCATTGAAAATTGTGTTTGCTACACCAAGATAAACCAGGCGGGCTTCTTCACGCCCCGATATTATTTCAATTTTATGTCCCAATGCCTTGTTTGCTTCAGAGAGAAATTCTGCTCCATTTCTGGCCTGGCGCAGTGTGTTGGTACCCACCGCACGTATATTTGAAGCGGGAATAGTCTTGATGCGCTGGCCAAATTTAACCAGACATTGCAATGCAGTTTCCATTGCTTCATCACTTAAACGCCTGTTTTCATCAAGGCCTCCTGCTAATCGAACCATTTCTTTAATACGATCAACAATCAGGGCCCGGCCCTCAACAACGTTTGCTACAATCATGTGAAAACTATTTGATCCAAGATCAACAGCAGCGTAAGTTTCGTTAGAGTTCGACAAAATGAGATTTAATTTAGATACTTGTGATTATTCGGACGATCTGTTTTTGAGATAGCTTAAAGCGAAAATGTAGCATAATTTGAAGATTATTTATTGATAATATTTTTTATGGGATTTTATTTATACATTATGCGGCATGCAAAGTCTGACTGGTCCGGGCCGGGCACCGCAGATTTTGATCGACCAATAAACCGACGTGGTCGGAAAAACGCAAAGCAGATTGGTCAGTGGATGTTGGAAAATGATCACGTGCCTGAAAAAATAATTTCATCATCAGCGTTAAGAGCAAGAGAAACTACCGAGTTAGTAACCGAGCAATTAAAAAGCGAATCAACAACAGTGATCTATGACAAGGATCTTTATCTCGCTAGCCCCGATACGCTAATCGAAAGCATACAATTATATAAAAATGATTGTCATAGCTTGATGTTAGTCGCACATAATCCGGGCCTGGAGCAATTGTTAAATTTCTTATTGCGTAAATCCAGAACCGCTGCATCTAAAAATCTCACGATGACAACGGCAAACCTGGCGATAATTGAATACGGCAGGAACAGTTTTGATCCTGAAACAGCTAAAGGGACTTTAATAGAGGTTGTTAGGCCAAAGGAGTTAAGTTAAAGCTTTAAGAAGTGTTTATCATCATTCGACAACTTGTTCCAGACGTTGTCTACCGCCTACATCCATGTAGGCGTTATTTTTCAGCAACAATATAAGCAATCCAGCCAGCATCAGCATCGCCTTCTGTTGCAGGGATAAAAACACCGTTACCATCACCCTCTTTATCGGCTTGTTCCCAGTAGACTGTTGCTTTGAAACCGGCTTCGTTAAGCATGTCGAGGATTTCCGGCATGGTCCAGACGCGCCATTCATAAGTGAATGCCTTCATGATTCTGGAACCATCTTTAAACTTAAAGTGTATATGGTTTATTCCGATGCCTGTTATTGGGTTATATCTGCTTTGATCCCAGATATAAGTGAAATTTTTCTGTTTAGTCTTCTCTTTTAACTCCTGATACGCTTCATAACCACCGTACGCATCCAGGAAAAAGACACCGTCATCATTTAAAGCGTTATGGATGCGTTTAAAATACTTAATTGTTAATTTACGTTCTTTTAATAACCAATAACTAAAGTTCATGGCGAGCACAATATCAACCGGTTCAGTCTGTATCGTCATTACATTATCGTTGAACACGGCGATTCTCTGCGTCTGATCCGGTGTGAGCCCGGAAATATTGTGGTCTTTTCCCCATTGTAAAACTTCTTCATCAAGGTCGACGCAAATCGCTGTATTTGTTTTACGGCGTTTTACCCATTCGCATGATGTATTTGCTGTTCCACAAAAATCTTCTCTTAATGAACTGGCCTTTCGTTTACGTAATTTGCTAAAGGTTGCATCAACAAAATCAATCTCTGACTCAACGCATTGTACCGACTCTTGATAACAGATATGTTTATCCGCCAGCTCGGCCATCGTTGGTGCGGGTGATTGCGGGAGTTTATTTTTATTCTTTTTTGAAGCCATGTTGATTACCGTTAAGATAGAGTTGAAAACAACTTATTGTTGTTTAGTAATTAATAAAAGCGGAATTATAACGAATAGTCTTGATTCAGGTTAACATATATTACTTATATTACAGATTGGTGAAATTTATCAAATGAATTGGTGGGGAAAAATACTGGGTGGTGCCTTTGGCATGATGATTGGTGGCCCTATAGGTGCACTGTTAGGCGCTGTAATGGGTCACAATTTCGACAAAGGTTTATCTCAAACAGCAAGTCAGTCCGGGTTTGGTCGACAAGAACGCACACAGACTATGTTTTACACCGCCACCTTTTCGGTCATGGGGCATGTGTGTAAGGCTGACGGTCAGGTAACTAATGATGAAATCGCCCTTGCCAGGAATGTTATGCAACAAATGGATATGGATGCGACACAACGTAAAGCTGCCATTGGTTTGTTTAATGAAGGTAAGAAGGAAGAGTTTCCGTTAAAGGATGTTATTAAACAGTTCAAACAAGAGATAGGCTTTAGGCCAAACCTGTTACGGATGTTTATCGAGGTTCAGATCATGGCGGCTTATGCCGATGGCGTGATGCATCCGACAGAGAAAGCTGTTTTATTAAAAATTTGTCAGTTACTCAATATATCAAAGCACGAATTCGAACATCTTTGTGCAATGATCGGTGGTATGGCGAGCGGGTCATCACAGACCGGTCGAAATGACGGTGCCCCTTCTCTGAAACAAGCCTATGTAATACTGGATGTAAAAGAATCTGCCACTAGCAGTGAAATCAAAAAAGCCTACCGTCGTTTATTAAGCCAACATCACCCCGATAAATTAGTCGCAAAAGGACTGCCGGAAGAGATGATGAAAGTAGCTGCTGATCAAACTCACCAGATAAGGAAGGCATATGAGGTGATTAAAGAAGCTAAAGGCTTCTAATCCTTTCCGGCTATGTTGTAGTTAATTACTAATTAGGTGTGTAATTTTTCCCTCCTTTATGTTTCAGTTTTTGATCTTGTTATATTTCATTTATTTTGATCCGATTCCCAATGTTCTCCTTCAATAATATTGCCTGAGTCAGTTTCCTGAGTATTAATTCTGGATTTAATGAAATTGAGTAGAAATGTTTGCGCGATATGGTGACGTAAGGCAGGGATTAAGATAAGAAAGCCGAAAATATCGGTAAAAAACCCGGGCGTTAGAAGTAGTGCGCCGGCAACGAGCAGCATTAACCCTTCTATCAGTTCTATGGCCGGAAGATTGCCCTGATCCATGCTGGCCTGTACTTTCATGAGTGTTGATAGTCCTTGCTGACGTAAAAGTACAGCACCTAAAGCCGCAGTACCTATTACAAGAATTATTGTATATGCAGCGCCAACGACTTTCCCGACCTCGATTAAAATCGTGATCTCGATTAATGGAATAGTAAGGAATAAAATAAATAATAATTTAAACAAAAGACGAAGTTCCGACGCTTAATTTGATTGACTGAAGTGGCATTATTATTGATGTATGGGCAGAATACTAATATACAAGTGCCAAAATAATTTGTGTTGCGTAATAATATGAGTAAAAAAACCGAATATTTACTAGTGATAACGAATTGTCCTGGTTCGATAACAGCAAAGAAAATTGCTCGGGACTTGATCACGGAAAAACTGGCTGCCTGCGTTAATATTATTCCGGATATCCAGTCTTTTTTTTCATGGGTAGGCAAGGTAGACAAGGAAAACGAGCATATGCTTGTTATTAAAACGACGTCAGCGTCGTATAATGCCCTTGAACAGCGTATCAAAAAGCTGCATCCGTACGAACTTCCGGAAATTATAGCTGTCCCTATTCAAACAGGTTCTGGCGAATACCTGAACTGGATCAGCAAAAATACCGGAAAATCATGACATCATTTCGTAATGCCCTATTGCTTGTTGCACTTCTGCTTCCCTCTCTGGTTTATGCAGGTGAAAGGACTGGCAAATTAAGCGATCTTTTTTCATTTAAGACATCATCATCGGACAATGAAATCCTGGATCCGGAGATTGCCTTTCAGGTTAATGCTGACGTACTTGCAAGCGGGCAATTGAGTTTTAATTGGCAAATAGAGCGGGGTTATTATCTTTATAAAAATAAATTTAAAGTTACGACAGAGAATCCTGATGTAATCCTCGGTGAGTTTAATTTTCCAATTGGTAAAGTTAAAGCAGATCCTGCTTTTGGTCAGGTCGAAGTATATTACGGTCGTAATAATGCGTTGGCTTCGCTGGAATTTAAAGACGCGTCATTAACAGAATTTAATTTGAATGTAGCGTATCAGGGATGTAAAGAAGGTTCCGTTTGCTATCCACCTATCAAGAAAACGTTGCTTGTCACTGTCCCCACTACGTTTGAACAAGCGACAAACAGTAATAGTGTAAATCAGGAACCACTGATTTCAGAACAAGATTCAATCACTCAAAAGCTAAAAGACAAAAATCTGTTAGTTAATATGTTTTCATTTTTTGTCTTCGGTTTATTGTTGTCGTTGACGCCTTGTGTTTTTCCTATGATTCCAATTTTGTCCGGCATTATTGTAGGAGAAGGAAAACGTATAACACGTACAAGAGGCATTACTCTTTCATTTAGTTATGTTGTGGCGATGGCGTTTACCTATGCAGTACTCGGTATTATCGCAGGAATGTTTAGTCTTAATTTACAGGCAGCTTCGCAAAATGTTTGGGTATTAACCTTGTTTAGTGGCGTGTTTGTTTTGCTTGCTTTATCCATGTTTGGTTTTTATGAACTGCAATTGCCTGCGAGTTGGCAAACCAAACTGTCAGCGGGCCAGGTGCAGGCAGGTAAAGGCACACTAAAAGGCGCTGCTGTTATGGGTGTGTTATCTGCAATTATTGTTGGCCCTTGTGTTGCGCCTCCGCTAGCCGGTGCTTTGCTCTATATTAGTCAGACTGGTAATGCTGTTTTGGGTGGTCTTGCTTTATTTGCCATGGGTTTAGGCTTTGGCGTGCCCTTATTAATCATAGGTGCTACCTCCGGCGAATTACTACCACGAGCCGGTGACTGGATGGAGGCCATTAAAAAGTTTTTCGGCGTTATCATGTTGGGTGTAGCGATATGGTTTCTGGAACGCGTTCTCCCCGAAGCTATTGTCTTGATATTATGGGCCTCATTATTTATTTCTACTGCTATT
>JBFIJV010000024.1:0-17041 GCA_041600575.1 Gammaproteobacteria bacterium | reverse complement strand
GCCATAATAGGCATCGACCCAGGGTAGCCATTTTTTATAACGACCGATCAATTTCCAGTAATCGATTTTATCTTTTTGTCCGAGTGAATAAACAGAACGCGGTTTTTCTCGCTCATCATCAATATCTGAATATCGACCACTGATTCTCTCGAGTCGATACTGTGCATTTAAGCCTAATAGTTGTGCCCAGCCATGCCATTTGATCACTCGCGCATCAATTTGCCATTCATCACCAGAGATTAAAAATTCATCTACCTTGTCCTCATTCTGATAATTTATTATTACCAGAAATTGTTGCTCATCTATCTGTTCAAATGTTAAATCAGCAATATATTGCTCATGGGTTAGTCGCCCATAACTGTAGAGATTAGCCGCAATGGATAGCATTAATAGTCCTGCGAATAACAGAGATGCGCCCGAGAGGCTCTGGATACCTGCGCTAATGATTTTTCCGCGGACAATCCGTCTTATAGCAAGCGCGATGAAGATGAGGCCTAAGGTTATGAATGCGCCTAGTCCGCACAAAATCCGGTAATCCAGATTCATGGCATTTTCAATATTAATAAGTTCGCTTAAAATCATTAAAAAAACAGAAGGAATGTCAGGAAAAAAGGTTTAAATTGGCGACTATTACTCAGGCAACAAGGCTGACAATTCATGTGTATCATGTAATACTAAATTTATTGCTGAATGACTACAATATTCAGTATATTTAAAGGTATCCAGTAGCCAGGACGGACTCAATATTAATATAATTTAAAAACTAGCTACCTCAAAATTAATCAAAAAAAGCAATGTCTGACGAAAAAGAACTCGAGAAAGAACAACTGAATCAGCAAATCAGGGAATTGATACCAATCAATGAATTGCCGCCGCACCTTCAAAATAAGTTGCTACAGCGTTCCAAGATCATGGAGGTTAAAAAATCTCGTTATATCTTCAAACAGGGCGATAAAGATAACTACTCCTATTATCTTCTCGACGGTGAAATTGACTTGGAAGCGAATGGTCACTCCGAAAGTGTCATTAAGAGCGGCAGCGATAGGGCTAAATATGCGCTGGCTCAATTACAACCACGCCAATTTTCTGCAAAGGCCAAAACAGCACTCAAGGTTTTATTAATAGAACGTAATAACCTCGACCAGCTTATGTTATTAGCTCAAGAGACGACGGAAGATTCGGCATTAAAATCAGGTTCGGGAGTCGATATGGAAGTCGATGTCGTCGATGGCGTGGAAGACGATGGTGACTGGATGACACAAATGCTGCAGTCAGAATTATTTTCTCGTATGCCGATGGCTAATATTCATCAGCTTTTCGCTTTGTTGGAACCGATAGAATATAAAGCGGGTGATGTCGTCATATCTCAAGGAGACCCCGGTGAACATTATTACATTATCTCTGAGGGTCGATGTGCGGTTTCAAGACGACCGTCGCCTAAAAGCAATGATGTTAAATTAGCCGAATTAAAGACGGGTGATAGCTTTGGTGAAGAGGCGTTGATATCAAGTGCCAAGCGTAATGCTACAGTCACCATGATCACAGATGGTGTTTTGATGCAACTTGCTAAAGATACTTTTATCGAGCTGATTAAAAAACCGACACTGCAATCGTTAAACTTTCAGGATGCAAAAGCTTTAGTGAATGAGGGTGCAACGTGGTTGGATGTTCGGTTTCCAAACGAGCATCAGGAGTCTTCAATCGAAAACAGTATTAATATTCCACTTAATTCTCTGCGCTTACAAACAGATAAACTGGATCCTGCCGGTAATTACATTCTTTATTGTGATACTGGAAGTCGCAGCTCAACCGGCGCCTTTTTATTGGCGGAACGCGGTTACAGTGTTTCTTACCTCGATGGTGGTCTGGTAAATAATTCTGAAGCGTTGGGAGTTCAAACAGTCGTCCCTAAAGCAGAAGAACCTGAACCGGAGGCTAAGCCAGAACCCAAACCAGAACTCAAACCGGAAGCTAAGTCGGAGCCTAAGCCTAAATCAGAGCCCGAGCCTCAAACGGATGATGAAGACGATGCCGATGTCAGGATTGAGATGCTTAATGCTGAATTGGAAACGACACGGATGAGGATGCAAGAGGAGGCAGAAGTTTCAAAAGATGAATTGGATGAAGCCAAGAAGAAAGCATATGAAGATGCGCAAAAGGAATTATTAGAAGAAAGGAAAAAACTGGAAGAGCAGAAAAAAATTGCTGAAGCAGCAGCAAAAAAGAGAGCGAAAGAAGAAGAATTGAAGTTAAAGAAGCTTAAGCAAGACGCTGACAAGCAAATGGAAGCGGAACAAAAGAAGCTTGAAGAGATTTATAACAATAATGCCAAGGAGATGGAAAAATTACAAAAGGCCAAGGAACAGGCAGAAGAAGCTATACGAAAAGAACGGGAAAAACTGGAACAGCAAGCCGAAGCAGCAAGGAAGCAACTGGAAGAAGCTGAACTCATTAAAAAAGAAGTTGCTGAATCCAAAAAGCTATTGGCAGAAGTCGAGGAATCAAAGAAGCAACTTGAAGAACAGGCTGAAAAGAAAAAGCTTGAAGATGACGAGCGGGAACGAAAACTACAAGCTGAAGTAAAGGCCCGGATCGAAGAAGAACGCAAAAAACTTGCTGAACAATATGATCGCAATAACAAGGAATTTGAAAACCTGCAAAAAGAAAAGGCGGCCACAGAGGCAGCGCGAGCCGCTGCAAAAGAAGAAGCAGAAAAGATAATTAATGAATACAAGAGTTCTCACGATAAAACGCGTGCTGAAGAAGAAGCGAAGTTAAAAGCAGAACGGTTGAAACTGGAGGAAGAAGCAAAAAAGATCCAGGAAACGATGAAACAAATCGAACAAGCCAAGCTGGAAGCAGAACAGATCAAGCAGGAAGCTATGCAGCAAGCAGCAGCTCTAAAAGAAAAGCAAATGGAGTCTACGAATTCAAAAGTCCAGCGTGAAAAGCTGGATGTTGAGATAAAAGCGGTTGAGGAAAAAGTTATTGAGGCGGAACGAGAAATCGAGGATGCCGTGCATCGTGCGAAATTGACCGAATCGGCAAAACAGGAAGTTGAAGCAGATTTGCTCAGGAAAAAACAGCAAGAGGCAGAATTATTGGCAAGTATTAACGATGATTTGGCTGAATTTGAAGATCAACAGCAACAAGAAGCACCAACTACTACACAGATTCAAATGACTGCTGAACATATGAAACGAATTCGAGAAAAAGCAGCCCAGGCCAAACAAAAAGCGGCTGCGGCAAATAGTAATTTATTAGATGACATCTCAAAACAACTGGGAAAAAAAGATAATTAATTCATGCTGAGTTAGTTCGATTCTTTTTAATAGTATTTTCCATTTATTCTTTTTATTAAATCTTTAAAACTGTCTAAGGAGTAATTAAATATGAGTGATCGTATTGTTATGCGTGTTGGTGAAGCATTAGTCGCCGGTGGTCCGCCGGGAACAGCAGCTGAACCCGAAGTTGTTATTGGAGAACTGGATGGTCCTGTAGGTACTGCCTTTGCTACTCTAATGGGTGACCAGGTAAAAGGGCATTCACGTGTTTTAGCTATTATGAATACCGATATTATGGTCAAGCCTGCAACATTAATGGTCAGCAAAGTTACTGTTAATAAAGAAAGGTATACCAACATTCTGATGGGGACCGTTCAAGGTGCGATTGCCAATGGTGTGCTTGACGCAGTTCGAAACGGTGATATACCAAAAGAGAAGGCTAATGATCTTGGGATTATTGTCTCGGTTTGGTTGAATCCACTGGTAGCAAAAGCAGATGATCTGGATCATAAGATATTGTTCGACATTCATCGAAAGGCAACCGCTGCAGCAATTCATAAAGCAATGAATAATGAACCTGATATAGATTGGTTACTGGAAAATCAGGAAGAGATAATTCATAAGTACTATCAAATGGGATTGGATGGAAAAATCTAATTTACATTACGGGTAGTTTCGTTTTTTACTAAAGTGAATAATCTGATGAATATTAAAAAAAGACCTGATCACTTAAAGTCAATATTTTTAGTTTCATTATTACTAACGACTTTTTGTATCAATGCAGAAGATAACGAGGACTACCCGGTTCTTAACAGTAATAAAATACTTGGGCCCGAGTATTTATCATCGACCTATCATCGGGTTGATTCGATTGATATAAATAATGGTTTTTATAATTTCCAGGTTGAATCAAACATTGGTTCATACAAAATAACTTCGTTAGCCTTACTTAAAAAAAGAGTTAACGAAATAATAAAATTATCTCAGGCAATTGATCAATACGAACAACAGGACGATGATTTTTCTGATGAATTACGCAGTCAATTAAGCGTGTCTGGCGATTCTGCCGTAGATATATTGTCATCGCCATTTAAAACAGCACGTAAACTGGCGAGACAGCTGTCCAGTAATCTGGATGCGACATTAGAGGGCGAAGACCCTTTTGTGCGTGACCAAAACAATCGATATTTATTCAGAGAACCGGAAGATGCTACGACGGCAAGACATAAGCGTAATGCAGCATTTCAATTGGGTCTTGATATGTACTCCAGTAATTATAATGTGCAATCTTTTTTGAATGCCGTAGCGAATGCCCGTGCTGCCGGAAAAATATCCGCAGGCGTTGGATTAAACAACAGTTTTACTAATATTCAAAAACGCAATGAACTGGATATCAAGATAAGTTACATTCTTAAAAATAAATCAATATCCGAATTAAACGAATATAATGTTAACGCACTTTTAAAGTTGGGAATTAATAAGCGACTGATCAAGGCTTTTATAGAGCATTCAGTTTTATCACCTACAAATAAAACAACTATTACCAGCTATCTTTCGAATTTGGATAAGGTTGCTCGACTGGATTCATATATAGAAGTCGTTTTGACTGCTGATAATGAAGTAATGGCATTGATATATGAGCAATTGAGTAAGATGTTGTTACATTACTATAACAACATTGAGAAGTTTTCTGCATTTTATAATTATAAGGGGCAAGCTGCAGTTTTGACTGAATCACGTCGAATTGTATTTTTTGAATATGCAGATTTGTTAATCTGGTCTGAAGACAATGAAAAGCAATATACGCAAGCAGCAACACACGCTATGAATTCAGGTTATAAAGGCTGGTCTATAGTGAGCCTGGGCAGTGCCTCGGATCTCTTCAGTCAGAAAATAAGTCAACTGGCATTCAAACAACATTTCGAATTCCTGAAGTAGCGCTCAGTTATCAACTGGCTTAATAGATACACTCTGAATCTGTTTTTTTAATTTTTCATTTCTTATATTTCGCAGATTTAACAAAAGTGTTCTTATATTCTTGATGTGTTGCATGTAGATCGTCAGCAACGCTATATCAATCGATGATCTGGCTGTACCGATGGAACGAATTCTTTCTTCACATGAATTTAAATCTTCAAGTAACATATGCTCGTTTTCGTCAAGCATTTTCTCATAGTAAAAGATTTCCCAGAGCAATGCTTTTTCTTCATCATTTATCATAAGTAATTCTTGAGATGACATTAACACTTCCTCAAAATAGTAATAATATTTATCTTGTGCAAACACTGCGCCAATAAACTTAAAAGCTAAAAATTTTCAACTAAAACAGTTGCTTAACTAAATAGTTTGAGGTTTTTTTATGCTGCAAGGGGAGATCTTCGAGGGATTAATATACAATTTTGTCGTCTTGCCAAGACATTATTTTTCCAAGGTGTTTCGTTCCATGTTAATGAGCATATTCATAACACCAAACATTTGTTCTGACCCTCCCGCGAGAGACAGGCTGGTGCCATACTTCCTGTTAATTATTATTGCAGGTACGCCTTTTAACCCGAAGCTGTTCCAGAGTGCTTGTGCGTAACGTATTTTTTCTCTTACTTCAGATGAAGAGTAGGTAGTATCAAAATCCAGAGCACTAATACCAGCTTCAATAAATATTTTTCTGATAGATGAAATACTGGATAGAGATTTATTTTTTTTATGAATGGCATCATAAATTATGGGATGAATCGACTCCAGAATACCCAGTTTTTCTGCAGTAAAAAATACTTTAGCATGTGCGAGTGATTTGTTGCCTAAATTTGCAGGTATTTTTGTAAGTTCAACATGGTCAGAATTTTTTTCAAACCAGTTGTTTAGGCTACCTTCCAGTCGATAACAATGTGGACAGCCATACCAAAAGAATTCAATGACCTCGACTTTGTCAGAGGCAGCTTGATAAACAGGGTTGTCAAAAGCAATATACTTTTCTTTCGCATTGACATTAGCAGTTGCCGTGATTAATAAAATGAAAAGAAAACAAATTCGGAAGAGACAGCGCTTCATTTGGATTACCATAATTCCCATACGGGCGTTAGTCCCGCTGGCAAAGAAACGAGTTTACCAAGTTGGCTCCAGGGTGTATTGCCACTATGAAAATCAGAGCCAACGGAGGCAGCTATATCGTAACGCTTGGCGTAACCCGTTGCGGTTTCAATCTCTGCTGATTGATTATGTCCAGTGACAACTTCAATGGCCTTACCACCAAGTAGTTTGAATTCCTGAATCATGTTGCGTAATTTTGTTGCCGTCATTTTATAACGTAAGGGATGTGCTATTACCGATACACCTCCAGCCGAGGTGATTTGAGCAATTGTTTCTTCAAGACTCGGCCATTCGACAGAAGCGTAACCGGGCTTGTTCTTTACCAGATAACGTTTAAATACATCAGTCTGATTTTTTGCATGGCCATTTTCAACAAGAAAGGTTGAAAAATGTTGCCGGGTAACTGTTCCGTTTCCTGCAATGCGTTTAGCATATTCATAGGCACCCTCGATACCCGCTTTCCGAAGTTTTTCTCCCATCTTGATTGCGCGTTCTTCACGGAGTTGATTCAGATGAACAGTGGCATTAGTTATTGCTTCACTATTCACATCAATATTCAAGCCAACTATATGTACGGTTTTATTATTCCATTGGCTTGATAGTTCAATGCCATTAATAAGTTTGATGTCATGTTTTTTAGCAGCGATATGTGCTTCTGATAAGCCCGCAATAGTATCGTGATCAGTTAATGCCAATGTATTAATACCGACAGCGCTTGCTTTTTCAACTAATAGTTCCGGTGATAATGCACCGTCAGATGCAGTTGAATGAGTATGCAGGTCGAATACGGGTGACATCATAATTATGTTAGTCCCTGAAGTTTATGTATTGTAACGGCAATTCAAATTTTGCTTCTTTTATTGCCGCTATTGTTTCCTGCAAGTCATCTCGTTTCTTGCCAGTAATGCGTACCTGATCGCCCTGGATAGCCGCCTGGACTTTTAGTTTGCTACTTTTGATCATTTTCACAATTTTTCTGGCAAGTTCAGTATCCACACCTTTTTTTATGGTGACGGTTTGTCGGGCTTCTTTGTTGTTTTCAACAATGTCACCATATTCAAGGCAGCGAACATCGATGCCACGCTTTACAATTTTTGTTTCAAGTATGTCGTGAATCTGTTTTATCTGAAATTCTGACGAAGAAATAATCGTCAGGTTGTTGTCAGCAAATTCAATTTTTGAATCGGTTCCTTTAAAATCAAAACGATTACTAATCTCACGATTAGCCTGATCAATCGCATTGGTGAGTTCGTGTTGATCAATCTCGGAAACAACATCAAATGAAGGCATAGTCAAAATCTCCAATTACATAATTCAATATTAATCATTTTTTCCATCGATGATTATACCATCTGGATGATCAAGCTGTATTGATTGCAAATGATGGCCTATTAAATAGGCTTTACCGTTAAATCGATTATGACCGTCCAGGCTAAATTCAAAATGATAACAGCGATGAAAGGCAAAGTTGCCGGATAAATCACGCCCCGGTTTTAACGATATCATCGCAACAGACTCGTCCAGAAATTGATAATTTATATCCTGGCAATATCGACGTGTACGTTTGATTGCCAGTTCACGTGCACGGAGCGTGTCTTGCCAAAACCAGATGGCCAGACCGAGCAGGGCGAGAAATATAATCTCATTCATCTATGGGCATCTCCGAAAATGCCTGATTTTTCGCAAGCACCCTTAGTTTGTTAGATAAGGTTTGAAGATATCATTATAGCGTTCTTCAAAGCCTGATTGGGTTTTAATAATCATATAAATTCCAACACCAAATTGATTGGCAAGTGACAGTGATTTCTCCTCTCCTGACACCATAAACGCTGTTGCAAGGGCGTCGGCATGCATTGCAGATGGATGTAGTACCGTGACAGCCGCCAATGTGTGGTGAATTGGTTTACCCGTTGTCGGGTCAATAGTGTGGGAATAACGAATACCGTCTTTTTCAAAATAATTCCGGTAGTCTCCTGATGTTGCCATCGCAATATTATCCAGCCCAATGATTCGTTGTACTGAACGATTAAACGGTTTGGATTGTTCTATCCCAATCTGCCAGGGTATTTGTGTTGTATTGGTGCCTTTCGCAATAAGTTCACCGCCAACCTCTACCAGGTAATGTTTGAAACCAGATTCATCCAGATATTGTGCGATCTTGTCTACCGCGAAGCCCTTGGCTATGCCGGACAAATCAATAGTCACATCCGGGTCTGTTTTAGCAATTCGATTTGAGGCCTTATCAAATATTAGCTTTTTAAATCCCATATGCTGCATTACAGACTGAATGACTGGATCAGAAGGGATTTCCGGGTTAAACGGGTCTGGCCCAAAGCCCCAAAGATTTACCAGTGGACCTACTGTGATATCGAATGCTCCATTGGTCATCAAACTGACTTGATTTCCATGCTCAATTACCAGTGTCAGATCGTCAGATAATTCCTGCCAATCAGTATTTTTTGACTGGTTAAAACGTGATAGTTCGGAGTCATTGATATAGGTCGACATTGACTGATTAATATCAGTCAGTATTTTTTCAATATGGTTATATATTTCGTTTCTATCAGCTGCAACACCAGCAGGGATGATCTTGACGGAATAGCTGGTGCCCATGGTGAGTCCATTGATGGCTACTAATTTTCTATCCTGCGACTGGCAGGCATACAGACTTGTCAGGAAGATCAGAAACAGGACAGTTTTTTGCATATGAATAAAATTAGTGAATTATCTTGAATAAATTAGACTATAATCCGATTATCAATTTCTGGTTATATTAAATTGACCTACTCGTATACTAACAAGAATAAGGAGATTACGCTTTCTGCTGAAGGCGTCGAAGCAACTCTCACTTCAAATCCTGATTTTCTGCCCGAACATCCGTATCAACTAAAAATATTTCCTGTTATGCCAATTCATTACACAGAGGGGAAGGTTTGCTTGATATGTGAGGCGGACATAAAAATCGATATGACGTAGGTGAAAAACACGATATGCCGGGTTTTCCCGGCAGGCTGGTGTGGAGAAATAATGTGAAATTTAACCTGATACCAAATCTCAATCAGGTGGGGATTATTTATTTTTATGAATATTTTTGCTTCGTTTAAATAAATAAAAAATGTTATTCTGAGCAGGGTGATTTAGAACAATAAAATATAATGGTTAAGCACATGAAGAGAAGGTCTTTATTAAAAACTTTAGGCTTGGGGTGTGTCGGATTTGCTATCGCTCCGGAACTATTAGCCAAGACAGTTGAAATGTCGTCCGGCGAAGAAAATAAAATTCTGGATGATGGTCTTAAAGACTACTTAAAAAAGATACATAATTTCAACGAACCTCATCCTGATGATGTCCTCATCAATAACAGTCTCTATGGTACATTTGAATCCACAGTAATGCGGCTAAGACGGCTGCAACGTCTGGTGGGTCATGGCAATTTCAATATACTTAATTTCCCTGATGGACTGGCGCTTGCCCGCAATTATTCCAAAGTAGGTGCGTTTACAAAATCCGAACTTGATTTTCTGGAACTGGTCTTCTACGAAGATGGACAGCGTTATGGTTTCATGGGGCAAAAACCGTTAAAAGAGATCACCGACCAGGTTAAAAAGAAGGATGTCATTAAAATTCCGCGTAGCGGAAATTATCTTTACAAAGAAAGATCAATTGAGATTTTTGACAATATTAAAAAAGAGTTAGGCGATCAGGTCATACTGACTTCTGGAATCCGCAGCGTCATGAAACAGTTTCTATTGTTTCTGAACAAGACCTACGAAAGTAAGGGCAATCTATCGCTTGCCTCTCGCTCACTCGCACCCCCCGGCTACTCGTTTCACGGCAATGGCGATTTTGATGTAGGTCAGAAAGGCTATGGCAAACTAAATTTCACCGGCACCTTTACTGAAACGGAAGTCTATAAAAGATTGTCTGAATTAGGCTATCTACAACTACGCTACCCGGAAGATAATAAATTGGGTGTGCGTTATGAGCCCTGGCATATCAAGATTGATGTGGATGTGTAATTAGTCGAAAGACAGTAAATAAAACTTTAAGTGTCTTGACCTATTTAGACAGATGAAAGAGAATTAAAATTAAATATGCCTCTACCGATCCAAATCAAGCGGTTTAATCAAATAGATAATGTTTTGTTATCGATGATAAAAGCGATATTCGTTAATATTGATTGCACTGCCACTGTTAACAAAATATAGAAATGAGAAAAAACTTAAGTATTAAGACGCTGATCTTATTTTTATTGTTGTCGCAATTCGCGACGTTTCTCCATGCCAGTGAACACCAGCTCATCCCGGATGATCACATACAATGTTTGATATGTGTACATGCGAACGATAACAATAATGCAATAACACATTCGCCACTTTTAACTCAACTTGTTCCAACGAACTATGAAAAATCCACCTTTAATCATATCAAATATGGTTTAAAGTCATTTACACTCTTTAGCATCCGAAGCCCTCCAACTTTCTCTTAATAACAACCAGCTAGTTTTGTACGGGCTTGAGACTCAAGCCTCATAATTCTGTTATTACGGGAGATTCAAAATGAAATTTCATTACGCAGGTATATTATTCCTGAGTAGTTTTACACAAAACATTTACTGCGAAGAGACAACAACGCTTGATGAATACACTGTCACTGCGAGACCGATTGGTTTACAGAGCCTTGAACATATCGCTCAACCGGTCACTATTCTGAATGATGAAGCGCTTAGTAAAAGACAAGCGCAAACTATCGGGGAAACTTTATCGAATATTCCGGGTGTAACGACAAATCGTTTTAGCCCACTTGCCAGCAGACCAATAATTCGAGGGCTTGGGGGCTCAAGGGTGCTCATGTTGGAAAATGGCGTGGGGTCTCTCGATGTATCTACTATCAGTGCTGATCATGCCGTTACAGTAGAGCCTATTCAAGCAGAGCAAATAGAAATATTCAGGGGGCCTTCAACGTTACTCTACGGCAGTGAAGCATCGGGAGGCCTGGTTAATGTTGTTACTAACCGCATCCCCGAATTTGTTCCAGAATTCCAGAACAAGATTCATTCCAGTTTTAACGTTAATTCACTTGAAAAGTTATTGTCATTTCAGACTGAAGGAGGACATAAAAAAATTGCCTTTCATCTTGATGCTACGAAGCGTGATGCAAAAAACTATGCTACCAAGAAAGGCCAGGTTGACAATAGTTTTTACGAGACACAAAACTTTAATTTCGGTACGTCGTATGTTGATAGCTGGGGGTTTCTGGGTGTTGCATATGGTCGCTTCGACTCGATACACGGTGTGCCATTGGACCCTGACGATCCTGCGGAGCTTCCGTTTATCGATGCACAACAAGATCGCATTGATGTGTCTGGACAAATCAATGACCCATTTAGGGGTATAAAGACCATCAGTCTGCAAGTTGGTCATAACGATTACGCGCATACCGAATTTGAAACTGCATCGGTCCCCGGAACTGTATTTAATAATGAACAGATGGATAGCCGTATCGAACTTCAACACAAACCATTAGGAATATTTAGTGGTGTTATTGGTACACAGTTCGGTTATCGGAATATCAGTGCTGTCGGAGATGAAGCATTTCTACCAAAAACCAATACTGAAACAGCAGCTGTGTTTATTCTGGAAAACATAGATATTTCGGATTCACTACAGGTAGAGATTGGCGCACGGTTTGAACATCAAGAAGATAACCCGGACAATGCCTCCAAGGTTGTTAACAGTATGTACAGTATATCTTCAGGCATCCATTGGGATTTTCTGGAAGATACGTCGATAGGTTTAAATGTCGGTCGTAGTCAACGTGCCCCGGCAGCCGAAGAACTGTTTGCCAATGGCCCTCATGTCGCAACCGGAACATTTGAGCTGGGACAGGCAGGACTGGATGTTGAAACGTCAAATAGCATAGATTTGTCATTTAGACATGAAAATTGGTTATGGCAATTGAACACGAACCTTTTTGTTAATTACGTAGAAGATTTCATTTTTCTGCAAGGTTTGGATAGAAATAATGATGGTGTTGTAGATAGAGTTGATGACTCAGGAATGGTACCTGGAGATTTTACGCTGGTTCAATTTCAGCAGGACAATGTCATCTTTTACGGCTTTGAAGCGGAGCTAGGTGTTAACCTCTATTCGGGTAAAAATGGACAATTATTCATGAGCTTGTTTAGCGATTATGTACGGGCTGAGCGAGAAAATGGTGATAACTTGCCACGAATATCACCGGCAAGACTCGGCACTGGCCTTGATTATACCCTGAAAGAATTTCATGCCGGTATAGATTTTACAAATATACTTGCTCAAAAAGATAATGCCGCACTTGAAACAGATACAGGTGGCTATTCTGTACTAAGCATCAATGCAAATTATGATGTTCTTGATGGCGAGCAGAGTTTAAATGTTTTTGTTAAAGCGACTAACCTCCTGAATGAAGATGGACGTTTGCATACCTCATTCATAAAAGATCGTGCTCCTATCATGGGGAGATCAGTTATGGTTGGGTTTCAGCTGGCTTTTTAATGCAAGAGCAGGTTTCAGTTATTATTAATATCAGTTAATTATTTCAACACAATTAGCTGCTTACAGTAGTAAGCAGCTAATTGATATTTAATAAAATAAACGCTGACCGCGATAGTTAGATAAGCATCATTAGTGCGATTGTCTGACGCCATAGAGTTTTGCATAAAGCCCGTCTTGAGAAAGGAGCTCTCGATGCGTACCTTGTTCACCGATTTCACCATTTTCAAATACATAAACATGTTTGGCTTGTTTAATAGCGCTTAATCTATGCGCAACAATGATGGTTGTTTTATTCTCCAGAAAATCAGTCAGGGCATTATGCAGATGATATTCAGTTTCAGCATCCAGTGCCGAAGTTGCTTCGTCAAGAATAACAACATTAGGTTCACTTAAGACCATACGCGCAATAGCCAATCGTTGTCTCTGTCCACCCGACAATCGAATGCCTTGTCGACCAACAATCGTTTCGAGTTTATTCGGCAGTTGTTCTATGGTGTCTTTCAACTGGGCAATTTCAAGCGCATGCCATAACTGTTCATCATCAAGCTCACGCCCCAGGGTTAAATTAATCCTGACACTGTCATTGAACAGG
This sequence comes from Gammaproteobacteria bacterium, assembly GCA_041600575.1. GTDB lineage: Bacteria > Pseudomonadota > Gammaproteobacteria > Eutrophobiales > Eutrophobiaceae > UBA7359. The sequence continues at coordinate 3,545 of JBFIJV010000024.1, read as the reverse complement.
GCCGGGTTTTGTAACACGGTGGCAACATGCTCACGAACTACATCCATACCTATGCGTGTTACCGGTACATCATCATAGAAAATCGTGCCACTCTTGGCCGGATACAATCCGATCAGGACTTGTACCAACGTTGATTTACCACCGCCACTGGCACCAACCAGCGCAATTTTTTCGCCCGGTTCAATGTCAAGATTAATACCATTCAGTACATCGGGACCATCACCATAGGCAAAGTGAAGATCAGAAATAGTAATGCCGACTGTATTCTTGTTTTCAAAAGGATTAATGATATGTGGGTAGCGAGGTTCCTGTTTTAGTTTTAATAATTCATTGATGCGTGTCAGTGCAGCACTGGCACTGTAAAAAGCATATTGAATATTAAGAATTTCCTGAACCGGTGCCATCATAAACCACAGGTAACCAAACACTGCGAACATTTGTCCTATGCTTAAACCGGAAAATACCACCATCATCATTGCAACGGCGCGAAAGATATCAAAGCCAAACAGAAACACAACAAAACTCAAGCGATTGGCTGCATCACTTTTCCATGCGAATGCAATACCATGGTCTTTAACTTCTTTAGCTTGTTCGATAATACGTTTTATATAATGCTTCTCGCGATTGCTGGCGCGTATCTGGTGAATGGAATCCAGTGTTTCGACCAGAGATTGTTGAAATACAGCAAAGGCGGAGTTTTCATTTTTCTTTAAATTTTTGACGCGTTTTCCCAATATGGTTGTGAAGTAAATAACAATCGGGTTGGCAAACAGGATGAGCAACGCCATTTGCCAATGCATAATAAGCAAGATGATAGCAACACCTATAATGGTGAGGATGGCGATCAGTAGTTTACTAACAGTTGAACCGACAAACTCATCGACAGTCGCGAGATCAGTTACAAAATAAGAGGCAACCGTGCCACTACCTAGTGTTTCATATTCGGACATCGACACACTATTCAAGCGTGCTAACAATGTTTTACGGATGAGGTAAATCACGTCTTTGGCAATGATGGTAAATTGCCGGGATTGAAAGACATTCAACATCAGGGCTATGAGACGTAAAAATAAAGTTAGGAATAGAATAAAGACGATATAGAGAACCGGCCCCTGCCATGCAGTCGGTGTTATACCGTTTATCAGGCTAACAACGATTCCCGGTTTATCCAGTAAGACTTCATCAACTAAAAGTGGCATCAATAGTGGTACCGGCACACTTGCCAGTGTGGCGATGATCGCAATGATATTAGCCATGACCAATTGACGTTTATGTCGCTTTGCGACATTAAAAATATATTGCCAGTTATATTTTTTTACAGCATCATTATCTATATCTGCTGAAGTTACAATTTTTTCTGTATTAATCGTTGTTGCCATAATAGCTTAATGTCGTTGCCACACCAGAGCGGGTTCTTGCATCAATGAAGCCTGTTCACGCAGACTCAATATCTGTTCTTCCCAATAATTTTGTGAATTAAAAAAAGGAAATGCAATAGGAAAAGCAGGATCATTCCAACGAGCTGCCAACCAGCCTGAATAATGTATCAGTCTTAAGGTTCGGAGTGCCTCAATCAAATGAAGTTCACGTGGATCAAAATCACGAAACTCGGTATAGCCTTCCATAAAGTCATTTAATCTTGCTGTCATATAAATTCTGTCGCCAGATAAAAACATCCACATGTCCTGTACAGCCGGACCCGATCGGGAATCATCAAAATCAACAATATAGAAATTATCGTCACGGGTTAATATATTACCGTGATGACAATCACCATGCAGCCTTATCGTTTTATAATCCCCGGCAAGTTCGAAGCACTGCTTAATCCTGATGATCAGATCTTCAACCAGTGTTGAGTAAGCGATCTCCAAATCACCTGGAATAAATTTATTCTCCATTAAATAAGCAAGCGGCTTTATCGCATAGTCTTCAATACTAATACTGGGTCGAGTTTTAAAAGGACTGATCTCACCAATATTATGTATTTGTGCCAATATCCGACCAAGCTGCAACAGGTGATCCGGATTATCCAGTTCAGGCGCGTAGCCCCCAAAGCGGGGAAATAGTGAAAACCGATATTCACCATATTTAAATAAGGTTTCATCGCTTATTGATAATGGTGCAACCACAGGTATTTCAGCGTTTGCTAATTCCAGCAGAAAACTGTGCTCTTCCCGAATCATGTCATCGGTCCATCGGCCATACCGATAGAACTTGGCGATAATGGGCGTTTCTTCTTCAATACCGACCTGATAGACGCGGTTTTCATAACTATTGAGGGCAAGGATCCTGCCATCGGAGAGATAACCGAGCGATTCAATTGCATGAATAATCATATCCGGGTCGAGCAGGCTGTAACTATGCAGATTGGTTTCTTTTGTCATGTTGAAGGAGTCTATCAGAAGTCATGCAAGCGTTATTGAATCAATCATGATTTACTATACAAAACAGGCTGATACAGGCTAAGCTTTTCAAGGGTGAAGCTAATTAAAACAAAGTCATAAATAATGAGAGTTCAGTTATCTACGCTAACCGATGATGCCAATGCCGGAGATGTCGATGCCCAGCTTCAATTAGCCGATCTCTACGAAAATGGTCTGGGTGTCCCGCTCGACCCGGGGCAGGCAGCCTATTGGTATCGTAAAGCAGCTGATCAGGGTTCAAGTAAGGCGCAGTCAATTCTTGGCCATATGTATTTACGCGGCGTTGGTGTTCCTGAAGATCATGAGCAGGCTGTTGCGTTATTAACGCTATCCGCACAACAAAATGATGCTACTGCACAAGCCAGCCTTGCCTGGTGCTATCAGAATGGTCTGGGCGTAGAGAAAGATTATAAATCAGCGTTTGATTGGTATTCAAAATCAGCAAAACAGGGCCATGCTGGCGCTCGTTACAATCTGGCTTTTATGTACTCCAAAGGCATTGGTACACCAAAAAATGATACAGAGGCCTTTAATTGGTACCTACGTGCGGCTAATCAAGGTCATATGAAGGCCCAGCTAAACGCAGGTTTAATGTTGGCAAACGGAGAAGGAACCGATGCCAACCCGGAAGATGCTGTCAATTGGTATCATGAAGCAGCCAAACAAGGTTATGCCAAGGCGCAATATAATTTAGCATTGATGTATGGTGGTGGCATCGGCGTAGCTCAGGATGATCAAGAGGCTTTTAGATGGCATCGACTCGCTGCCGAACAAGGTTATGCACGCGCACAATTCAATTTGGGTCTTTCTTATGTTAATGGACTTGGTGCGCCCCAGGACTTTAAAGCGGCCGAAAATTTTTTCCAATTAGCGGCCAAACAATCTTATGCCAAAGCGAGCTATCAGTTAGGTAAGTTGCATGCCTATGGTTTAGGTGTTCCGGTTAATGAGGTCGAAGCCGTTAAACATTATCTCAAGGCAGCAGAATCAGGTTACGCCAAGGCGCAATATCAACTGGGTCATCTTTACATGAAAGGGCGAGGTGTCTATAAAGATGATTCGATAGCGTGCATGTGGTTTGAAAGAGCGGCACGGCAAGGCTTTCAAAAAGCACAACACATG
>JBFIJV010000023.1:0-17454 GCA_041600575.1 Gammaproteobacteria bacterium | reverse complement strand
TGGGAGAGTTGGCGGTGGTTGCCATTTGCTACAGCTGCCCTGACGGTAATCAGTACCTATATGGGGCCTAAATATATAAAAAAATTACCTGGCACGATTGCCGGGTTATTAGTCGGTTGTTTATTTTTTCATATTATGTCGAGCTTTAATCATGCCGATTTGCCTGCGCAATGGTTGATTGGTGAATTACCCAGAATTGATTCTGTTAGCCTGGAATTACCAACAAATATACTAAATGATTTACGTTGGCCTATCATTATTCCGGCAGCTTTGGCGCTGGCAATATTGTCTTCATTGGATACTTTACTTACAGCAGTTATTGCGGACGTCAGTACCGGGTTGCGACATAACGCAAACCTGGAAATGGTTGGACAGGGGATAGGACAGATTTTAACCAGCATAAGTGGTGGTATGGCCGCAGCTGGAACAACCGGGGCAACTGTTGTTGCTGTAAAATCAGGCGGCAGACGCTGGGCAGGGGTATTTGCAGGGCTGACGTTTTTCATTCTGATTCTTGCCGCACGTGATGTCGGTAGTCTTTTGCCAATCAGTGTATTAGCCGGGATTATATTATCGGTGTCATTACATATGTTTGATCTCGATATAATTGCCTGGTTAAAACGTCCGAAATCACGACAGGATGCGATCATTGCAATCATGGTTACTACAGTAACAGTAGCCTATGATTTGATGATGGCCGTAGGCCTTGGTGTTTTAATTGCGATAATTCTTTTTATACGAACACAAATTCAGGCGCCTGTCGTACATCTTCGTTCTACCGGAGAGCAGATTCGCTCCGTCAGATCACGCAGTATAAAAGAAAGAGAGTTACTTGAAAAAAATGGCGCCAGAATCATATTGTATGAATTGCGCGGAAATCTTTTTTTTGCGACTGCAGATACATTATTGCAGGAATTATCAAATGATCTGAACGGACCAAATTATATAATTTTACATTTACGCCGAGTGTTGCAGGTAGACTTAACCGCGATCAAGTTTCTTCATCAAATCGGGTCACGCGTTCAAAAAAATGGCGGACGATTGATTTTTTGTAATGTGCATAAAGAAATTGGTGTTGGTGAACAATTGCAGGAAACGATAAAAAAAATGAGTTCTTCTAATGTTGAACTTCAGGTTTTAACGTTCAATGGGAAAGATGAAGCTCTTGAATATGCTGAAAATATGTTGCTTGAAAATCTTGATGTTACTCCGACGAAATTCTATGATCATATTCCTCTTGAAGACAATGACTTATGCTTAAGCATGAATGATGCAGCACGGGACAACCTGAACACAGTTCTTGAAAAACGAATATTGGAAGCAAATGAAAAATTATTTTCCGCAGGCGAGCATGGAGATCAATTGTATTTAGTATTGAGTGGCGAAATAGATATCCAGCTCCCAACGACACAGCATCATCATAAGAGATTGGCTACTTGTCAGCCAGGTTCTTTTTTTGGTGAATTAGCATTACTTAATCCAGGTCCTAGAGTGGCTAGCGCTGTTGCAACACATAGGGCAGAAGTTTTAATTCTTAGTCGAACAGGTCTGGATGAGCTTTGCAAGACTTATCCAGACACAGCGATTCAACTGTTAATGACATTAGCGAAAATTCAAGTTGATCACTTACGTTGGTCTACAGCTGAATTACGACACTTGTCTGAATGGTGATGTTTCATTTTTTATTTTTCGTCAGGTAGTTCTGGTAATCTAAATTGAGTAGACGTGACAAGCCGGGACATATAAATGATTTCTCAAATGGTCTTTAGCAGAATTACGACATCTTTCTTAATTGTGAGTATTGTTCATTAATCTTCTATAAGGACAGAAAATTTTTCGGTTTGATTGTACAATCATGCCATGTCTGCACTAATTGCTCTTACTCCTCTTGTCATTGTGTTTTTGTTGCTGGTTATTTGGCAATGGCCAGCCAGGCGAACCATGCCGATTGGTCTTGTGGTGACAATATTACTGGCCTTGTTTTATTGGCAGGTTTTACCAGTAACGATTGCTGCTGCCAGTATTGAAGGCCTCATTATCGCGACAAAAGTTCTCTATATCATCTTTGGCGCATTATTATTGTTATTTGTCCTGGTTCAATCTGGTGCCGTAAGCACAATTCGACATGCATTTACTAAAATCTCGCCCGATCCAAGAATACAGGCCATCATCATTGCCTGGACGTTTGGAGCTTTTATAGAAGGCGCATCCGGGTTTGGTACACCTGCCGCTGTAGCAGGTCCTTTATTGGTTGTATTAGGTTTCCCACCTTTAGCTGCAGTGATGTGTGCGTTGATTATACAAAGTACCCCTGTCTCTTTTGGTGCGGTTGGAACACCTATACTAATCGGTGTGCATGATGGCTTAATCGGCCAGGCAATTGTAAATACCTATATTGATTCACACGCTCAATTCAATTCTATCAATGATCTGGTGTTCTCAATAGGTGCTCAGGTTGCTTTAATACATGCGTTAATTGGTAGTCTTATTCCATTGTTTGTCGTTACGTTGTTGACGCGATTCTTTGGGACTAATCGTAGTTGGCGAGAAGGGCTTCAGGTGTGGAGGTTTGCTTTATTTGCAGGACTGGTTTTTGTCATTCCGTATGCTTTCTTTGCCAATGTCCTTGGTCCTGAGTTTCCCTCATTGATTGGCGGCTTTATAGCGCTTATTGCAACAGTATCAGCTGCCAAAGCGGGTTTGTTTCAACCCAAAACAAAATGGCAGTTTCCTGATGAATCAGATTGGCTGGAAAACTGGAAAGCATCTGAGCCTATACATGAAGTCAACATACATCAGAATAAAATACCTCTGTGGAAGGCGTGCTTACCTTACCTCCTGATCGGTTTATTGTTAGTTATCACACGGCTACCAGAGTTGCCATTTAAATCGTTTTTATCCGGCTTTACATTCTCAATTCCGGCAATCCTCGGCACTCATATCAATACATCAATTAATTTTTTGTATTTGCCGGGTAGTATCTTCATTCTTGTAGTGCTTGTTTGTTTGCCATTGTATCGAATGTCAAAGCTTGAATGTTTAAGTGCCTTTAAAAGTACCGCACGGGCGTTCAAGAATGCAGCAGTCGTGTTGATCTTTGCAGTACCAATGGTGCGTATTTTTATTCGATCAGATATCAATAATGCTGATCTGGCGAGTATGCCGATTGAACTGGCACAAACAATAGCCGCTTTATCGGGTCAGGCATGGCCTGTATTCGCAGCACCGATAGGGGCACTAGGTGCTTTTATTGCGGGCAGTAATACCATTAGCAACCTTACTTTTTCACTATTCCAATTCGGGATGGGTATAAAAATAAGTTTGTCACCATTGTTGATTGTTGCCTTACAAGCGGTAGGAGGTGCTGCTGGAAACATGATCTGTATACATAATATTGTTGCTGCTTCTGCAACATGTGGACTATCAGGCCAGGAAGGTAATTTAATACGAAAAACAATTATCCCAACCGTATATTATCTGTTCATGGCAGCAATTATCGCATTGATTTTGATTTGACCTCGCTATGAAAAAATGTCTTTTATTATTATTTGTATTATTTATGACGGCTTGTGGCCAGTCGGATTTCGATGTTGCTTTACAAGCTTATAATGCCCAGGAATATGAATCAGCATTTAATAAGTTTTCATCATTAGCCAAATCCGGTGATGGTACAGCCCAGAGTTATCTTGGTTTGATTTATGAAAGAGGCTTAGGTGTAGAGAAGGATTACAATCAGGCAGCTGATTGGTACCAAAAGGCCGCAAAAAAAGGTGTCGCAGAAGCTCAAATAAGATTAGCTCAGCTTTATATACTAGGTCTGGGTGTCAAACGCGATTACTGGCTGGCCTTAAAGTGGACGCGCAACGCCGCTGTGCAGGGCAATGCAGAAGCTGAAGCAAATCTGGGTTATATGTTTCATGAGGGGATAGGTGTCAAACAGGATTATAAAGAGGCGGTTAAGTGGTATCGCAAAGCCGCGGAACAGGGTACTGCCAGTGCTCAACACGATTTAGGCGTAATGCTGGAAAATGGTCTAGGCGTAGAACCGGATTATGCTGCCGCCATCGAATGGTATCGCAAAGCAGCGGCTCAGAATTTTGTTAATTCACAAAAGAACCTGCTCAATATGTACCAGGAAGGATTGGGCGTTCCAAAGAATAATGCGGAAGCACTAGCCTGGTTTACTACTGCAGCACAGGAAAAAAACCTGATGGCCCAATATCATCTCGGGAATCTATATTTTAAAGGCGTTATTACTGGACAGGATTTTGTACGAGCTTATGCCTGGGTAGGCATAGCTGCTGCCGGCGGTTATAAACCGGCAGAGAATACACGTGATGAAATAGATCAGTATATGACACCCGAAGAACGTGAAAAAGCGCACGAACTAGCAAAGAAATTATGGGAAAAATATGGCTTAAATAATAATTAAGCCTATTCCTATACTGCATTTTTACATTAATTCCAGACAGTTGAGTTTTTCTTGATCTCCATTACAAACATAAGTTTATAACTGTACCACCACTGGTTGTGGGACAGTTATAAAAGTAAAAATATTAATTAACCTTGATGGATTTACGTTTTGTCTTTTTTGTCTTAGGCATACTTAACTCAAGCAAACCATTTTTGAGATTCGCTTTCATGTTTGTTCCATCAACATTTGTTGGCAACGTAACGCTCCTGGAAAAAGAACCCTTTTTGATTTCAGAGCTATAATAATTATCTTTTTGTTCTTTAGCTTCGAAGCTACTGCTTCCCTTAATCGTCAGAATATTATCAGTAACAGATACATCAAGATCTTTCTTGTCTACCCCGGGCAGTTCAACACGAATCAACAACTCATTTTCTTTATCAATAACATCCATGCTTGGCGCATGCATTTCATAAGTGCCCCATAGGTCATTCATATGAACTAGATTGGGTCGGAACTGACGAAGCCAATTACGATTAAAATAATCTTCAAATATATGATCGATATTTTCGAAGGAAGAGAAACTCAATGGAAAAAGTGATTCCGATTTAGATTTTTCCATTGCCGTGCCTTTTGTTTTTACAGTATCTTTTGTCGCCATGACTCCCTCCAAAATAAATAATTTTTGACAGGCAAAAGAATAGTATAAACAGCGGCGGAATCTTTGATCTAAATCAAGAAAGATATTGATCTTGAAGCGAATCGGTTAAGGTTAATATTTATAACGCTTATGGTTTAAGTTAGCTCGTAAATTGTACTAAGCTGGAAAGAAAAAGCTATTAATCAATTACGATAAGTTCATTCACCAATTCGTCTTTATCATCTTCTTTGATCGGGAAATGTTCGGTAAGCAATTTACCTGTCAGGGTAATCCCATCAACAATACCTGTCGTGTATTGTTTTTGCTTGAAACTGCTGATGACGCTGTCACAAATGCGGCTCCAGTCTGCCTGGCTTAACTTTTCACTAATAGCATCGTCGCCCATTATCCTGACTTGATGTTCGTAGAGTGAAATATAAATAAGTATGCCGGTACTGTCTTTAGTATTACGTAATCGATTTTGTTGAAAAGCGGCAGCAGCGGCACGATCGACTTCCGCTTCTATTTCACTATCTGGAATGAAGGGGAGACGTAGCACAGGGAAGAAATGAGTTAGTAGTACGCCTGATACGAAACCAAGCAGGATGGTCAAAAGAATTGATGTCAGATCGAAACTAAAATTACTCCAACTCGTCGATGATGATTCGTTATGAAATAGACACCAGCCTATCGCAACGCAAATTAACGAGAAGATTAAACCGAATATATCTTCTGCTCGATCGTAACGACCGGAAGCACTGGCAATAACCGGAATGATTTCACCAGAAGTATGTTTTTCTGCATCAACAATTGCGTGTTTAATCGTATCATGATCAGCAACTGAAAAGAGTGTGCTTGCCTTGACTAGACCTACCATGACCCTGATGCGCCTCCACCGCCCGATGACCCGCCGCCGAATCCGCCGCCGGAACCACCTGAACCTGCATTACGTAAGATGAAAAATAATATAACCCCGATAGCAACAATTAACGCCCAGGCCCAACCGCTACGACCTGTTTTAAATAAATTAATAATTAGCATGACCAAACCTATAATGCTGATAATGAGCAACGGAAAATACCACCATGGAGTAGTGGGTTTGGGTAACGCCAGGCCTCTTGCCATGGCATCCAGGCCACGTACACCATCCAATATGCCTAAGGAAAAATTAGCATTTTTAAATTGTCGGATAATGAGGTTATCCATGATGTCTTGTGCTGCATAATCGTGTTCACGTCCCCAATCTGCGCCAAGTTCAATACGTGCTTTACGATCACCTTTGGAAACCAGCAGCAGAATGCCGTAATTTCGATCCTGAAATCCGATACCCCATTTATTAAAAAGCTCAGTGGCATAGCCTTCGATGCCAAGACTACTGGCTGCATGATGTGATAGTGACGGTATAGTGACGACGTATATCGGGATTTTTTCCTCGGACAATATTTTGGAAGCAATGGCATTTATTTCATTGCGTTCCTTCTCTTGAATGATATTGGCATTATCGACAAAGTAGTCAGACTCAGGTGGTTTATCCGGAAATGTAACCGCAACACTGCTTGTGAAAAAAAACAGCAATAGAAAAGTAACTGGAATTGCAGACTTTAATTGTCGTATGCCTTGTTGCAACAGTTTTTCTCCATCATGATTGTGACTGTGTTGAGCCAACAAAATAACACAGATCAATAAATTGATCTTGTCTCGATCAATAACAACAGGGCTTATCGATGCGACTAAGTTTTTAATTTTTCAAGAAATTTATTGAAGCCTGCTTGATTTTATTCGTAATAGTCCCCATTTAAAGGACTTGTAATCTTGACAACAAAAGAAAACAGGTGGATTATCGCGCCCCTATGAAAACAAACATTATACAAAAGCAGGATTTTATGTGGCACCGCACTTATCTGTGCGTGGCCGAAGTACGCCTGTGTGTTTGTGGGTTTTAATGATCTAATTTAAGATTTTAAGCAGTTTCCCGAAAAGGCCGCAGGTGATAAACCCGCGGCCTTTTTTTATGGCCAAGGATGGCCTGTATGTCGCGAGAGGACAGGAGTCCGAAGCGACGATGCCAAGGACATCTACAGGGATGTAGACGGTAGAGCGACGCAGGATGCTGAAGCCGATGGCCTGTATATCGCGAGAGGACAGGAGTCCGAAGCGACGATGCCAAGGACATCTACAGGGATGTAGACGGTAGAGCGACGCAGGATGCCAACGTCGCTGGACATCAGGAAAGCAAATGTTAACTGGAAGTAATAATTTTTTTAACTTAACCGAAATAAAATATGGAGGCTCATAGAAAACGATGAGATAGTAAAATGAAACACATAAATAGAATTGCCAATTTAATAGTATGGCTATTATTAATTACTCAGCCTGTAATGGGGCAGGGGATTGATTACACAGCCAGAAACTATACAACCTACTCTTGTCAGTTATTTGCAAAAGATGCTTATTTCGCTGCATATACTTACAAGGATGGTGTCGTGCTTCAGGATGTCCTGGAGTTAATAGAACATGCACCTGTTTCTGAAACGATGAAGCATCGTGTATTTCAGGCAACTCAATTTGTGTGGAAAAATCAATTGGACAATCCTGTTTTAGCTCAGAGTTTGGCGATGGGTTTGTGTTTAAAACCTAAACAGGAAATGGCGCCGATTGATGAACCATGGCTAACTTCGCCAAGGACAAGTAAGGAATTTTTCTGAAGCATGTTGGATTGCACAGGGATGTGAAATCCGCTGTTCTACTCGAACAGAGAGACTGTCTAATTGTCTTTCATTAATTCTTTTAATACATCAAAAGTAGAAATGATACCTTCAAGATAATCACCGGTCATAACGAGGACATGATGCACTTTATTTTCGACCATTAGTTTCATCGCGCCTAATATTGTTTCTTCGGGACTAATCCTGATTATTTCTTTTGTACAAATTTCCCAGGCTTTAAGGTCACTCTTTTTTACACCGATAGATTCGGCATAGATCATGTCTTGTTCTGTGATAATGCCAATCACATGTTTGTTGTCATCAAACACAACAACACTCGAAACAGAACTCCAGTCGATGTCTTTGAGAACGTTTTCTATGGTTGTATCTGCATTAACAGAAACAACCGGGCAACAAATTTCTGATGCTTGTTTATACATAAATTTATTTAGTTATCCCTGCACATTATTCAGCTTTTACATCATGAGAATATTTAATTATTAATATTTATCAATAGAACCTGAATTAATCAAGTTTTAAATAGATGTTTTAGGTCCGACGAATAATTTCTCATACAACCAATCCTTTTCGATTTTCTAATTGTGGTTCTATTTTAACATCCTTTACGACACGTTTATGTAGCAACGGCATTGTTTCGAAGTATGGGCGGATAACATCGGATTGTGAGGTTTCGAATTCATCAAACGGACCATCAAAATGTACTTTGCCCTCGTGCAGCATTATTGTTCTTGGTCGCAAACGAACAAGTAGGTCCTTGTCGTGCGTGATGATGATTGAAGTTCGATCGGTACCATGAATATCAAAAATCAGGTTGTGAATGGTAGAAGAACTAATCGGATCAAGTCCTGTTGTCGGTTCATCATAAAAGTAAACATAGGGATCCATTGAAATTGCACGGGCTATGGCAAGTCGTTTTGCCATGCCACCGGATAAGTCACTGGCACTTTTATTCATAAAGTCTTCATCATCCGGGAGACCGACCGCTAGTAATGCTTTTTTTGCGATAGGGATGACGGCGTCGTCATCCATTCCCTTTATTTCTTTTAACCAGAGGGCAATGTTAAATAACACAGAACCAGAGAACAGGGCGTTACGTTGAAAGACGACGCCCCAATGTTTATGGATATCATCGATTTCCAATTCACTAAAATCATCAAGGCTTTTTAAAACCCAATCCTTACTGGATCTATCCAGAATCCTGATAACACCGTTGTCGATAGGGTATTGGTCGAGGATACAATTGAGTAAAACTGTTTTTCCACAACCGGAACCACCTACAATCGCGATAAATTCGCCACTATAAAAATCGAGGTTTATGTCTTGTAATACAGTATGTCCATTGAAAGACTTATGTAAACTTTCAATCTGGATTTCTATTTGTGCATTTTTAGCCATACATTATCGTAAGGCAGAATGATTAGAATAAATCTTCAATCGACAGGTAACGCTCGCCGGAATCATAACTAAATATCAAAACACGACTGCCTGGCGCCATTTCGCCTTCTTTTTGTTTTACGGCAGCTAATGTTGCGCCAGATGATATTCCGATAAAGATACCTTCTTCTTTAGTACAGCGTCGTGCCATTTCAAAGGAATCTTCTTCTGAAACCTGAACGGTCCCATCAAGAATATCGACGTTAAGAACGTCAGGAATAAAGCCAGCGCCTATACCTTGCAAGCGATGTAGTCCTTTTTCGCCACCACTGATGACAGGTGATTTCTCAGGTTCGACTGCAAAGACTTTCAAATGCGGAAACTTTTCTTTCAACACTTCCGCACAGCCCGTGATATGACCTCCCGTGCCAACACCGGTAATCATGTAATCAATTCCTTCCGGGAAATCAGCCAGAATTTCTTGTGCAGTTGTTTCTCTATGTGCTTTTACATTAGCCGGGTTTTGAAATTGTTGTGGCATCCAGCCATTCGGATGTTCTTCCAATAACTCCTTGGCCTTGGCAATCGTACCGCCCATCCCCAGTTCTTTCGGTGTTAAGACCAGTTCAGCACCGAGGGCATGCATATATTTACGACGTTCTATCGACATCGACTCCGGCATGGTGAGAATTAAACGATAGCCTTTAACAGCAGCAACCAGTGCCAAACCAATACCCGTATTACCGGAGGTAGGTTCAATAATGACCGTGTCTTTATTGATCAAACCTTTAGCTTCTGCATCTTCAATCATGGCTTTGGCGATACGATCTTTAATACTGCTACAGGGATTAAAGCTCTCAGCCTTCATCCAGACCTCTATATCGTCTCGAAACAGATTGTTTATAGCGATATGCGGAGTGTTACCAATAGCTTGCAGAATATTGTCGTATTTCATAATGATTTCCTGTTAATAACGTAAACGAGATAGCGTCTTTACGCGTTTAGTAATTTGATATTTCATTATAACGCCTGAATACCTTGAATAAATTAGTTTCTAAAATTGATGCTAATAATTGTATTGTATAGGTTTATTGGTGTTGGTATTTTAAATATATGTTATTGTTTTTATTAATATAAAGAGATAGGTTGTGCGCAATTAAATAGGTGGACATTTACTGGAATGCCTCTTATCCTGCCTGTGCTCAATAATAAAACATAACGAGGAAATTAATAATGACAATAAAAGTAGGCGATAGTATTCCAGCAAGTTCATTTATGTGGATGGGCTCTGATTCAGAAATAGATGTACGTACCAGCACCAGTGCTGATGTATTTAAAGGTAAAAAAGTAGCCGTATTTGGTTTACCCGGTGCTTATACCCCGGTTTGTTCTGCTGATCATCTGCCCGGTTTTGTAAAAGTAGCTGATGCATTATTAGCTAAAGGCGTCGATAGCATTGTATGCGTCTCTATCAATGACCCATTCGTTATGGCTGCATGGGCAAAAGATCATGGCGTTGGTGAAAACATCCAGATGCTTTGTGATCCAACCGCTGCATTTACTAAGGCAATCGGCCTTGAACTCGATCTTGCTGATTTTGGTCTTGGTCTTCGTTCAGAACGTTATTCAATGATCGTCGATGATGGTGTTGTTTCTGCATTGAATGTTGAAGAAAGCATTCTTGCTTGTGATGCCAGTAGCGCTGATGCACTACTTGCACAGGCGTAAACAAAGTATTAGGAAATAATATCGCAAGATGCGATAAGTCTGCGCGATAACAATACGTGTGGGAAAATGGGGGGTTAAACGGTAGTAAATGAAGAGGCCGTTTAATTCCTCATAAATTTTTATTCATTCTTATATGCTGAATCCCGGCATCATCAAACATGTCTCCATGTTCCTGAAAGCCAAATTTTTTATAAAAGTCGACAGCTTCGGTTTGGGCGTTTAAGAACAGGCTTTTGATACTCATTGTTGCGGCGATGGACAATAGTTCTTGCAGCATCATTTTACCAATGCCGAAACGCCTATAGGGTTTCAAAACGGCCATCCGTCCAATTTGTCCTGAATGTAGCAAGCGCGCTGTAGCGACATAGTCATTATTCTTTTTCACAATCAGGTGTACAGCATCAATATCATCGTCTTCCCATTCCAGTTCCTCCGATACATTTTGTTCCTCGATAAAAACGCGAGTTCGGATGTCTCGTAAATGCGGTTCCATGTCACGCCAGGAGACTTGCATCACATCAAACTCACTCATCGAAATAGAAACATCCTGCACTATATAATGTATAGATTAGTTCCAATGCTGATTCTTCATTACCGAATTGGAGTGTTTCTGTGTATTCGAGCCGATGTTGACTGGATAAATATTGAATTAAAGGCCGTTGTTCTAATGCTAATTGCAGCTCGTTTCCCGCATAAAAGAACTTAAGGTTTTCATTCTCTTGAATATACGAAAATCGAATATTGCCATAGCGATTTAAATATCCGTTCTGCTTAAAGTGTTTATTGAACTCATTATTATCCAGTTCATTCTGCCCGGCTTCATACTGATTCATATCTTCAGTAATGAAACGACCAAACCAACTGGCAAAATCAGCATCATCTGAGATAGCCGAAAGTATCATTTTCCGCATTGCCTGAATATGCTCGGTCTTAATTTCACCCGCTGAATCCTGTAATTGTAAATCTGGATCAGTGTAAAATTGATCCCTGCCCACATCGTTAAAGCTTACCGTGTAGGCACTCAATAATTCTTTTTGTGAGGGTGCGCGAAAACCGATTGAAAAGGTCAAACAATCATCCAGCGCGATACCATGATGGGCTACGTCCGGTGGTAAATAGAGCATATCGCCGGGTTCAAGAATCCAGTCCTGATTTGCTTTGAAGTCCGAGAGGATTTTTAATTCAAGGTCATCAATGAAATCGTCTTCTGAATAATCATCTTCATTAATATGCCAATGTCGATGACCTTGTACTTGTAATAAAAACACATCGTAATTATCCAGATGCGGACCAACGCTGCCATTGACTGGTGCATAACTAATCATAATGTCATCGACGCGCCAGGCAGGTAAAAAATTAAACTCATCAAGCAACTGGTTAAGCGCAGGAACATGGTGATTAACAGCCTGAACTAATAAAGACCAATGTGACTTTGGCAAACTGGTAAAATCGCTTTCCTGAAATGGCCCGTGTTGTAGTTGCCAGGCACTATCTTTCACGTGCTCCTGAATCAAACGGGATTCGATGCCTTCTTCGCAGGCCAAGCCGGCAAGTTCTTCAGCAGTGATTGGGCTTTGATAGTTTGGGAAGGCTTGCTTTATTAAGAGCGGTTTTTTTTGCCAGTATTGTTTTAAAAAGTCTGCGGGACTTAAGTTGCCGAGAAAATTCATATTAAAATTATGGCGCTAATCTGGATAATAAAAAACTGGTTATGAATTCGAAAGCTTATAAAAAAGTATATAATTTCTGATTGTCTTGATTGGCCGTTAAATATTATTTTTTAAACGTTCGAGATTTTTTTAGCGCCGGATTTATGTCATCTAACTCAGCCTGAATCTGTTCGCGACTGCAATGATAAATAATCTCTCGTCCCATCACACTGCCGACATAAGCCTGTTCATTTTTAGTCGGTGTTAATTCACATTTAACACTATGTACCCCTTCACCAATGACAACGGTGATTTGACCGGGCCGTTTATCAAAAACAAGCACATCCATTGTCTTGCCACTCTCTGTATTCGTGACTGAAATCGTTTCATTTTGCATAGGTATATTTACTCTAGTGCTGTAATTAATGACTTTGTTTTGTAGACTACTGGATACTATATTAGTAGGCTTCACAACGATATCATACTTAAGAGGATAGTTTATGGGCGAACAAGCAAAATTAACCCTTGATGGCAAGGATTATGAGTTTCCAGTGTTTATTGGCAGCGAAGGGGAGAAAGCAATCGATATTTCCAGCCTACGTGCAAAAACGGGATATATCACCCTTGATCCGGCTTATGTAAATACGGGCGCTGCGAGCAGCGCTATAACCTATCTGGATGGTGAAAACGGTATCCTGCGTTATCGGGGGATTCCGATTGAACAATTGGCAGAAAAATCAACCTTTGTTGAAACATGTTATCTGCTGATCCACGGTGATTTACCGAATAAACAGCAACTGCAAAAGTTTTCTTCGCTGTTAACAAGACACAGCATGATCCATGAAGACATGAAACATTTCTTTGATGGTTATCCGCAGTCTGCACATCCGATGGCGATTCTGTCTTCTATGGTCTGTTCACTCTCGGCCTATTATCCGGAGTCATTAAATGTTTATGAAAACAGCGAAATTCAATCAACTCGTTTGTTATCAAAATTAAGAACAATTGCGGCCTTTAGTTATAAGAAAAGTATTGGTCATCCGATCATGTATCCGCAAGATCACTTGAGTTACTGTGAAAATTTCTTGCAAATGATGTTCTCTGTACCCACCAGAGATTATGAATTTGATCCTGATATCGTTCGTGCACTCAATATACTGTTAATCTTGCATGCCGATCATGAACAAAACTGTTCGACATCTACAGTACGTTTAGTCGGTTCCAGTCAAACTAATTTATATGCCGCAATGAGTAGCGGCATACTCGCGTTATGGGGGCCGTTACATGGTGGTGCAAATCAATCTGTAATTGAAATGCTGGAAGAGATCCAACGCTCCGGAATGAAATGTTCCGAGTTTGTCGAAAAGGTTAAAGATAAAGATTCTAAAATAAAGCTGATGGGATTCGGACACCGTGTTTATAAAACCTATGATCCGCGTGCAAAGATTCTGAAAGAAATGACAGATTTAATTCTCAGTAAAAAAGGAATAAGTGATCCGTTATTGGATCTTGCCAAGGAATTGGAAGAGACCGCATTAACTGATCCATATTTTATCGAACGTAATCTTTATCCGAACGTGGATTTCTATAGTGGCATACTCTACAAAGAAATGGGTATCCCGGTAAATATGTTTACTGTTATGTTTGCGATCGGTCGTTTACCCGGTTGGATTGCACAATGGAAAGAAATGATGGATGACCCAAACAGCAAAATAGGTCGACCAAGACAGATTTATACCGGTGAAACTGCACGAGAATATGTGCCGATGGATAAACGTTAGTCGTTAGTTTTAGCGGATGAAATAATTTCATCCGCTAAAACCCAAAACAGAAATAGAACTTCCTGACAAATTGTATTTGTGACTGAAACCAAGAAGACTTCCCGGCAAGTCCCATATCGTTTTATTAGGCGCGCGTTATTCAAGCTATAAGCCTTAATCATTCAGTATCATCCGGATCATAACCCAGATTTGGCGAGAGCCAGCGTTCCATAGTTTTATAATCCACTCCTTTTCTATGGGTGTAGTCTTTTACCTGATCGCGATTGATCTTGCCTAAACCAAAATATCTTGAATCAGGATGCGAGAAATACCAGCCGGAGACTGCGGCTGTTGGGTACATGGCAAATGAATCAGTGATTTCTATTCCGGTATTTTCTTTAACCTTAAGTAACTTCCACAGCAATCCCTTTTCAGTGTGATCCGGGCAAGCGGGATAACCGGGGGCAGGGCGTATACCTTGATAGGCCTCGCTGATTAATTGTTCATTATCAAGTACTTCATCTGAGGCATAACCCCAGAATTCTTTTCTTACCTTTTCATGTAAGCGTTCGGCAAAGGCTTCAGCTAAACGATCGGCGAGTGCTTTTACCATGATGGCGTTGTAGTCATCATGATCTGCTTCAAAGGCAGCTACTTTTTCTTCAATACCGAAACCCGTCGCGACAGCGAAGGCACCGAAATAATCTTCAACCCCTGTTTCCTTTGGTGCAATAAAATCTGCCAGGGCATAGTTAGCCTGGCCAGGTGGTTTAACAGTTTGTTGGCGTAGAGAATGTATCGTTGTTAATAAACCATCACGTTTCTCATCAGTATAGACTTCAATATCATCATGACCGATTGAATTCGCAGCGAAGAGTCCATAAACACCTTTTGCGGTAAACCATTTTTCGTCGACGATCTTTTTCAACATCGCCTTTGCATCGTTAAACAGGCGCGTTGCTTCTTCACCAACTATTTCATCTTCCAGAATTCTTGGATACTTTCCAGCCAGTTCCCAGGCAACAAAGAATGGTGTCCAGTCGATACAGTCAGCCAGTTCAGCCAGCGGATAATCTTCGAATACATGCACACCTAATTGTTTTGGTTTTGTGGGCTTATAGTCAGTCCAATCAATTGGCGCACGATTATGTCGCGCTTCTTCCAGCGTTAACCATTTAATTCTTTTTTGTTTGCCGGCATGACGTTCACGTAGCGTGTCGTATTCGGCGCTAATCTCTTTTACAAATTCAGCTTTCATTACATCACTGATTAACTTGGTCGAAACACCGACTGCGCGTGATGCATCTTTAACATGAACCACAGGATGATCATAACCCAGATCAATTTTTACTGCGGTATGTGCGCGTGAGGTAGTGGCGCCACCGATCATTAACGGCAAATCAAAACCCTGTCGTTGCATTTCTTTGGCGACATGCACCATTTCATCTAACGACGGTGTGATTAAGCCACTTAAGCCAATAATGTCGGCATTGTGTTCGCGCGCGGCATCCAGAATTTTTTGTGCCGGCACCATCACGCCAAGATCGAATACTTCAAAGTTATTACACTGCAATACGACGCCAACGATATTTTTACCAATATCATGCACGTCACCTTTAACCGTAGCCATGATGATCTTGCCATTACTTTCTCTGTCACCTTCACCCTTTTCTGCTTCTATAAAAGGGATTAGATAGGCCACTGCTTTTTTCATGACGCGGGCACTTTTAACCACCTGTGGTAAGAACATTTTGCCGGCACCGAATAGATCGCCAACGATATTCATACCATCCATTAAAGGTCCTTCAATAACATGGATCGGTTTAGCAGCTTGTTGTCGTGCTTCTTCGGTATCTTCTTCAACGTAATCTGCGATACCTTTTACCAGGGCATGTGCCAGCCGTTCTGCGATACTGCCTTTACGCCATTCGAGGTCGACGACTTTTTCTTTTGCTGCGCCGCCTTTCACTGTTTCGGAAAACTCGACCAGTCGATCCGTAGCATCAGGGCGACGGTTCAATAAAACGTCTTCGATGTATTCCAGTAAGTCTTTCGGGATTTCATCATAGATACCGAGTTGCCCGGCATTGACGATCGCCATATCCATGCCCGCTTGAATACCGTGATAAAGAAATGCTGCGTGCATGGCTTCACGCACCGGGTTATTCCCGCGGAATGAGAAGGACACATTACTCAGACCACCGCTGACTAATGCATACGGCAGGTGTTCCTTGATTAAACGTGTGGCTTCAAAGAAGGACACGGCATAGTTGTTGTGTTCTTCCATACCAGTAGCCACGGTCAGGATATTCGGATCGAAGATGATATCTTCAGGCGCAAATCCAACCTTGTTAACCAGGATGTCATAAGAACGTTTACACAGATCAAAACGCCGTTCGGTAGTATCGGCCTGGCCCGCTTCATCAAAGGCCATCACCACAACCGCAGCACCATAACGTTTAACCAGTTTGGCGTGTTCGATGAATTTCTCTTCACCTTCTTTTAAGCTGATCGAATTGACAATGCCTTTTCCCTGCACGCAACGCAGGCCCGCTTCAATAACACTCCATTTAGACGAGTCGATCATGATCGGTACGCGACTGATATCCGGTTCCGAGGCGATCAGTTTCAGGAAGTCGGCCATCAATTGCTCGGATTCGAGCATACCCTCATCCATGCAGATATCGATAATCTGCGCGCCGTTCTCGACCTGCTGCCGCGCGACTTCCAGCGCAGCATCCAGATCCTGATCTTCTTTGATCAGTTTCAGGAAGCGCGGTGAACCGGCGACGTTGGTACGTTCGCCAACGTTCACGAAATTTACATCCGGGGTGATATTAAACGGTTCGAGTCCACTCAGTCGTTGGTAGATTGCAAGCTTGGGTAACTGTCTCGGCGCAATACCTGCTACGGCCTTGGCCATGGACTTGATATGAGCCGGGGACGTACCACAGCAACCACCAACGATGTTCAATAATCCTGATGTTGCCCATTCCTGGATATGCACCGCCATAGGGTCAGCATCGAGGTCATATTCTCCGAATTCATTCGGTAATCCAGCGTTCGGATGGGCACTAATATAGCATTGCGAAAAGCTAGAAAGCTCTTCAATATATTGACGTAAGTCATTGGGACCTAAGGCACAATTTAGACCAATTGTAAGTGG
>JBFIJV010000022.1:0-17520 GCA_041600575.1 Gammaproteobacteria bacterium | reverse complement strand
TGTTAAAGCCCTGAACTGGTACAAGAAGGCGGCAGAGCAAGGTTCAAAAGAAGCACAAAACAGTCTTGGTGCGATGTATTTCGAGGGTAACGGAGTCGAAAAAAATCTTATTGAATCCTATGCATGGTTTGCTCTGTCAGCAAGTGGCGACCTTGATCAGGCCAAACTAAACTTGAAAGTTATCGAAACAAATTTAAGTAAAGAACAGTTACAACAAGCAAAAGATAAAGCTAAACAATATAGTGAGCAGTATCTCGTTCAATCAGAATGACAAGTACAGTTAACTATTCCTTATTAACAGATAGTTAAATCCAGATTAAAAACGGTGATGTTTTAAACCGATAGTCTAAAAATTGATTTACAAAATTGGAGGTTCTTCCGGTGAATTGGTATCCGTCGACGGATCATGGTGCTGTTGAAATTGTTCCACTTTGTCAGCAACATTTTCCGAACTTTTAAATTGGGCAATATGAAATAAGGCTTCACCTTCATTTACTAAAGGGATATTTGTTCTTCCAATAATAATGCCATCGATTGGAGACAGAATATTTTCTTCTGTTTTTCCAAATGGATCGGAGACAAAACCAAGCGATTCGTTCTTCTCTATTCTTGAACCTAATGGTTTTTGTACTCTTAGTATTCCGCTCTGTGGTGCACGCACCCAGGTACTGGAACGGGCGACGACAGGCTGAATTTGTTTACGTTTGTTTTTAAGAGCAGGCAGCATCTTTAGTGCTCGCATTACAGAAATAATACCTCTTACACCGGCTCTAATTGATACTTCATCAAAGCGAAGTGCTTCACCAGCTTCATACACAATAACAGCTGCACCAGTTTTTTCTGCAGCTTTGCGCAATGAGCCATCAATGATTGGTGTATTTAAAATTACCGGGGAGGTGAAGGCACGCGCCATTTCTTCAGTGTCTTCATCATCCAGGTAAGCCCTGATATGTGGTAAATTCTCTCTGTGAATTGCTGCTGTATGTAGATCTATACCATGCGTGCACTTAGACACAATTTCATTTAAAAATAGATTCGCCATACGTCCGGCGAGAGAACCTTTTACCGAACCCGGAAATGAACGATTTAAATCACGTCGATCAGGTAAGTAGCGCGTTTGATTTATAAAACCATAAATATTGACTACCGGTATGGCAATCAATGTCCCTTTGAGTTTAGAAAGCGCTTTTGTATTTAATACACGCCTGATGATTTCCACGCCATTAATCTCATCACCATGAATGGCTGCAGATAAAAACATTACTGGGCCGGATTGTTTGCCATGTATTACATGAACGGGTAATTCCAATGCGGTATGTGTGTACAGACTCGGAACCGGGATTTCGATAGTTTGGCGAGTCCCGGCTTTTATAGAGGTATTACATATATTGATTGGTTCGCGCAATTACTTGCCTCCACCCTTAGTCCCCGTTTTACCTTTTTTCGCAGTCTTCTCAATAAACTTTATGACATCACCGGCGATATCTTTGCTCGTGGCATTTTCAATACCTTCAAGGCCAGGTGAAGAATTCACCTCCATGACCACCGGGCCACGTTCCGCGCGTAATATATCTACGCCACAGACATTAAGTCCCATCGTGTTAGCAGCACGCAATGCGGTCTTACGTTCTTCCGCGGTAATCGTTACCAACGATGCCGAACCACCACGGTGAATGTTTGAGCGAAACTCGCCTTCAGCACCTTGGCGTTTCATGGCAGCAATTACTTTTTCGCCAACGACAAAGCAACGTATGTCGGCACCACCGGCTTCTTTAATAAATTGTTGTACCAGGACACTGGCTTTGAGCCCCAGAAAAGATTCGATTACACTTTTTGCTGCGCTCTTGGTTTCAGCCAGTACGACACCAATACCTTGTGTCCCCTGTAGTAGTTTAATGACCAGGGGGGCACCGCCGACCATCTTTATCAAGTCATTAATATCATCGGGCTTATTAGCAAATCCGCTAACGGGTAAGCCAATACCTTTGCGTGATAATAATTGCAGTGAACGTAATTTGTCTCTTGAGCGGGAGATGGCTACCGACTCATTTAAAGGATAAACACCCATCATCTCAAACTGTCTTAAAACAGCAGTACCATAAAAAGTGACTGATGCACCGATTCGTGGAATGACAGCATCAAAGTCTTCAAGTTCTTCACCCTTATAGTGGATGCTGGGGCGGTGTGAAGTAATATTCATGTAGCAACGTAATACATCTAACACGCGTATTTCATGACCACGTTCTTCAGCGGCTTCTATGAGACGCCTTGATGAATAGAGGTTTTTATTTCTTGATAGTAATGCAATTTTCATTTAATTCTCCAAATCAGGTATTACGATTATACGCATCTCTACTAATTTTACCTGTAGTATATGTGAGGGAAGAATCAACACAGAGTTGACCCTTTATTAATGCAGTTCGTCCTAATAACATGCGAAACAACATGTTTTCCCGACTGGTTAAGCTTATTTCAATATCCCATTGTTCATCTTCTAATGAAACCGGGGTCTTGATAAAAAATCGCTCCTCTTCATGACCGCCAGAATCCTTGACGATGCGCATGTCAACGATTTCAGATTCACACGTTACAATAATGTCTTGACGTCTCTGTAAAGGGTGAATCTGAAAGTTAACCATATCTTTGCCATTTTTTGAAAATCTATCCAGTTTGAACACATGTAGTGCAGATGTACGCGCACCCGTATCAATTTTTGCTTTTATCGCCGGGATATTAAGTTCGGGGAGGCTGATCCATTCTTTCCAGCCAATAATTTGTTTTTGATCCATATGAAATTATGCTATTAGAATTATAAAAATTCTGATAAGTATATCTTAATGGAAAACGATGAAACATCGATTTAAAAACATAAAGACAAAATAGTATGGATGACGAGCTATTAAAAACGTTTCTTGAGATACATAAAACCCGCCATTTTGGTCAGGCAGCAGACAATCTGTTCATTACGCAATCCGCTGTAAGCGCCAGGATAAGACAGTTAGAGCAGGAAATGGGAGTAAAACTCTTTACCAGAGACAGAAATAATATACGCCCCACGGCTGCCGGTGAAAAATTAGTTCGCTATGCCGAAGATATATTGAATTCATGGAATCGTGTAAAAACCAATATTGCAATTGAAGATGAAAATAAAACTTCCGTGTCTATTGGTGCTGTTTCAAGTTTATGGGATATTTATCTTAATAGATGGTTAATGAAATTTACTAATAGTAGCCATGATATTGTATTGAATTGTCAGATTCTGAGTGCTGACGATATCCGTTTAAAAATCAGTAATAACACACTGGATTTTGGCTTTACTTATGTAGCACCACAAGAATCACAAATTTCGGTTATGAAAACCTTACCAATAAAATTCATTATGGTTTCATCAGAAAATAATTTAAACGCAGATGATGCGGTTAGAAAAAACTATATATATGTTGACTGGGGTGTTTCATTTTCTGAAGTACATAGCCAACATTTTCAGGATATGCCGACACCATTAATGCGAATAGACGCAGGTCGAATCGCCAGGCGTTTTATAAAAAACAAATCCGGCACCGCTTATTTACCAGAGGTCATGGTTAAGCGGGATATTGAAAATGCAGAATTGTTTAAAGTAAACGATGCGCCGGAGATAAAACGAAATGCTTATATTATCTACAATAATACTAATGAGCGTTGTTTATCCATGATAAAACAACTGACTGACCAGGGAGCCTCTTAATTGGAAGGTTGATATAATTCCCCGTACGGGTAACAGTTTTGAGCAACGCCGGTATTAAGCTGTCGATTTGTCTTCTTATTCAATGCAACTGATTCAATAGCATTGATGTTCTTGTCTTTTGTAATGTTTGTGCTTTTTGGAGAGAAAGCCAATCCGCATCTTCCACTACCTCTAAAATAATTCATTGTCTTTTCTGTTTTGTAATTAATTAAAAATTTCGTCGTCGTAAAAATCACTCATCTTTTTTCTTAGTGCAATTAACTCGAGTCTTTTTTCTATTTCGGCTCGAATATCTCTTTTTGATTTAAGGTCATCTTTCTCCACAATTTCATCAAAGGAGTCAGTGTCTGTAAAATCATCAATGTCGTCATCCGCATCAAAGTCAGAGTCTTCAGTATCAATCATTAAATAAACCTTTTTAAATTAGCAATGTAGTGTTTATAAAAGAGCTACCGTTGTAGATTTTGAGCGATTTATAGGTTTAATTGATCTGCATGTACAATGAAATATTTTTATTAAATCAAGTAAAATATTTTATCGTAAAGATATCCTTGATTTAATGATATCCGAACAGTAAGTAGGGTTTGATAGAATTATCCTGATTTTTAGCTGTGTTAATACAGAACTAATCAAACATGGTGAATAAAAAAAGGGCTATTAAATAGCCCTTTAGTTTCTATATTATTTCTCGACTTTATGCAGATGTACATCTTGCTGAGGATAAGGAATAGATATCCCTTCTTGATCGAAACGTAACTTCACTGCTTCAGTGAAATCAAATTTAACGCTCCAAAAATCAGCAGAATTAACCCAGGGTCGTACAACAAAATTAACACTGCTATCACCCAGTTCAGAGAGGGCTACCAATGGCGCGGGGTCCTTGAGAATACGTTCATCACTTTCAATTAATTCAGTTAAGACGTCTTTTGCTTTTTTGATGTCATCGTCATAACCAATACCAAAAGTCATGTCGACACGTCGGGTATCTTTTGCGGAATAATTAGTTATGTTGCTACCGGTGATATTGGAGTTTGGAAGAATAATTTGCTTGTTGTCACCAGTTCGCATTTGTGTGGAAAATATTTGAATACCTTCGACAACACCTGCGACGCCGCCAGCTTCAATAAAATCACCCACCTTGAATGGACGAAAGGCGATAATCATGACGCCTGATGCAAAGTTTGCCAGTGAACCTTGCAATGCCAGGCCAACGGCTAAACCGGCCGCACCGATGATAGCCACAAATGACGTGGTTTGAATTCCGAGCTTGCTTAATGCGGCGATAATTACAAAAGCGATCAGTGCGACATAAGCAATATTACTGGTAAACGAAGCAAGCAGTGCATCGATGTTTCGCCTTTCCATGATCAACACAATGTATTTCTTGATTTGCTTCGATAGCCATATTCCACCAAATAAAATAGCGGCAGCTATAGTAATATTAATAATTAGCGATGTTAACGCGTCACTCATAATTACTCCTTGATCATTATGAT
Source organism: Gammaproteobacteria bacterium (assembly GCA_041600575.1). Classification (GTDB taxonomy): domain Bacteria; phylum Pseudomonadota; class Gammaproteobacteria; order Eutrophobiales; family Eutrophobiaceae; genus UBA7359. Next base: position 12,297 of record JBFIJV010000022.1, on the reverse strand, counting down.
TAATTGATAATCTGTATACGGCGTATTGCACCTTCAATTTAAATAAAATGCAAGTACAGCATGATCACCAAAAATATCATTATTGCTGATTGATAAGCGGCGCATGGGTATGTCCGCTGCTATATTATGATGATATTGGCCTTATTATCGGTTATTAAGTAACTGTCGAAGTTGCTCAGGTGTAGATACAGGCTTTGATTTGAAATTATCGATCTCTATGAAAGCTGATAGCGTCCTCGATGGATTTAGTTTTATGAATTTATACCAGCCTTGATGACGATATGCGCTATTAATGAGTTCTTCCACCACAGGCTCATGTCGTTCACCATTGATTGTGATTGATAAGGGTCTGGATGAAAGTTCTTTATCAATAATTAAAATACCGGCTTCTTCCATGCGGGCTGTTGCGATCTCGGGAATACACAGATAGCGTAAACCCTGTTTTGCCATCTTCGTGAACTGTTTATCATTGCTGTAGTAACCCAACAGGTTGAAGAATCGGGTCAATGCAATATTTTCATCTATCTGCCGTGGCGGTGTTGTTTCATTCTCGGTCAGTATCCTGCTGTTATAACCGCAAACGTCATTACTAAAATGTTGTTTTATGAATTGTGCCGATTGACAGGCTAATTTCAGATATTTTTTCTCAAAGGTAGTGCGATATAATTGTAGCAATGCCCTTGCCATGGATAATGTGTCAGCAAGATGCATTGGTTTCGATACCATTCTATTTGTCAGATAACCACCGTTTTCATCTCGACAATATTCATTTATCCAGTCGGCAGCATTGATAGCCATGGTTAAACTTTGTTTATTACCACAGTACTCAAAATGCGCTGCCAATGCCTCGATGATCCAGCCGTTTTCTCTACTCAGGATGCGTTTATCTATTTCTGGAGTACCAATTGCTCTGCGTCTGGCATCGTTGAGTGAAAAAAATAGCATTGCATCCATGCCGGCAATCCCATCCGCCTGACCACAATAAAAAGCACCCGATTCAGAACGCATAAAGTTTTTGATATAGGTCTGAATTGAATCAGCGACAGTCTGATATCGACTATGTTTCAATTGCGCATAGGCCAAAGAATATAAACGCAAGTGGCCCGCCTGGGCTGCCATGGTCTTACGATAATGTGGAACGTCCCATCTGCCCTGAGTTGAATATTGATAAACACCGCCCCAAACCGGGTCAAGTAGTGCAATGGCATTATCAAGGGTTAATGTTGCCATACGTTCTTCATTTCGATCACGATCGGCTGCCAGAATCAGTGAATATTCTGTGCTGTCTCGATCGATGAACTTGATTGGCGAGAGTAATCCGCCCTGTTCCTGATCGAAACTTTGCATATGCATGTAGCGCAAACGGCGTCGTACTTCATGACTTAGTACTGGATTGATGTTCTCGGCTAACTTCAGCGAACGTTCTATCGGAAGTGGTATTTCACAGGTTGATTTTAGTAGTGCATGCATGATCTTTCCTCAACTTAAGGTAGGTGAATATTCTGGTTCGGCAATAACGACATAACGTAATGGTCCGCCTGATTGAATGGCGTTAAAGGGGTAACAGGTAATGAGCAATAATTTATTACGATTGTCAGTAGGAATGACGTCGGTTTTGTTTTTATCAACAATAATGATTTTTGTTATTTGATAAAACCCGGTCTTGTTGTTTGCTTGAAGCTGTAATTGATCTCCCGGTACAAGATTTTTCAGAAATGAAAAATGTGTATCTCTATGTCCCGAGATAATGATGTTGCCGTCTTCTCCCGGTGGTGTGCTGCCAAAAAGATGCCCTGGACCGAAGGCCAGCGAAGAACCACTGGCCCCGGCCAGGACGATGCGGTTAATACCAAGATCGGGTGCAGTCAGGCGAGCGACAGGCCAGGTGTCTGCCCATGGCCACGGTTTCACCTCCTTTTGGCCATTGAGCGTTTCTGTCCATGCAGTCTCCAGCAGGAGTTGCGCGAGCACCGCTTTGGCATGGATATAGGTCGCTTGTCCTATAAACCATAAACCGCAGAGGGGGAGGAGCACTATCAATATTGATTTAAATGATAGATTCATGACGACGGGTTAAATGAATTATCAGTGTAATTAGCAGCAATACGAATCCAATAATGAAATCGAGACGCGCGTCGGTTGCCGTTGTCGGGAAGGGTTGAGCAAAGACTTTGTTATATTCCCAACCCGCTGGCAGGTGTGTTGGTATTGCATGTGATTTGAGGGACTGATCTTCAGGACGAACAGGTGTTACATCGACTGCGACCAGACTCGTATATTGACTCACCAGATGATGCTTGAGTGCGGTGTCGATAATCAGTTGTTTGACTGATTCAAATTCAGCATCACGTTTATGAGTCATTAACGCGGCAATCTTATTCCGTGCCCATAGCGTAGAAATTCCAGGTCGATTCTGCCCGCCAGTGAGTTTTAGCTTTGAAGACCAGTTTTGATTAGCAACTTGTCCATCAATCTTTATCACATCGGGTAATTGATCGGCCTTGGCACTGATCAGCAGCGGCTCACCACGATAGAGGTCACTTATTTTTTGTGGCCACGACTCAATGTTTGCTGCGATGTTGTTCGATTGTTTTTTGTTTTCGCCCCAATCAATCCGTATATCTTTTAATATCGGGTTTTCGATCTTATCGAACAGGGCTTGCATGCGTGTCTGGACTTCGTCCAGTTTGCCGATATGGGTATGGATACCACGGCCGAATTTGGCAGCACGCTGCATAAAATGTGAGTTGGGCGCCGAACCAATGCCGATAGTAAACAAACGACTCCGTCCCAATTCGTTTTGGATAATTTCAAACAGGGCTTGTTCATTGCCAATGCTGCCATCGGTGATGAAGATAACCTGACGTAAACTGTTGTCCGGGGTTTGATTTGCCAGGGACGCGTGCAGTGCTGTAGCCATCTCAGTACCACCATCTGCTTTTAATGAACGTACATAATTTAAAGCTTGTTGTAATGATGTTTGGTTAAATAATTCAGACTGCCTGAATAGCTTTGATGTTGAAGAGTTGAATTGAATAACATTAAAACGATCGCCGTTTTTAAGTCGAGTTAATGCAAGTTCAAGTGCAGCACGTGCCTGGACAATGGATTGTCCAGCCATTGAGCCGGAGGTATCAATGACATAGATTATCTCTCTATTTAATGTTTCTGTTGTTTCAACAGTTGGTGGCACCAGCATAATCAAGGCATAGGTTTCACCCTCTTTTTCTTCAGTAAATAATGCTGCCTTAGGCGCATCACTTGGATGCGGTCGCCAGATTAATTCGAAGTCTTTATTTGCCAGAGTAGATTCCTGTTTTAATTGAATCTGATAATGCCCCGCTTGTTTATCAACCTGAATATCATGGTAAGGGCTGTGAATTTTTTCGAGAGATAAACCGGCGTCGAGGTTAATGTAGATAGTTACCTTATTCTTGCGTTCACTTCCCGGCAGCATCACAGGTGGTGTGATACGAGCAGCATCAGGGACTTCATTTGTGTTTAATGCCCAGCCAGTTCCGGCAAAACCTTCAATACGTTGTTTCCCGGGTATATAACGTGGACCCACGACCAGCGGGAAGCGTAATGAAAAGACGCCATTGTCATAAGTAACGATTTGTTGGTATTCGATTTCAACCTTTACTGTTTCATGTGGTGCAATATTGGCGACAGAAGTGGTAAATATATTGGGTCTTTCCTGTTCAGTGAGTGCAGCATGTTTGCCCTGTTTCTTTGCCTGTTGGTAGATTTTTTTTGCGGCTTGTTTTTCCTTTATCTGACCTTCGATAATCCGATCGCCAACTTTAAGGCGTAACTGATCAACTGCTGCATTTTCCGGCAAAGGGAAAACATAAATTCCTTCCTGCCAGTCGGCTGTTATGTTACTAAAGGTTTGTGTCACGCTGACACGGTTAATCATGCCGGTAATCTGCATGACAACATCAACCTGGAGCTGTGCCGCCTTTTTATATTGATTGTCCTGTTTAAAAAGAAGTGTGCCCTGACCGACGTCTGCTATATTTTTAATAACGTCTGTCTCGACAAATTCTTCATTAGCATGGTCATTGGCAGACGCGTTGGTACTGTTGAGTAACAATAACAAAATGAAGAATAAATTTAGAATAATACTGGACGCTACTGAACTTAAAAAAAACCGGGGACTTGTGATCGTTCTGCTATTGATTGAAAAATAGTTTTTCATGGTGGTTTTAAGCCCGTTTGCCGAAACCGAATTCAACAGCTTCCTTGCTTGAATCAGGGATATTTTGTATCTCCTGTACGTTAACGTTGAATAAAACACCGGATAAAAGTACCTGTGATACCGTCTTGCATAGAATCATGTCACTGCCTCCTGTTTTAAAACTACTCTGGTTCGGATTAAACTGCTTACTATTAAAGGACAGGCAAATGGCAATGAAAGGGTTGGAAACAGGAAAAGTGCTGATCAAATGTGGCAAAAAAAAGGCAATTGCTGCCAGCTTGTTCTAATTCCGGCACAAGCAGCCTAAAGTATGAATCAATATAAAATATTCACGGAGTAGCCAATGCGAAAACAGATCCTGCTGGTTGAAGATGAACCTATACTCTGTGAAAACTATGCGATAGCCATACGTCAGCAGGGTTATGACGTGGTGACCTGTGATAATAAAAAACAGGCGATAGCGACAGTAAATAAACGACTACCTGATTTAGCTATTCTTGATATTGGACTTGGTGATGATGCAGAAGCCGGGTTCGACCTTTGCCGGGAAATTCGATCAATCTCTAACGTTATACCTGTTATTTTCCTGACAGCACGTGATACTGATTTTGATACGATCTCGGGCCTTCGTTTAGGTGCTGATGATTATCTTGGTAAAGATACCAGTATGCCGCATATTCTTGCGCGCATTGCGGCCCTGTTTCGTCGTATTGAAGCATTAAAAACATCAAATGATATTGATCGAATCATGCACGAGTCGCTAATGATGGATACACAACGATTTCAAATTGAATGGAAGGGCCGTGCGGTCGATTTAAGTCTGACGGAATTCTGGATGGTCCATTCACTGGTAAAAAGAATAGGGCATGTTAAGAACAGGGAACAGTTAATGCATGATTCAAATATCTTTGTTGATGACGGTACAATAACGTCTCATATAAAACGTATCAGGAAAAAATTCAGGGAACTTGATGATAGCTTTGATTATATAGAAACGGTTTACGGTGTTGGTTATCGCTGGAAGTCATAATAAACCTGATTTTATTAAAAATTGATGTCTCAACATAGAATTACATTCTCCTTACGCAGTAAGTTAATGCTGCTGTCATTAGCCGTGTTGATAATTCCCTATATCGGTTTTGATTCCTTACGCCAGATGGAGACTTATCTGAGAAATACATTAGAAGCTTCATTGATCGATGCCACCTATGCTGTTGCCGGCTCTTTAAATGACAAGCCGCGCTTATTCACAACAAGCTTCAACGAAAGCAAAAACAATTTATATGTCCATCGATTAAATAACACAGTGCAACTGGATGGCTATACCGATGACTGGCTGTCTTATATCGATTGGTCTGACACCTACCACTCTGACCCCACGTCAGATACCGAGTCCGATAATTTCAAGTTAATCGTCAGTAAAGATGAACATTATTATTATGTGTTGATGCAGGTTAAAGATGACGAGTTACTTTATTCGAGCCCGACTAATCTTGAACATATCAATGGCGATCATGTCGTGGTGGTTTATCGAGATAAATATCAACGTATACAACGGGATTATCTGGCACCGAGCGGACCAGGTTTGATTCGACCCTTTCGCTACGAAGAAACCTATGATGAATATGGTGTGGAAACACTTACAATAAAAAACCTGACTAATACCTCTGCTGTCTGGCAAGCAACAACAGAGGGTTACAATATCGAAATTAAAATACCGCAGTATTTACTAGGTGAAAATCTTGGTTTCATTCTTAAAGATGTTGATCATGATAATAATAACCAGCTGCTTGTAAATACGATTAGTACCTTTGGCAAAGATGTTAATGAAGAACCGGGTAAAATTATAATTTCATCAAAGCGAATTGAAAATATTATCCATGTACAAGGCAGAAGTGAAGGCCGACGCATATGGGTACTGGATAAGTCTGCCCAGGTATTGGCGAGTGACGGAAGTTTGAAACGCGTTTTTCCAGATAATGCATTTAATGTTTTTTACACACTGCTATTACCACCGGCCTATGATCAGTTTACTGATGATCTGGCAGGTGCATCGCGTTTACAAGGTGACGAAGTAAAACAGGCATTATCCGGTAATACGCAAACTCGTTGGCGTTCGTCACCCGACAAAAAAGCAGTGATAGTCTCGGCAGCAACGCCGATATGGTTTGATAACAAGGTTATTGGTGCGGTTGTCGTTGAAGAGACCACCAATAATATACAAATTATGCAGCGTCAGGTTCTGGCCGGTTTATTTAACAAGACCTTGTTAATATTTTTTGTAATTATTTTTGTACTTTTATGGTTTGCCAGTCGCTTGTCTACTCGCTTGATTAAACTCAATCGAGAGACAGCAGAAGCAATAGATGAATACGGTAAAGTGACAGGCGGTATTTCTGCCAGCAATGCCGGTGATGAAATTGGTGAACTGTCCAGGAATTTCAGCAATATGCTGGAACGGTTACAACAGTATCATAGCTATCTTGAAGGAATGGCAAGTCGTTTATCACATGAACTACGTACACCAATGGCCATCGTTAAATCATCACTGGATCGATTACAGCATGAACAGGATGAACAAGGCAGGAGGGTTGCGCTTGAGGCCGCTGATACCGGTTTGCAACGTTTGCAGGAATTGCTGACGCGTTTAAGTGAAGCGGCAAGGTTAGAGCAAGCATTACAGGAGGCAGATAAACAACCAGCCAACCTGAATGAATTTCTGAGGCAATGTGTTGAGGGTTATAAAAGTGCATATCCAGATCAGACATTCAATTTAAACACACCTGATGAAAATATAGATTATGAAATTAACGGTGATCTTTTTTTCCAGATGTTGGATAAACTGGTTGGTAACGCCATTGAGTTTGCATTGCCCGATACAGAAATAAACTTAAATTTAATAAGTAAAACACACTCAATAGAATTACAGATCATAAACTTCGGCGCGAACTTGCCAGAAGACATGTTGGATGAGTTGTTTAATTCCATGGTTACCGTTCGTGCTGAACGTGCTGATTCAGGTCCACACCTTGGGCTTGGACTTTTTGTTGCGCGTTTAATAGCCGAGTTTCATCACGGAACGATTTCAGCAAGCAATTTGAATGAAAATAATGGTGTTTGTATCACCATAACATTACCCGTCAGCTAATCGCGTAATCAACGTATAAGAGATTACCTGAATTTGTTGTCTGAGTTATTCATACTCACTGATCGGTACACAGCTACAAAATAAATTTTTATCTCCATATAAATTATCTATTCTCCCAACAGGGGGCCAGTATTTATCCTGGTGTAGTCCGGGCATGGGAAAAAAAGCATCCTGCTTGCTATAAGGGTGGTCCCACTCTTCTTTTATCAGTTCGTTATGAGTATGGGGCGCATTGTGTAAAATATTATTTTCCGAATCAGTTTTGTTTTTTTCTATGATGTCGATCTCTTTACGAATCAGGATCATCGCATCACAAAACCGATCCAGTTCACGTTTATTTTCACTTTCAGTTGGTTCTATCATAAACGTATCGGCTACCGGAAATGACATTGTCGGCGCATGAAAACCATAATCGATTAAACGTTTGGCCACATCATCAACGGTAATGCCGGAAGCTGTTTTTAATGGTCTGAGATCGATAATGCATTCATGCGCAACCATATTGTTTTTTCCGGTATACAAGATCGGGTAATAATCGGCTAATCGTTTGGCTATATAATTCGCGTTTAGAATAGCGATCAGCGTTGCGCGTCTTAAACCATCATCACGCATCATGGAAATATAGGCCCAGGAGATAGTTAAGATACTGGCTGAACCCCAGGGCGCTGCCGAGATAGTGCCGATCGTTCCTTCGGGACCCGCATCCGGATTGACACCACCAACAACAGGATGATCAGGCAAGTAAGGCGATAAATGTGCCTTTACGCCTATTGGTCCTACACCTGGGCCGCCGCCGCCATGAGGGATACTAAATGTTTTGTGTAAATTAAGGTGAGTCACATCGGCACCAATATGTCCCGGACGACTTATCCCTACTAACGCATTAAAATTTGCACCATCCAGATAAACCTGACCGCCGTGTTGATGAACTATTTCGCAAATATCACGGAATGCTTCTTCAAATACACCATGTGTTGATGGATAGGTGATCATTAATGCCGCCAGGTTTTCAGAATGTTGTTCGGCTTTATTTTTCAGATCAACTACATCGACATTACCGTTATCATCACATGCAACGACAATGATCTGCATGCCCGCCATTCGGGCGCTGGCCGGATTGGTTCCATGCGCTGATGATGGTATTAAACAAATCTTGCGTTGATAATCACCACGGACTTCATGATATTTTCGAATCACTAACAAACCAGCGTACTCACCTTGTGAACCCGCGTTAGGTTGTAAAGAAAACGCATCAAAGCCGGTCAAGTCACATAGCATACTTTCCAATTCTTCAAACAACTGTAAATAACCCTGCGCTTGATCCAGCGGCACAAACGGATGCATAGCGCTAAACTCACGGTAAGACAATGCCTGCATTTCCACTGCTGCATTTAATTTCATCGTGCACGATCCCAATGGGATCATGGCCCTGTCCAGCGCAATATCCTTTCTGGCCAGGCGACGCATATAGCGCATCATCTCTGTTTCGGAATGATAATCCTTGAAAACCGGATGTGTTAAAAAATCACTTTTGCGTTGCAAGTTTTGTGGAATACATTCAACGATGGCGCTGTCAATCCTGGCAAGCTCCAGTTTGCTATCAGCATTGGAATCAAACACACGTAACACACTTCTTAATTCCTGACGCGATGTTGTTTCATCAAAGGTGATGCCCAGGGTGTTTTTATCAACAACCCGCAGGTTGATTTGTGATTCACGTGCTTTTGCAGCGAAGCGTCTTGCTCTGCCCGGTGTTCTTACCAAAACAGTATCAAAGTAAGCATCGTTTATAATTTCATAACCCAGTTCATTTAAGCCAACAGACAATATTTGCGTCATTCGATGCACGCGTCCGGCAATAAGTCGCAATCCTTTTGCGCCATGGTACATAGCATAAAAACTGGCGATGATGGCGAGTAGTACTTGTGAGGTACAGATATTACTGGTGGCTTTATCGCGGCGAATATGTTGTTCACGCGTTTGTAGTGCCATGCGTAAGGCTTTGTCACCATGACTGTCTACCGAGACACCGATGATCCGCCCGGGTACTGAGCGGGCATAACTGTTACGCGTGGCAAAGTAGGCCGCATGAGGTCCGCCATAACCCATGGGGACGCCAAAGCGTTGTGAACTACCAATGACGATATCAGCATCCATCTCACCCGGTGGGGTTAACAGTACGAGACTTAAAATATCGGTTGCTACTGATATTAATGCGGATCGTTCATGCGTGTATTCAACGATAGGACGGATATCTTTAACACGGCCACTGGAGCCCGGATATTGTACTAACACACCGAACACATCTTTATCCTGTAGATCCTGCCAGGGATCACCCAATATGATTTCAAAACCTAATGAATGTGCCCGTGTTTTCATAACGGCAATAGTCTGTGGATGGCAGTCCTGATCAATAAAATATAAATTTGATTTTGATTTGGCGACACGTTTGGACATCGACATCGCTTCGGCTGCTGCTGTCGCTTCATCCAGTAAGGATGCATTAGCGATTTCCATACCGGTAAGATCGATAATCATCTGCTGAAAATTAAGTAATGCTTCTAAACGACCCTGACTAATCTCTGCCTGGTACGGAGAGTATGCGGTATACCAACTGGGATTTTCCAGGACATTACGTTTAACTACCGGCGGCATAATCGTGCCGTGATAACCCATGCCTATCATCGAAACATAAACATGATTTCGTTCGCGTAATTTACGCAAGTAGGTGATAACGGCTCGTTCGCTTTTTGCTTCCGGTAAGGCCAACGGTTCTGTGGAAATAATATTTTCAGGAACAATCCGTTCGATAATTTGGTCGAGATTGTCGAGATCCAGGTAGGTAAGTATTTCCTGAATCTGTTCGCGAGTAGAACCGATATGACGGCGAATAAAATCGCCACCCATTTCAAGTTCTTCTAAAGACTGTTGTTTTTTTGCCATGTCTGACTTCTCCAGCACAAGGTTGCTAACACGTGTTTAAAATTTAAATATGTTTCTAATTAAGAATCGTCGATATATAAGCCTGTTAAATTTTAATTCAATTGACTAACTAATCAGGCTCATGAATTCTTTATGAATGACAGGTACGCTGCTTCATCCATGAGTTGATCAATCTCGGATGGGTCATCCAGTTTTAATTTAAAAAACCAACCTTCCCCGGTCGGGTCCGTATTCACCTTCTCTGGTTCATCACTTAACTGTTGATTCACTTCCAGCACTGAACCGCTTACCGGAGACTTAATATCGCTGGCGGCTTTAACTGATTCCACCACGGCGATGTCTTCATCTTTAGTAACCTGTTTCCCTTCATCGGGTAATTCAACATAAACAACATCACCTAATTGATCTTGGGCAAAATCGGTAATACCAATAGTCACTGTTGTGTCATCATCGACACGCAACCATTCATGGTCTTCGCTGTATTTTAATCCAGACATGTCTTTATTTACTCCTTTTGTAATAGCTATGTTGAACGAAAGGCAATTTAACCACCTTAACGTGTTGAATTCGGTCACGTACCTTGACCATAAGTCGGGTATCGAGAGATGTATATTGTTTGTTCAGGTAAGCCATCGCAACTGGTTTACCAACACTGGGAGCAAAACCACCACTGCATATAGTGCCGATCTCTTCTTCTTTTTCATTTAGTACCGCTATGCCCTCTCTTATAGGTGCTTTCCCTTCAGATAAAAGCCCTACACGTAATTGTTCTGTTCCGTGCGCTAATTGGTGACGAATGACTTCAATACCTGGATAAGACGCGTCACTATCCTGTAAACGTGATTTTGAAACGACCCAATTTAAATTAGCTTCAATAGGTGTAATATTTTCATTCAGATCATGACCGTATAAGCAAAAACCCGCCTCAAGTCGAAGTGAATCGCGTGCGCCCAGACCAATCAGTTCTACTTCGTCTTCTGCTAATAAAGCTCGTGCGATCTCATCTGCATTAACGGCCGGCATAGAAATTTCAAAACCATCTTCTCCGGTATAACCGCATCGATTGATAAAGCAATCTACGCCATTTAATCTAAACCGGGCACCCGTCATGAAATTGAGTCTGGTCGCATCCGGACAAAATCGTTTCATAACCGTACTTGCTTCAGGGCCTTGTAAGGCCAGCAAGGCAAACTCGGTTAATTCTTCAATCTGGCAATCACCCGCCAGGTGGTCTCGCAAATGGCTTATATCTTTTTCTTTGCAAGCAGCGTTAATTACGACAAATAGATAATCACCGGCATGAGTGATCATGAGATCATCAATGATGCCCGCTTGTTCGTTTATTAAGAGGCTGTAACGCTGGTCATTTGGATTCAAATGCTGAATTTCACCGGGGATTAACGTTTCTAAAGCTTGAGCCGCATGCTCACCCCATAGTTTTACCTGACCCATGTGAGATATATCGAATAATCCGGCATGCTTGCGGGTATATAAATGCTCCTGCTTTATGCCTTTTGTATATTGCACAGGCATTTCATAGCCAGCAAAAGGCACCATCTGTGCGTTTTGTTCAATATGCAGTGGGTATAATGGCGTTCTTTTTAATTCTGTAATAGTCATACGTTATCTGTTGCGTGAATAGTCACTATGCTGAATCTACCGCAGCATGATTCTCATAGTAAGCAGGCATGTTGCAACGCAATAATGACCAACATTACTCGTTTTTGCAACCAGATGTAAGTAGGGAATACCGGTAGTCCTGAATGGCTATAGAGAGCGGCTCTATTTTAGAATTTATCTAATTTTAAAGTGTGTATCTGGCTACCATAGTTTTAAATTTTTATTTGTCTGGATGTTTTTAGGTCGGGCTATCAACCCGGTTTGAGTAACAGACAACGAATAACTGATCGCGTCTGTCATCGGCAGATAGGTCGCGCTGCCATAATAGGCATCGACCCAGGGTAGCCATTTTTTATAACGACCGATCAATTTCCAGTAATCGATT
>JBFIJV010000021.1:0-18031 GCA_041600575.1 Gammaproteobacteria bacterium | reverse complement strand
ATAATAACAGGGCGGCCCTGACCAAGCTCAGTGTAATTGAGACTTATCATGATTAAACTTAATTATGTCTAGCGTTTTGGAATATAAAGATCCGTTATGGTGCCGCTAAATGCCTCTGCTGCCATAGCCACTGTCTCGGATAAGGTTGGATGAGGATGTATTGTGAGGCCAATGTCTTCAGCATCTGCGCCCATCTCTATCGCTAGAGCACATTCAGCGATCAAGTCACCTGCGTTCGGACCCACAATGGCTGCGCCAATAATACGGTTTGATTCTTTATCAAATAAAATCTTGGTAATACCTTCTTCGCGCCCCAATGCTAATGAACGACCACTGGCAGCCCAGGGAAATACACCTTTCCCATATTCGATATTTTTTTCTTTAGCCTCGGTTTCGGATAAGCCAACCCAGGCAATTTCAGGATCGGTATAAGCAACGGAAGGAATAACACGATTATCAAAACCGACTTTATGCCCGGCAATTGTTTCTGCCGCTATTTTGCCTTCATGTGTCGCCTTATGTGCCAGCATCGGTTGACCGACAATATCGCCAATGGCAAAAATGTTTTCGACGTTCGTGCGCTGTTGATCATCGACTGGAATAAATCCGCGTTCATTAACATTAATACCGGCCTCGTCAGCGCCAATTCTATTGCCGTTAGGCTGGCGACCGACAGCTACTAATATTGCATCAAACTTATCTTTGTCTGGCGCATCTTTACCGTCAAAGCAAACTTCCAGATGTGCCTTTTTAGCAGAGACAGACGTGACGGCTGTTTTTAAATAGATGTTTTCATAGAGACCTTTAATCCTTTTTTGTAATGGACGCACAATGTCTTTATCACAACCGGCGATAAGACTGTCTAACATTTCGACGATTGTTATCTTACAACCCATAGCCGCATACACAGTCGCCATTTCCAAACCAATAATACCGCCACCAATAACCAGCATGCGTTTCGGTATTTTTTCCAGCAACAGTGCATCGGTTGAATCCATGATACGTGGGTCATCTGGCAGGCCAGGTATTTTTGTTGCTTGTGAACCAGCCGCAATGATGGCGGAATCAAAGGTCAGTGTTTTAACTTCTCCATTATTATCTATCTCTACTGCATTCGATGAAATAAATTTACCGTGTCCTTGTATGACTTCTATCTTGCGTTGCTTTGCCATTGCAGCAAGACCAGATGTCAGTTTATTAATGACAGACTCAGTCCATTGCCTTACCGGTTTTGAATCAGGACTCTTTGAACCCAGATCGATACCATGTTCTTTTAATTCTTCTATTTCTGAAATGACTTTACCGACATGCAATAACGCCTTTGAAGGTATACAACCGACATTCAAACAAACACCACCTAATGTTGGGTAACGTTCAATTAATACCGTTTTTTTACCCAAATCCGCTGCACGAAATGCGGCAGTATAACCACCCGGACCTGCACCGAGGACAAGCACTTCAGCATGATCGTCAATCGGACCAGTGTGTATTGCTGGTGAACTTGTTACTGGAACGGTTTGAGACGTTTTCGTTTTAGCAGGGGCTGCTATTTCAGCGGTGTCGTTTGAAGTTTCTAATATTAATATGACACTGCCTTCAGCAACTTTATCACCGACGGACACTTTTATTTCTTTTATGATTCCAGATGCAGAAGAGGGGATATCCATCGATGCCTTATCACTTTCCAGGGTGATAAGAGAATCTTCTGCTTGTACCGAATCACCAACAGCGACCAGTATTTCTATAATCTCAACACTGTCAAAGTCACCAATATCAGGCACTATAATTTCTGTTAATTCACTCATGACAATAATCCCTATAACATGACACGGCGGATATCATTCAGAAATCCTGATAGCGTCACCATAAATTTTGCTGCTGCAGCACCATCAATGACACGATGATCATAAGTCAGATCCAATGGCAACATTAATCGTGGTTCAAATTCTTTGCCATTCCAGATGGGTTGCATATCAGAACGTGTTACACCAAGAATGGCAACTTCGGGTGCATTTACAATCGGTGTGAATGCCGTGCCGCCAATGCCACCCAGACTGGAAATGGTCATACAGGCACCTTGCATCTCCTTCGGACTCAATTTGCCTTCTCTGGCTTTACTACTGATAGTCGCCATTTCTTCAGCCAGATCGTAAATATGTTTTTGATCAACATCTTTGAAAACAGGCACCACCAATCCATTCGGTGTATCTACTGCAATACCGATATGATAGTACTTCTTTAAAATAAGCGAATTGCCATCACTCGAAAGCGAGGCATTAAACTCGGGGTATTCTTTTAAGGCACCGACCAATGCTTTCATGATAAATGCGAGGAATGTTACCTTGACGCCTTTTTTTTCTGCTTCAGATTTTAACGATTTTCTAAAGGCTTCCATTTCTGTGACATCTGCTACTTCATGATGAGTGACCATCGGCACATTCAACCATGAACGGGTAAGATTTATAGCCGTTAGTTTTTTAATTCTACTTAAGGGGCGTTCTTCAATTTCACCAAACTGAGTAAAATCTACAGCTGGGATAGCAGGGATACCTGAACCACTTTGTACGTTTGAACTGGTTAATGCCTGTTTAACATACTGTGTTATGTCTTCTTTCAGTATGCGATTTTTCGGGCCACTGGCTTTTGTTATTTTTGTGACGTCTACACCTAACTCTCTGGCATAACGACGTACTGATGGGCTTGCGTGAATTTGCCCTTTTGTTCTAGCTATAGGTGGAACCTCCGCTTCTACTACTTTTGAAGCTGGCGCGGGTTTTTGTTGAGCTTGTTCAGGTGCCATCTTCTCCTGATCTTTTATTTCAGGTTCTTCAATTTTTTTCGCATCGGCTTTTTCAATATTCCCCGCTGCTTTTTCGCTAACTGACAAGCTAAGAATATTAGCCCCTTCTGCAACATGGTCACCCACGTTTACAAAAACATCCTGAACAGTGCCTGCATGGGTAGAGGGTATTTCCATGCTGGCTTTATCACTCTCCAGCGTAATCAGCGCTTGTTCCTGTTCAATGCTGTCGCCCGCTTGCACCAGCACTTCAATGATCTCTACCTCATCAAAGTCACCAATGTCAGGCACTTTTACTTCAATAATGTCACTCATTAAATAGAATCCTGTCGTCTGCGTTTGTGTTTAAGATTAATTAAATTGTCCATGGCGCAGGACTGTCACTATCAATATCATATTTATCTATCGCTTTTGTAACCTCGCTACTCTTTATCGTGCCTGCTTTACAAAGACCATCCAAAGCCGCAACAACAACATGATAACGATTTACTTCAAAGTGTTTGCGGAGTTGCTCGCGGGTATCAGAGCGGCCAAAGCCGTCTGTCCCTAACACTGTATAGCTCGACTGGTTTGGCAGGTATGGTCTGATCTGTTCGGCAAAAAGACGTACATAATCTGTAGCGGCAATGATTGGTCCTTTGCTTTTAATCAAACACTTTTCGATATGTGACACTTTTTTGTCTGATTCCGGATGCAGCCGATTCCAGCGTTCACAAGTCTGTCCATCGCGTGCTAATTCAGTAAAACTCGGACAACCCCAGATGTCAGATTCGATCCCCCAATCTGTTTTTAGAAGATCGGCAGCCGCAATGACTTCATTGAAAATTGTACCTGAGCCTAATAATTGCACCCGTGGTTTTTTATTTTTCGCACCTTTTTGAAATGCGTACATACCTTTTATAATGTCTTTCTCTACGCCTTTTGGCATGGCCGGGTGTGCGTAATTTTCATTCATCACGGTGACGTAATAATAAATGTCTTCCTGTTCAACATACATTCTTCGCAGTCCATCCTGAATAATGATGGCCAATTCAAACGCGAAGCATGGGTCATACGAAATACAGTTTGGAACGACAGCTGACCAAACCTGGCTGTGTCCATCTTCATGTTGTAATCCTTCACCGTTCAATGTCGTGCGTCCTGCTGTTCCACCTAACAGGAAACCTCGGGTACGTTGATCTGCCGCTGCCCAGGCAAGATCCCCGATACGTTGAAAGCCAAACATTGAGTAAAGAATATAAAAAGGAATCATCGGTTCGTTATTGGTCGAGTAGGATGTGCCGGCGGCTATCCAGTCACACATCCCACCAGCCTCATTAATTCCTTCCTGCAAAACCTGACCGTGTTTATCTTCCTTATAAAACATCAATTGGTCAGAGTCCTGCGGTGTGTAGAGTTGTCCGAGCTGACTCCAGATACCCAATTGCCTGAACATACCTTCCATCCCAAAGGTGCGAGATTCATCCGGCACGATCGGCACGATGCGGTCACCAAGGTTTTTATCTTTAACGAGGATGTTCAGTATTCTGACAAAGGCCATGGTCGTTGATATTTCTCGACCTTCAGACGTGGCTTTTAATAATGTATCGAAGGCTTCAAGGTCAGGGACCTTTAATGATGTTGATTTTGTCCTGCGCGCCGGTAAATAACCACCAAGTTGAGCTCGATGTTGTTGCATGTATTCGAGTTCTTTTGAACCTTCTTCAAATACGAGATAGGGTAGTTTCTCAATGTCTTCATCGGCGATGGGTAATTCAAAACGATCACGAAATATTTTCAGAGATTCGAGACTCATTTTCTTTTGTTGATGCGTAATATTTTGCGCTTCACCCGATTCACCCATGCCATAGCCTTTCACGGTCTTGGGTAATATAACGGTAGGTTGACCTTGATGATTGACCGCTGCATGAAATGCCGCAAAAATTTTAGCCGGATCATGACCACCTCGATTCAACTCCCAGATATCCTTATCAGACCAGTCAGCTACCATCGCCTTCAACTCGGGCGTATTAAAGAAATGCTCACGGACGTAGGCGCCATCTTTTGCTTTGTAAGTCTGGTAATCTCCATCGACACACGCGGCCATGCGTTTTTTCAACGCGCCGTTATGATCTTTTTGTAACAACGCATCCCAGCGGGTTCCCCAAATTACTTTAATGACATTCCAGCCCGCGCCACGGAAGTTGGATTCAAGTTCCTGGATGATCTTGCCGTTGCCGCGAACAGGCCCATCCAGTCGTTGCAGATTACAGTTGATGACAAATACCAGGTTATCCAGCTTTTCACGTCCGGCCATACCGATAGCGCCGAGAGACTCTGGTTCATCGGATTCACCGTCGCCCATAAACAACCAGACTTTGCGGCCATCAGTTTTACGAATATTGCGATCTTGCAAATATTTCATAAACCGTGCCTGGTAAATGGCCATGATCGGACCCAGCCCCATCGATACTGTAGGAAATTGCCAAAAATCAGGCATTAACCACGGATGTGGATACGAAGATAATCCTCCACCGCCAACTTCCTGGCGAAAATTATCCATTTGTTCTTTCGATAAGCGACCTAACATAAAGGCTCTGGCATAAAC
Source organism: Gammaproteobacteria bacterium (assembly GCA_041600575.1). Lineage (GTDB taxonomy): Bacteria > Pseudomonadota > Gammaproteobacteria > Eutrophobiales > Eutrophobiaceae > UBA7359. Next base: position 12,644 of record JBFIJV010000021.1, on the reverse strand, counting down.
ACCGGGTGATGAATGGCCCTGGACATAAATCAGATCGCCATCATGCTCATCCGAAGCGGCGTGCCAAAAATGGTTATAACCGACGTCATAGAGTGTTGCAGCGGAAGCATAGCTGGCAATATGCCCACCAACGTTGGTATCTTTATTCGCTCTGAGTACCATCACCATGGCATTCCAACGCACATAGGAACGAATCTTATGTTCGATAGTCGTGTCGCCGGGATACTTGGCTTGTTTGAAGACGGGTAGGGTATTGACGTAATCAGTGTTGGCACTGAAAGGAATATCAGCACCTTCTCTTCTGGCCTTTTCAATTAATTTTTCCAGAAGATAATGTGCACGTTCTGCACCTTCAATCTTGAGAACCGCTTCTAATGCTTCAAGCCATTCGGTAGTTTCGTGTGGATCGATATCATGTTCTTGGTCAGACATATTGATCAGTGCCCCGTGTGTATTCTTCTAATATACCGCTTGTGGACTCATAAATTAGCATCAACTTTTTAGTTTATTCTTGTTACTAATCTGGATTCTTTTTATTAGTGAATTATTGGCATAAGGATTCATCAATGTCCAATAAACACCATTTAAAACATACTCCAATATTGTTGACAATAAATGCTTATAAAGTCTAAATATGTCTAAAATTTAACATTTATTATAGATATTGTCGACAATATGTGTAAAACAAAGTTGTTGATACCAATATTAAAAATATCAGTTTCAAATTATTGATCGTCTTTTGGATTAGGCTATCCATCATAATAAATACCATGGCAAGGGTTAATAACGGTATTGCTTGTTGAACGATAATGTTGTTGCCGTGAACGATGTTGTGGTTGATTACTCACAAGTTGTAGACGTAGAGGGAGTGCATGCAATTACTGGATGTTCATTAATGATCATTCGTTAGGTGTTTTCCTCGTGTCATAGACTAAAGTTCTTTATCATTCAGTATAAAATCAGCCACTGTAAGGAATTATTTAATTATTATGAGTATTACATTAGAACAAAAGAAAACACTTCCCACTAAAAAAAATATTGATGCTGTCAGTAACTGGTTGATGGTTTTTGCACATCCGCTGGGAAAGACGTTAAAGGAAAAAGCGGCGTTTCCCTATCAGGAAAACCTGTTAAGTCGTCGCCAACAACTCGATTTGAAAAAAGCAGATACCAGTCCTGTAGTGATTGATTTACCCAATCAATGTTCAGGCCATGTTGCCTTTGCGTCTATTGATGCAACGATGAATAGTTTTGATTTATTAACGCTGGCGAGAAAAATGGTGGCGGCACACACGGCAACTAATCCGACGCAAATAGGCTTAATCGTGTCAGGTTTTAATGACCAGGATTCGGAGCGTATTGCTGAAGCGTTAATCTCTGCCGCTCTGGCAGCAGCATCGGCCATGCCGAAATTCAAAAGTGACAAACAAAAACCATCAAGACTGAAAAAATTATCCTTATATGGCGTTCGCGCCAGTCATGGTTTCAAGCAAAGCTTTGCCGTCGCAGAAGGGAATGCATTGACTCGCAGTTTAAGTATCTTGCCGCCTAACAAACTAACACCGACTGAATATCTTAAAACAGTAAAAGAGATCGCGCGTGAGAATAGATGGAAACTTGAATTCTATGATGAAGCGACATTGAAGAAGAAAAAAGCCGGTGCATTCCTTGCCGTTTCGCAAGGGAGTCCAAAAGCAGATGCCGGAATAGTACGTTTACGCTATACGCCTAAAGTTGCTGCGAAAGGCAAGAAAGTATTTCTGGTGGGTAAGGGCATTTGTTATGACACTGGCGGCACTAACCTGAAACCGGCCAATTTTATGTATGGCATGCATGAAGATATGCAGGGCAGTGCTGTTGCCCTGGGGACTTTATTAGCCTTATCGAAACTAAATTTTAATCGCCCGGTTGAATGCTGGATGGCATTGGCAATGAATCATATTGGCCCCAAGGCGTATAAACCGAATGATGTGATTACTGCTTCTGATGGTACAACAATCGAGATCATACATACCGATGCGGAAGGGCGAATGGTGTTATCTGATACATTGGCTTTAGCATCAAAAGAAAAACCATCATTGATTCTGGACTTTGCGACCTTAACCGGCGGTTGTATGTATGCGATTGGCACATCTTATAGTGGTGTGTTTACCAACAAAAAAGAATGGCATGCAAGCTTGATAAAAGCAGGTGAAGACTCGGGAGAACGGGTCTGGCCATTTCCGTTGGATGAAGATTTTGATGACATGATCAAGAGTGACATTGCTGATGTGAAACAATGCTCACAGGAGAGTGGTGTTGACCATATATTGGCATCACGATTTCTACAACGTTTTGTTAAGCATGATACACCGTGGGTGCATATGGATCTCTCAAGCAGTCACAGGAAAGGCGGATTGGCGCATATTCCAACCGACACGATCGGTTTCGGCGTGCGTTATAGTGTGAATTTGTTGCTGAATGGCTATCTAAAATAATTTTCAATTAATAAGGTAATCAATGTCAGCCAGTATGATAAAAAATATTCGGGTTCTGATACTGGTTTATATTTTATTGATGGTTGCTGTCGGTGCCTGGCTTGCCAAGGCCAGGAGCACGGATTGGGATAAACCGCTGAATGTTGTCGTCTATGCAATCAATGGCGATGCAAGCAAAGCGAGTCAAAAGTATATCGACGCTATCGAAAATAGTGACTTTGATGACATAGAGAACTTTTTTGAAAGAGAAGCAAAACGTTATCAATTACAGTTGAATAAACCGGTAGATGTGGCTTTTGCCGGCGAGTTGACCGTGAAGCCACCCTTGCCTCCCCGTCAGGGTTCAACCTTGTCAGTGATGCTATGGAGTCTGAAATTAAGGTATTGGGCCTGGCAGAACGATGATTATCCCTATCTGGAAGATGTCCAGATATTCGTCATGTATTTTGATCCTGAACAGTTGACAACTGTTGCACATTCATTGGGTTTACAAAAGGGTTTAATCGGCGTTGTAAATGCGTTTGCCAGCAAAGAAATGAAAAAAGAAAATCATGTCATTATTGCACATGAGTTGCTGCATACGGTTGGCGCGATTGATAAATATAACCCCGACACCAATCAGCCGCTCTACCCCGTCGGCTATGCTAACCTGCATCAATCACCTTTGTTGCCACAAGAGCAAGCCGAGATCATGGCGGGTCGAATGGCGATAAGTGAGACGACAGCGGAGCAGCCGCAAAAACTGGCACAGGTGGTAATGGGTGAAACGACAGCAATCGAGATAAATTGGCTTAAAATGGACTAAAACCTGGTAAAAACACCTCAGAATCCGTAGAAATCCATCCACTTTTAGTTATCTCTCTGTATAATGCCCGCCTTTCGCACATCCAAGGCAGCCCTAATCAGTGACCCAAAAACTCCGTAACATCGCAATTATCGCCCATGTTGATCATGGTAAAACCACTCTGGTGGATAAACTTCTGCAGCAGTCAGGCACATTTGATAGCCGTTCAACACCAACTGAACGTGTTATGGATTCTAACGACCTTGAAAAAGAACGTGGAATTACCATTCTGTCCAAGAATACGTCAATTACCTGGAATGATTACCGGATCAATATTGTCGATACCCCGGGACATGCCGATTTTGGTGGCGAGGTAGAACGCGTCCTCTCAATGGTCGATTCAGTATTGTTATTAGTCGACGCAGTAGATGGTCCAATGCCACAAACCCGTTTCGTAACTCAAAAAGCTTTTGCTATGGGTTTTAAGCCTATTGTCGTCATCAACAAAGTTGATCGTGACGGCGCTCGTGCACACTGGGTATTGGATCAGACATTTGATCTGTTTGATAAATTGGGCGCTACCGATGAACAACTGGATTTCCCCGTCATTTATGCCTCAGCTCTGGGTGGTTATGCGGGGCATGACGAAGATGTTCGTGAAGGCGATATGACACCATTATTTGAAACGATTATTAATCACGTATCGGCCCCCGATGTTGATGAAGAAGGACCCTTGCAGATGCAGGTCTCCACACTTGATTACAACAGTTATGTCGGAATTATCGGCGTGGGCCGAATCAAGCGTGGTACGGTCAAACCGAATATGCCGGTGTCATTGATTGATATAGAAGGTAAAAAGCGTAAGGGTAAGGTCTCTCTGGTCTACAGCTTCCATGGTCTTGATCGCATTGAAGTCGATTCAGCCTCTGCCGGTGATATTGTTGCTATTGCGGGTCTCGATCCACTGAGTATCTCGGATACGATTTGCGATCCCGAAAATGTTGAAGCATTACCGGCGCTAACAGTAGATGAACCGACTATTAGTATGACCTTTCAACCCAATACGTCACCTTTTGCCGGTAAAGAAGGCAAATATGTTACCAGTCGTAATATCTGGGATCGGTTACAGCAGGAATTAAAACATAACGTTGCCTTAAGAGTAGAAACAACCGAAGACTCGGATAAATACCGCGTATCTGGTCGTGGCGAACTACATTTATCTATTCTGATTGAAACTATGCGTCGCGAAGGTTATGAACTTGCCGTTGGTCGTCCGCAAGTCATTGTGCATGATCTGGGTGATCACAAAGAAGAACCCTATGAGCAACTCACTGTTGATATTGAAGCCATACATCAGGGCGCAGTGATGGAAAAACTGGGGGATCGCCGAGCCGATCTGAAAAACATACAACCTGATGGTAAAGGCAGAGTGCGTCTTGAGTACATCATTCCAGCTCGTGGCTTGATCGGGTTTCGCAGCGACTTTCTGACGCTGACTTCCGGTACTGGTTTACTCTATAACGTGTTTGATCATTATGGTGTTTATGTGCCGGTCAGAATTGGCCAACGTAATAATGGTGTTTTGATTTCCAATGGTCTGGGTAAAGCCGCTGGATACTCCCTGTTTAACCTGCAGGAACGCGGAAAATTATTTATTGGTCATGCCGAGGATATTTATGAAGGTATGATTGTCGGTATTCATGCACGCGATAACGATCTGGTTGTGAATGCATTAAAAGGTAAGCAATTAACCAATGTACGTGCTTCCGGTACCGATGAAAATATTGTTCTGACACCACCAATCAGAATGACACTGGAACAGGCCCTGGAATTTATTGATGATGATGAACTGGTGGAAGTAACGCCAAAGACGATCCGTATTCGTAAAAAGCATTTAAAAGAACACGAAAGAAAGAGTGCTTCAAGGAAAGCTGGTTAGCCCGTACTATAATAAGGTCAGCTAAATGCCAGAATAGCTACGATATATTAAATTTTATATCTTTCCATTCAGCTTTATTTCGGCCTGTTGTATAACATAGGATTCAGTAACATCTCCGGGTTTTTTTTCTACAATTAATTTCAGCAAATTGTAAGCTTGTTTGGTATATGGTTTTTCATTGAAGTCATATAGTGAAACCGCACATCCATATAAAATTTGCAAATCAACTCCTTTCATCTGTTTCGCTTTATTACAATAATACAAACCATCATTGATCTTTGCGTTATAGATATTATCTGCAAGTAGGGCGCTTGCATGGTTTACAATTTGTAAATGCCATATTCCAAGCAATCCATTAACCCATGCATTCTCTGGTGCTATTGAAAAAGCAATATCCAGGTGGTGTTTGCCCTCAGTGGCATAGCCTTTTAAATAGGCTATGATCGGATGTTTAAGATCAGCTATTGAACCCAGTGCCAATGCAATTTGTAAGTGTGCATCAATATGCCCCGGCTCTCGAGCCAGGGCAGCCTCAGCATCTTTAATCGCTTGTTGAAAAAGAATCAACTTATCTTCATCAGGAGCAATAAATGTTGCTTCAACCAGTGTCGCCTTTGCAGCCAAAGAAAATGCATTAGCGGTTCCTATTATTCTGGCTAATTTAGCAGAGTCGCGGTACTCACCAATATGATAAAGATGCTTTGCTTTTTCGAGACTGTCTGTATTCGCCAATGCACTATGGCCAGGCAGGATTAGTAGAATAAACAATGCATAAGCTAAGCGACAAATAGTCATTTTGATTTGCGGATAAACGCCTGGTCTAACAGGAAAGGATCATCAAAATGACGACGTCCAACAAAAGCAGTTGCATGTTTTCCCCATTGACGCATCGCGCCTGGGCTTTTTATGCCCATAGGCCAAAGTAGCCAACGTTCAGCACGTTCGGTTCCCCGCACTATACCCTCTGTGTCGTAGAGGCTTTTAAAATCGCCAGATACTAAAGGCATTGATCTTAGACTCATATCAGGGGTTTTGTTGTTAACAATTAATTCATAGGATCTTTTTTTCCAACCGTCATTTATTTTTTCCTCAATTGATAAAGAGCTTAAGTAGTGTGTTTTACTTGCAATAAATAACGTTAATCGATCTGCTGTAGAATATTCCGGTAAAATTTGTGGTGTTTCAATACCTTCACTCAGTGTTCCTTGTTTTAAGGAATCTGTATTTTTAATAATATCGTTGGAGGGAAAAAATAAATGATAACAGCCACAGGGATGAATGCTGTCAGCGATTAATGGTGTCCCGTCATTCGCAATTGTTACGCGCCACATAATGCCGTCCAGGACCCCTCCCAGTATGTCCCAGTTTGATTGTTTTGGCCTTTCCGGGAACCAGATGGTGTAGACCAATTGCGGTAAAATCGATTCCTTAAACCAGGTGTATTCCAGTCTGACAAAGCTGACTGCCCGTGTTGTGTCTAAAGAGGGCATGTCTGTTGATGACCAAACGGGGTGCCCAATTTTGTCAGTATCATTTGATTCATCGATTAGAAAATTCGGGGCGAAGTGTCTTGCTAATTGTTCGTATTGTGTTTGATTAAATAACGGTATACCGAAAACAGTGTCACGTGACTGTTTAATTATAACTGCAATATCTGAGGCGCTTAATGTTAATAAAGAGTCAGGTGTATAAACAACAGGATTGTCAATTGAGTTGATTGTTTTTTCGGGGTTTTTAAATGTAAAAATATTCTGTTTTATCCATTGCTGATAACCAAAATAGACCGGGATACTTGTTAACGGATATAAACCGATGCTGCGTTTAAAAAAAGAGTATTCCGCTGGCACATTGGCGTTGAGTATAATGTTATTTAAATATTCACTTTTAGACAAATCATGTTTTTTCAATTGCGATGGACAGTCATTAATTATTTTTTCAATTGACCAATCATCTTTAAGATTGTTCGCAATATTGATTTCTAAAGAACGCCTGCTTGCAGAGGGTAAGTTTTTTATCTCAATAGTTTTTGCTTGTTGATCAAGCAGTATTAATTTATCCAGCCAGGCTGATATCGAATTTTCATCAACAAGCTTATCATTCAACGAAGCAAGAAAACGATTTGACCTTAAATAATTGTATCCGTCTATTGGGTGAGCCTCAGCATCGGATACATTGGCTTTCGCTATTGAAGTTGTTATTAATGCATAGGCCTTGCTGCATTGTCCGACAAGACTTTGATCATCAGGATAATGGGGTGTAGAGGGAGGAAGAGTAGTGCATCCCGTAATAATTGAGAGGGTGAAAATTATGAAGCTACGCATTTTATTCTTTATACCCATCTTTCAATAATGAATTCTTCAATACGTAATTAAGTTAATAAGTAGAGTCTGGCCATAAGCATGAGTTCATAATAGCTTATCCCGGGGCAACAAAAAAAGGCTGGTGAAACCAGCCTTTAATCTGCTTACGAAAGACAGGATTTATCAGTATCTGACTAACACCGTATAATTTAATGTGGTGCTGCTTTCCGCGGGAATATTTATCTGCCACTCAGCAGTACCAGCAGCCACTTTTTTGAAAGGATGACTTTGTTCCAGCATCTTCCAGTCGCCGGGCACAGGTTCGCGAACGATGACGGTGACGGCTTCGGATTTTGCATTCTTCAGTTCTACTTCATAGGCGCTCTCGAATGCATAGTTGTATTTTCCATAGGCATTACGTTTTGCAAAGTGGGTTTGTTTTTTATCAGCGGTAATATCAAACGCATCGCCCAGTTTTAAACGTACATCTTCATTCTTTGGTGTGTGATCAATGTTGTCTTCACCGATAAACTGGGCATTCCCGGCTTTATCTTTTTTATAGACTCGAACGGTGCCTTTAGGCAAGGGTAGACCAAGACCTGATTTTTCCTTGTTTTGAAATTCAACATAAACACCCACTTTCATTTTTTGACCGATGTTGCCGTAACTACTTTGATAATAATATTCATTACCTTGTAACAGGAATTCCTTGTCGACGGGGACTTGTGCCGCGGTTAATAATGACACTTGTTTAGTCTGGTTGTTCGAAAGTGTAGTGGGACGATTTAAACTATAGAGGTGGTATTCAAATAGACTTTCTTGCTCGACACTGTCTGCCATGTCCATTTTTGCCGCAGCCATTGCTCTACCCTCCAGTCGATGTCGAAACTCATTTTTGACTATATTGACATCACCGGCAACCAACTGCAGTTTGGCATTATTATAGGCGGTACCACTTTTATTATTTAAGGTGACCCAGCCCATTAATTCAAGTTTGCTATCGTCTGCGTTTAGTTCAGCCACATAATCCGCTTTCCAGGATAAACCCGACGAAAGATAACTCAGTTCGACGTCTTGTGGATTAGATACCTGACTATTGAGTTGGATGACAAGTGTCGGTTGGTCACGAAGGTTGTCTGGCACTTTATCAAAGATAAATCGACCGCGTGGATTGGTTTCAATGCGATCACCGATCTTTACAACAACACCCTGATTGGTGCTTAACACGGTCGCTTGTTCGATGGTCTCTATACCCGTTACCGGATTCATGCTTGCGATTTTGATCTGTTTGCCGAGATATTTTTCCAGCATTTTTTGCGGCGTAAGCAAATCAAAATCAAAATTCTGTTCCAGTATATTAAAGCCTTTGTTGTTATTCAGACTTCTTAACAAGGATGTTTCAGGGCGCATGGTTGCACTGACACCACGAAAAGCCAGAAGATTAAATCCCTGATCCAGCGTTATCGATCGTCGATCTTTAATCAATGCCAGATTTTCATTGTAGATCGTTACTGCAACAGCGTTTTGATCTTCAAGAGAGGTCATTTTCTCCTGTTCTACTGCATCTGCTGTAGAAGTTAAAAATATCAGTGACGCTGCAGTCGTGGTCTTTAGTACTTTATTAAGCAGGATCAATTTCATTGTTATTCTCCAGTGAGTTATTTTTTTAAATCTACTGACTTAAACGAATGAAATTGAGAAAAGGGTTAATACAATTTAATTTATTTCAGGCATAAAAAAAGCCGGTAAGACCGGCTTTAGTGTGTTGTAAAGATAGGTATCTAGAAGAATGCCATCGTCCGTATTTCTATACTTTCTCGTGTTGCTGCATCGGCTGGCGAAGTCGGATCCACAAAAGCACTATGCCCCATAGAACTGGAACGATTTGGATCACTCTCATAGGTTTTTAGCAATAAAGCTTGTTCCGGCGTCATTCTTGGAAAGTAATACCAGCGATGTTGTGGTGAATACCGAAAGACATAGATTTCACCGGTACGGTCTCTGTATTTAAGCTCCATTATCAGTTTATCTTCTTCTACAGCAGTCGTATCATCGATCATGGCCAAGGGAAACTCTTCCACTGTACGATAAAGTGGTTTCCAGACGTTAAAGAATGCGACTCGACCTTTTAGTAATTCGTCCGCTTCATCCGGTAGTAATTCTCGAACACGTTGTGGCCCTGATTTTGGTGTGTAGTCACTATGCGCCAGTTGGACTGTCGGTCGTTGTATTTCGGATTGTACTTTTAAATCGGCGGGCATCGGTTTACGGACAGTATGATCAAATACCTCAACCCGGTTTGCCCCTGTGTGCTGCTTAACAAATTCAACGATCAAGGGATATAAAGATTTTCTGACTTCATCATTGTCGTTATATTTGTCAAACGTATTATCAATAGACTTAAGTTCAAAACCCTCGCGATCAAGCGAGAACTTGTCTACATTTGGCCAGCCATTATAAATTTTTACTTCACGCGGGTCAGTGCCTGGCGGATTTAACTCGATGGATGGATCGGGCTCATAGAAATAATAATCAGGCGGTATACCATTATCAACAGTGTAGTTCATTGTCGATGTAACAAATTCTTCATTATCCATAGTCATCTCGATTAAATGTTTATGTTAAACAGATGGGTTTAATGAATGGCAAGTTCAATATTATCTGCCGAGTTTAAAACCAGGACCAACATAGGTTTCTTCCCAGCAGGGTAATTGTTCTACACCTTCCGTCATCCATCTACTTAGGTTTGTATGCGCAGCAAGCGGTAACTTTTGTAAGCCGTGTAAATGCATCGGTGCAGCCATAGCAATATCAGCAATTGTCGGGCTATTACCACACAACCAGGCATTCTTACTTAAGCGCTCATCTAATATACCGGCTAAAAGATTAAAAGTTTCATCCTGAGCTGCCAGAACCGCAGCATCTGTTTCTGCTTCTAATAGAGGCTTGACGACATTTTCAACCAGGTAGATATAACATGATGGGAACCAGCTTGATGATTCCCAAAGTAACCAACGATTGATATCAGCCCGTAGATTAAGATCAGTGGGATAAAATTTATTTTTACCGTTTTTATCCGCTGCGTATTGCAAGATTGCATTTGATTCCCATAAAGTTAAATCACCATCTACCATGGATGGCATACAGCCATTTGGATTGATGGCTAAATACTCGGGGCTTTTATGTTGTCCCTGGAAATAATCAACATGCTCTAATTCATACTCGATACCCATTAGTTTTAGCCCGGCAATTACTTTGCGGCTGTTAACCGAGATTGGATCTGCATAAATTTTCATTTTTATTTCCTCAAACGTTGTTATTTCAGAGTATAGGTCAAAGCTATAAGCTGTATTAATGACATGTTAACACAGTCGTTATTTCCTGAGATTGTCGACAATTTAACGTAATATTGTAGGAATGTAAAACTTAAAGGACTTATATGTCATATATTGTTAACAATAAGTTGAGATTTAATCGAGCGTAACAATTTCAAAAAAATAAAAAAGGCCGGATTAACCGGCCTTTTTTATTTGAATAAGAAGAGAAAACGCTACTTCTTCTTTGCTTCTTCACGCGCCAGTGTTTCAGTAATAACAACCTCAGCTACATTTTTAGGACAAGGACTGTAATGCAAAAATTCCATTGAAAACTGACCGCGACCGGACGTCATGGTACGTAATGTACCGATATAGCCAAACATTTCACTTAAAGGTGCTTCTGCTTTAACGCGTACGCCGGTTGGATTTGCCTCCTGCGCTTTAATCATGCCGCGACGACGATTCAAGTCACCAATAACGTCACCGACATGGTCTTCAGGCGTATAAACATCCACCTTCATGATAGGTTCCATCAACTGTGGGCCCGCTTTTGGCATACTTTGTCGATAAGCAGCCTTGGCCGCCAATTCGAATGCAATGGCGGATGAATCGACCGCATGGAATGCACCATCAACCAGAATAACTTTGAAGTCGAGACAAGGGTAACCAGCGAGAACACCTCTTTCCATGCTCTTTGAAAATCCACCTTGAATTGCCGGCCAAAATTCTTTTGGTACGTTACCACCGGTAACGGTTGACTCAAAAACATAGCCACTACCGGGTTCACCCGGTTCAATAACGTAATCAATTTTACCGTATTGTCCCGAACCACCCGATTGTTTCTTATGGGTGTAGCTGTCCTCGATGCGCTTGGTAATGGTTTCACGATAGGCCACTTGTGGACTACCAACAATCACTTCAATACCATGGGTACGTTTCAAGATATCGACTTTAATATCCAGATGTAATTCACCCATCCCTTTCAGAATGGTTTCACCACTGTCTTCGTCTGTTTCAACGCGGAACGAAGGATCTTCTTTAATCATTTTACCGATAGCGACCCCCAGTTTTTCTGAAGCAGCTTTATCTTTCGGTTCTACAGCAATTGAGATAACGGGATCCGGAAAGACCATTGGTTCCAGCGTTGCCGGTTTATTGGGGTCACATAAAGTATGGCCGGTTTGTACATTCTTTAAACCGATAGCAGCGACGATGTCGCCTGCCTGTGCACCATCAAGTTCGATACGTTCGTCTGCATGCATTTCGACGATACGGCCAATACGTTCGGTTTTTCCAGTAAACGTATTGAGTACCGCTGTTCCTTTTTCAAGTTTCCCGGAATAAATGCGTATAAATGTCAAAGCACCAAAACGATCATCCATAATCTTGAATGCTAATGCACGTAATGGTTTATCAGGATCGACGCTGGCAACTTCACCGGTTGGGTTACCTTCCAGATCCACTTCAGGTTGTGGCTCAACTTCAGTCGGGTTAGGTAAATAATCGACAACAGCATCCAATACCAATTGCACACACTTGTTTTTAAATGCTGAACCGCAATAGGTAGGGAAGAAGCTCAGATTGATAGTCCCTTTGCGGATGCAAGCCTTTAGTTCATCAATGGTAGGTTCTACACCATCCAGATATTTTTCCATTATGTCATCGTCTTGATCAACGACGGTTTCAATTAATTTCTCACGCCATTCTTCAACTAAATCAACCATGTCAGCAGGCGGTTCCTGAATCTCATAATTTAACGGGTCATTCTCATCATTCCAGATCCAGGCCTTGCGTGTCAGCAGATCAACCGCACCAACAAAGTTATCT
>JBFIJV010000020.1:0-18181 GCA_041600575.1 Gammaproteobacteria bacterium | reverse complement strand
GCCAAAACGTGAGGGGGTTGATGTATTCGGCTTCAGGAAACGACTACACGCAACGGGAATAACGGTAATGGCCACAATCATCGACATCAGGATAGAGGCCGAGATTGCGATCGCGATATCAGAATATAATTGGCCGGCCTCTTCCTTGATAAACACAATCGGCAGGAACACAAAGACGGTCGTCAGGGTTGAAGCCAACACCGCACTCCATACTTCCTTAACCCCTTCGAAGGCAGCCTGCATCCGGGTTTTACCCAGACTCATATGTTTATATATATTTTCCAATACTACGATGCTGTTATCCAGCGTCATACCAATTGCGAAGGCGACACCCGCCATTGATATAACATTCATAGTACGACCCGTAATCAATAAACCAAGAAATGCGGTAACGGTACAAACGGGTATACCTATCGCACCGACCAGTGTCGCAGAGGTGGATCGCAGAAATAAAAACAACATCAATACTGCCAGTGCCGCACCGATCAACAAACTTTGAGAGACAACTTTGACCGATTGCTCCACGTAACGGACATCTTCCGAAATCAATGCCATCTGCATTCCCTGTTCTTTCAGAAAACCCTGATTAAGTTCTTCCATTACCTCAAGAATATCTTGCTTGATCTGGATAACATTTGATCCAAGCTGGCGTTTTACTGCAAGGTTAATAACAGCTTCGCCATTGGTATAGGCAATCGAACGTATCTCGGAAATAGATTGCTCGACATAACCTACATCTTTCAAACGTACAAATGCATCGCCTTCTCTTGCAATAACCAGATTTTCTATTTCTTCGATACTGTCAAAGCGCCCGCGCGTACGTAACATATAACGACGTTTGCCCGAATCAAGATCGCCGCCAGACATATCACGATTACGTGCACGTATCGCATTACGCACATCGAATAAACGGATATCACGTTCAGCCAGTTTGATAGGATCAACAAAAATCTTTATTTGTGGATCTTCACCGCCACGCAAACGGACTGAATCAACACCTGGCACACGTTCTATAAAGGTTTGAACATTGTCTTCCAGAAAATCCCGCATCTGGATAATATTGATATTTTTTGGATTGCCCGCTAACGGTGCTATGTTGAAATACATAAATGAGTTGCTGGAAAATGCACTCGAAGTTATCTGTGGTTCGTCAACATTTTCCGGATAACCCGAAACTTGAGACAGTGCATTATTAACGCGTAATAAGGCTTCATTTATATCAACACCATGCGCAAACTCGAGCTCGATCTCGGCACTACCAGTGCCTGCATTGGACATCATGCGTTCCAGACTGGGGATACGTCTAAGGTATTCTTCCTGCTCAATCAGGATCTCTTTTTCAATATCCTGCGGTGTTGCACCTGGCCAACGGGTCTGAACTGAAATAATACGTGGGTCAAGATCAGGAATCATTTGTATCGGTACGCGAAACAGGGACAACACACCAAATAGACAAACGATCAAGATCGCTACTGTAACGATGATGGGATTATTTATGGCGAAACGAAACATAATTGTTGAGCTTGTTAAAGTTTATAGTCCAGTTCTTCCAGAATGTTGACGCTTTGCCCGGCCTCTAATAATTCATTGCCTCTTACAATTATCTGATCGCCGGCTTGAATGTTTCCAAACGATATCTCTATATTTTCGAGATGGCTTTTACCGGTCTTTACCTGAACAGGGTTTGCCTTGGTAACGCCTTTATCTTCTGCCACAACCCAAACCGTTTTTGTTCCATCAGGTTTCTGAACTACGGCGTCCCTGGGTAATAACACGGATTGTGTTTTATTTGATTCTGTAACTATAAAAAAAACTCTGGCAGACATACCCGGCGCTATGAGTTGTTGATCGTTTTCGATTTTAATCATTACCGGTAATGTGCGTGTATTCTGACTGCTGGTAGGAACCTTGGTCGTTACTTCTGCGGTAAATAGTTTATCAGGTATTGCGTCATAACTAATCTTCACCGGCGTACCAATATTAATTTTGCTAAAGTAAAATTGCGGCACAGGTACTTCTACACGTAACGGATTTAATTCTGTTAATTCAAATAAAGCAGTATTGGTATCAACCCATTGACCAACCTCTACCATTTTTTCGGTGATGACCCCGTCAAATGGTGCGGTTAAAATATGATGCTCGGAAATGACTTGTTGTCTTTTTAATTCAGCTTCCAGTCGTTGCACTACAGCCGTATTAATTTCTACTGCAGCAGTGGCTGCTTCAAAGGCCGTATGGGCTATATGTTTTTTTTCTACCAGTTCCGCAGTTTCATCACGCTGGCGTTTAAACTCATTTAGTCGGGCTCTGGCCTCGCTGAGTTGTGCTCGCACACGTGTTGTTTCAATATCTGCAAGTTGCCGATCAAAATACATAATCGGATCTCCTTTTTTAACCGCATCTCCCTCGTCGACTAATAGTGAATCTATATAGCCTTCTTCCTTTGGCGATATTCTGGAGGTACGGATTGATGCGACCGAGCCGGTCAAGCGTATTTCTTCATGCAGATTGCCCGTTTTAGCAGTAATGACACTGACCGGGATGACTCTCTCTTGTGCAGATACATTCAGGCAACACAGTGTCAAAAACACTACTATAAGTTTGTCTGTTAATTTAGAAATATTACGCATAGCCATTAAATTTTATCACCGTCCGGTTCAGACCGTAGATTGCTATCCTGTTAATCGTTTCGAAAATTAAGTCGCCGCAAAATAAGTGTGCCACTATTGTACATGTTTATATTATTTGAAATACCAGTAACAGGTATCACGAAGATTATTAATGACGACTGAAAAAAATCTATATTTTATATAATATCTAATTGTTTTCATTGAAAAATTAACAATCTTCTGATTATTAACAGTACGTTAATAATATTGTCATTTTTTTAAGTCACAATAATTCTATTGTGGGTTAAAGAATATTTGAACGGATGCGATCCTGCATGTCTCTCCTGCCTCAGGGATGGGGCAGGAGAAATTTTCTATAAATATTTGCGAATAGTAATTTCGATATATTCAAGCACTGATTGCTTTAATCAAGGCTTGTAAGGCCTTTCCACGGTGACTGAGTTGATTTTTTATAGCTGGTGACAACTCAGCAGAAGTACACTCGTGTGTTGGCACATAAAACATAGGGTCGTAACCAAATCCATTTGGTCCACGTGGTTCAGTGATCACAACACCGTCCCAAATACCCTGACACATGACGGGCGTTGGGTCATCCGCGTGTCTTAAATAAACCATTAAACACACAAAGCGGGCTTTTCGATCCACTTCACTCAACGGTTTGATCTCTTCGATAAGCTTGTCCAGGTTATCCTTATCACTGGCATTGACACCAGCATAACGTGCGGAATAGATGCCCGGTCTGCCTTTTAAAGCAAGAACTTCGATCCCTGAATCATCGGCTATTACCGGATGATCGGTATACCGGGCTGCGTTACGCGCCTTGAGCAAAGCATTTTCCACAAATGTTAAACCGGTCTCTTCAACCTCCGGAACATTGAAACTCGATTGCGGAACAATACGAAAAGCGGTGCCATCAAGACACTCGTTTATCTCTCTGACCTTGCCTTCGTTATTGCTGGCGAGAACTATTTGTCGCTTTTCCAAAATGATGTTCCTGCATTGAATTATTGTTGTAACGCGTTGCGTTGAAATTCAAATAACTCAGTAATTCCTTTTTGTGCCAGGCTCAACATGCTGTTCAGTTCATCCGGCGTGAAGGCATGTCCTTCTGCTGTACCCTGGACTTCAATAAAATGATTCTCGTCATTCATAACGACATTCATGTCTGTTTCAGCTGTCGAGTCTTCAGCATAATCCAGATCAAGTACCGGCTCGCCATTGTGAATTCCAACAGATATTGAAGCGATCATGGCCTTGATCGGATCGGCCTGAATCAGGCCATCTGCTTTGGCTTTATTAATAGCATCAACCAATGCTATATAACCACCAGTGATCGAAGCCGTCCGCGTTCCGCCATCGGCCTGAATGACATCGCAATCGATGACTATCGTATTTTCACCCAATGCAGTCATATCAATAACCGCACGCAAAGAACGACCAATCAATCGCTGGATTTCCATGGTTCGGCCGCCTTGCTTGTTTTGCGATGCTTCACGGCGCATACGCGATCCGGTTGAGCGCGGTAACATTCCATATTCGCCCGTCACCCAGCCTTGTCCCTTGCCACGCAGGAAGCCCGGGACACCGGCGTCAAAACTGGCATTACAGATGACTTTCGTATTGCCAAATTCGATCAAGACAGAACCTTCAGCATGACAGGTAAAATTTCGTGTTATTGTGACCGGTCTTAGTTGATCCGGCGAACGTCCGCTTGGGCGCATAGGTAACTCCAATATAAAAAGGGCTGCATTATAACGATAAAATGTGTCCGCGTATTTCCCATATACGACTGAAACGTTAGTATTAGCAAATAATAATAATGAAAGGATAAATTAATGATTAAAAGCATGACTGCATACGGCAGAGCTGAAGATTCCGGTGAGTGGGGGGAAGCCAGTTGTGAGATCAGGAGCGTCAATCATCGCTACCTGGAAATGTCTGTTCGTCTGCCAGAAGAATTGCGTCCACTGGAACAGACTATTCGTGATCGCATCTCCAAACAATTAAAGCGCGGAAAAGTCGATTGTAATATTCGTTTTGAACAACGTGAAACATTTAAAGATGCTTTACCTGTTAATCAGGAACTATTGAGTAAGATTATAGAGACTGCTGAAATAACAAACACGAAATTGAAAAATGCAGCTGCAATAAACCCGCTTGAATTGTTACGTTGGCCGGGAGTCCTGGATAAGGATGCACCGGATCCTGAAGCTATAAGTGCTCCTTTACTAAAATTAGTTGATCAAACACTTATCGCCGTCGTTGAAACTCGCGAACGTGAAGGTGAAAAAACAAAAAAAATGATTCTTGATCGCTGTCTGGCAGCCAAGGAGATCGTTGCCCGGGTTCGTGAACAAATGCCCACTATACTTGAAGGCATTCGTGAAAAACTAACTTTACGCGTACAAGAACTTAATACCGAGTTGAATAGTGAACGTCTCGAACAAGAGCTTCTTTTATTAACCCAAAAGATGGACGTTGCAGAAGAGATGGATCGATTGGACGCCCATATAGATGAGGTACAAAGAGTCCTAGAACAGTCTGATGCTGTTGGTCGGCGACTGGATTTTTTAATGCAGGAAATGAATCGTGAATCAAATACATTAGGCTCAAAGTCAGCACATTTGGATACTACCAATTCATCCGTCGATTTAAAGGTGTTAATAGAACAGATGCGTGAGCAGATCCAGAATATTGAATAGTACAACTGTCATTTAAAAAAAATTACTCACATGGATAAAAATAAAAGAGGCTCATTATTTATAATTGCTGCCCCATCTGGCGCAGGCAAAACATCTTTGGTTAAAGCGTTGATTGAGGACATGGGCGATGTCGATGTTTCTGTGTCACATACAACACGACAACCACGTGCTGATGAAATAGACGGCGTTGCTTACCACTTTGTCAGTGAACAGGAGTTCAAACAATTGATAAATAAAAATCAATTTCTTGAACATGCGAAAGTCTTTGACAACTATTACGGAACATCACGTGACTGGGTTAATACTCAACTTGCATCCGGGAAAAATATTATTCTGGAAATCGATTGGCAAGGTGCACAACAGGTAAAATCGCAATTGCGAAACAGCATTAGTATTTTTATTCTGCCGCCAAGCTACGAAGCTCTGCGCGAGAGGCTGGTCTCGCGTCAACATGATGATACAGAGACAATTGAACGCAGGATGGATGCAGCACGTGAAGAAATGTCACATTATAAGGAATTTGACTATATCGTTATCAATGACGATTTTGACACCGCATTGGCACAGATTAAGACTATTATTAGCGCGACGAACCTGGGTAGTTGCCGCCAATCGGCTTTTTATGATGAATTTGTCAGTAAAATCATGAATCAGGCGAGTTAAGCGACAGTTAATAGATTCACTTATTGCCCAATGGCCTCCTAATCCAGTAGAATAGCGCTCCACTAAAATCTGGTTATTTTTTAACCAGAGAGAATCTGAAAATCACTTACACCTAGGAATGAGGAATTTACATGGCCAGACTAACCGTTGAAGACTGCCTGGAAAATGTTGTTAACCGCTACGATCTGGTTTTATTAGCAAGCAAACGTGCACGCCAAATTGCAATGGGTGCTGATCCACTGGTCCCTGCAGAGAATGATAAACCGACTGTTATTGCGTTACGTGAAATAGCCGAGAATCTGGTTAATAACGACAATATCGATAAAATAAACAGATTCGATACAGAAGAAGAATTTACTGAATCTGATTTTGAAATACCCACCGTAGAATAAGCAACAAAACACTCTTCACATAACAGAAAGGCGCGGCATGCGTCTTTCTGCTGTTGTATCATATAATTTCCGTACGTTATCCGTACTTTTTGATTAACAATCGCTGTCGACTTATTACCAGTGCTAACTATTAACGACCTCAGTAAGCTTATCGGAACCTATCTGCAACCAGATCAGGTCTTTAAAGTACAGCGCGCCTATTATTTTAGTGCCAAGGCACATGAAGGTCAGAAACGAGTCAGTGGTGAACCCTATATTAATCATCCATTGGAAGTCGCTCGAATTTTGGGTGAGATGCACATGGATCATCAAACCATCATGGCGGCTATCCTGCATGATGTTATCGAAGATACTCCCACAGCCAAGGCACAACTACAGCGTAAGTTTGGCAAGGGTGTTACTGAACTGGTTGACGGTGTCAGTAAACTGGACAAGATAAAGTTCGAAAGCTCTGCTGAAGCACAAGCAAACAACTTCCGTAAGATGTTGATGGCGATGAGTAATGATATACGCATCATTCTGGTTAAACTCGCTGACCGCCTGCATAACATGCGTACTCTGGAGGCGTTAAAACCCGAAAAACGCCGTCGCATTGCACGCGAAACGCTTGAAGTCTACGCTCCGATTGCATTGCGGCTCGGTCTTAACTCCATACGTTTAGAGTTGGAAGAGCTCGGTTTTGCTGCTTTATATCCGATGCGTTATCGAATACTGAATGAGCAAATAAATAAGGCACGAGGGCATCGTAAGGAAATTATCACTAAAATCCGAACTGCTTTAAAACGACGTATGCGCCAGGAAAAGATTCCCGGACAAATCCTGGGCAGAGAAAAGCATCTTTATGGCATATACCAAAAGATGCGAGAACAGCATTTATCATTTTCAGATATTTTTGATGTTTATGCCTTCCGCTTGATTGTGGATAATGTCGATACCTGTTATCGCACATTGGGTGCTGTACACAATTTATATAAACCCGTCCCCGGTAAGTTCAAGGATTACATTGCTATTCCTAAAACAAATGGCTATCAATCACTACACACCGTTTTGTTTGGTCCATATGGCGTACCCATTGAGATACAGATACGTTCCAAAGACATGAATAATGTTGCGGAAGTGGGTATAGCGGCGCACTGGCTCTATAAGGCAGAGGGCAAAGCAAAAACACCTGATCGGGTAGATAGCGATCGCAGCAATGTCCATCGTCGAGCCCGGGAATGGCTACGCAATATTGTAGAAATGAATAAATCAGCAGGGAATCCGGAAGAGTTTTTTGAAAATGTAAAAATAGATCTATTCCCGGATGAAGTTTATGTCTTCACGCCCAAGGGAAAAATAATGGAGTTACCCAACGGTTCAACTGCTGTAGATTTTGCTTACGCTATACATACCGATATTGGTAATCGTTGTGTAGGAGCCAGAATTAACAGAAAGCTGGTTCCACTTGGCACACATCTCACTAATGGAGCAACGGTCAGTATTATAACCGGGAAAAGCGGCCGACCTAACCCAGCCTGGTTAAACTTTGTGACTACCGTTAAAGCACGAACTCAAATAAGACATTTTCTGAAAAACCTGCAGAATGATGAAGCTATTGCATTGGGTAAACGTCTTTTAAATCGTGAGCTGGAACCATTCGGAATTACGTATCAAGATATCAGTAAACAGGATATGGACTTTTTGCTTGCTGAAAATAACCTAGAACATGTGGATAATTTGTTTCAGGAGATTGGACTTGGCAATAAAATGGCACCGTTATTCGCCAGACAAGTCGTTGCAATTGAAAAACTCACTCCAGTAGAAACCAGAGAGCTCTCTTCGACTAAAACAACACCATTAGCGATTAAAGGAACTGAAGGCCTGGTGGTCAATTTTCCTAAATGTTGTTACCCAATCCCCGGCGACCCTATTCATGGCTTCGTTACTTCCGGTCGCG
This sequence comes from Gammaproteobacteria bacterium, assembly GCA_041600575.1. Taxonomy (GTDB): domain Bacteria; phylum Pseudomonadota; class Gammaproteobacteria; order Eutrophobiales; family Eutrophobiaceae; genus UBA7359. The sequence continues at coordinate 9,858 of JBFIJV010000020.1, read as the reverse complement.
GTATTGTGATACATCGTCAAACCTGTAAAAACATTGCAGAATTTCGAAATCATCCTGAAAAATGGATACAAGTTGAATGGGAAGAAAATATCGACCGTGAATTTCAGGTAATGATTCGTCTGAATTCGAGTAATCAACGAGGTGTGCTTGCGAATGTAGCTGCTACAATCGCTGATGCCGGTGCAAATATTGAGAAAGTAGAGATGATGGAGCGAGATGATCGCTACGCAGATCAGCGATTTACTATTGATGTAAAAGACAGAGTACATTTGGCCGATGTAATCAGAAAAATCAGATCAATAAAAAGTGTTTCACAAATATCGCGTGCTTAACACTTGCTGTGTTGATTACAGGTTTATCTTAAAATAACCAAAGTAAAACTATCCTACAAATTTAGACAGGGGGCAATAATGCAACGAGAAATTATATCCACTACTGATGCACCACAAGCCATAGGCACCTACTCACAGGCAGTGAAAGTTGGCGACACAGTATATCTTTCAGGTCAAATCCCGCTGGTACCAGACACAATGGAACTTATTGAAGGTGATATGCGCGCTCAAATTACTCGCGTATTTGATAATCTCATCGCTGTGGCAAAAGCAGCAAATGGCTCTCTGGCAAACATCAGCAAATTAAATATCTACCTCACAGACTTATCACACTTTCCACTAGTCAACGAGATCATGGCTGAATACTTTTCTGAACCTTATCCTGCTCGTGCTGCAGTTGGTGTCGCCAGTTTACCAAAAGGTGCTTTGGTTGAGATGGATGCCATCATGACGCTATAAGTGAATTCAATCAGCATCATTTTAAATTGTATTGACACTATCGCATGGTATTTGACTAATTGCTTTGACAATTAATAAGCAACATTCGCTTACAGATCCGGTCACCGTTCTGAGTGGGGTCGGAATTCGCTTGCAGGAAAAACTCAATCGCATTGGAATTATAAATGTTCAGGATTTATTGTTTCACTTACCACATCGATATATTGATCGCACACGTTTAACACCCATCGGTGCATTACTACATGGACATAACGCCTACATTCAGGGAGAAATAGAACTTACACAGATTCGCTATGGAAAGCGGCGCTCATTATTGTGTCGAATCAGCGACGGGACAGGTGCAATTGTTTTACGCTTTTTTTATTTTTCACGAGCACAGGAAAAAGGCTTGCAACGCGGACTGACAATACGCTGTTATGGCCAGGTTCGTCGTGGACCAAATTCACTGGAAATTATTCATCCGGAGTATCGCGTGTTGGATAAATCTCAGGATGATGAACTGGAAGAACAATTAACTGCCGTGTATCCCAGTACAGAAGGCTTACAACAGGCACGTCTACGTAAATTGACTGATCAAGCCTTGATAACCTTAAACAATAACAAACAAGGTTTGATTGAATTACTACCAGAGAATATTTTATCGACACAAAATTTGCCTACGCTGGTTGATGCATTGGAATATGTACATCGCCCACCACCTGATGCCGATGTACAAAGTCTCGTGGCAGGTCGCCATCCGGCGCAGCAAAGACTTGCCTTTGAAGAATTGCTTGCCCAACAATTAAGCTTGCTTCAATTACGCAATGAATTAAGAACGGAACATTCACCTGCATTCGAAACGAGTAAACGCCTGGTCAGAGTATTTTTAGATGGTCTACCATTTACATTAACAAATGCACAAGAAAGAGCTTATGACACGATAGCGTCTGACTTGAACAAAACAGTGGCTATGTTGCGCCTGATTCAGGGTGATGTCGGTTCAGGTAAGACAGTTGTTGCTGCATTAGCTACATTACAAGCTATAGAAGCCGGCTATCAAGTTGCTATCATGGCGCCGACTGAATTATTAGCAGAACAGCACTATAATAATTTTCTATTGTGGCTTAAACCATTGAAGATAGATGTTGTTTTCCTGACTGGAAAATTAAAAAAATCCATAAGAAATGAAGTGGAAACACGATTACAAGACAAAACACCGTTTGTTGCGATTGGCACACATGCGTTGTTTCAGGAAAGTGTCAGTTTTGCAAAATTAGGCTTGATAGTTATTGATGAGCAACACCGTTTTGGAGTGCATCAACGACTTGCCTTGCTGGAGAAAGGGCAACAGCATGAAACTTTTCCACATCAACTAATCATGACCGCAACGCCGATCCCACGTACATTGACGATGACTGCCTACGCCGATCTCGATCACACCTTGATTGATGAATTACCACCTAACCGCAAATCAATTGGAACCAGTGTTATTTCAAATGAACGCCGCGATGAGATTATAGAGCGGATAAAACATGTCTGTGCAGAAGGACGTCAGGTTTATTGGGTCTGCACATTGATCGAAGAATCGGAAACATTGCAATGTGAAACAGCAATAGATACCGCAGAGAAACTTACTGAAAAACTGGAATCGATTAAAATTGGTCTGATACATGGGCGCATGAAGGCAAATGAAAAAGAATCCGTCATGCAGGATTTTAAAAATGGTAAAATTAGCCTGCTGGTGGCAACAACAGTAATAGAAGTTGGTGTAGATGTGCCTAATGCCAGCTTGATGATTATAGATAATGCTGAACGCTTTGGCCTTTCACAATTACATCAATTACGGGGTCGCATCGGACGCGGTGAAATTAAAAGTGATTGTGTTTTAATGTATCAACCGCCGCTTGGCGAACTGGCCCGACAACGACTGGAGATCATGCGTACCAGCAGTGATGGTTTTTTAATAGCTGAAAAAGACCTTGAACTACGCGGGCCCGGAGAAGTATTAGGCACACGCCAGGCGGGAATACCCGATATGCGTGTTGCAGACCTGATGCGTGATGCGCACTTATTACCTGAAATTCAAAAGACAGCAAAAACATTACTGGTACAACATCCCGACAAGGTGAAATTATTAATTGAGCGTTGGCTTGGGAAAAGCCTCGAATACAGTAATGTTTAACATCAAAGGAAATAATAATTGAAATTACGTTGGCAAAACAAACTGGATACTGAAATTGAACTTGTTGATCATAGATTACATGAATTTCTTTTTCAGGATGGTTCACTATCACGCTACATAGAAGATAACTGTGGCGGGGAATTTCATATCGAACTAAAAAATGAATCCTGGTGTCAGCCACTGACCGATGAAATTGAGTCACTCTCCTTAGCCGAGGATGAAATTACATTTGTGCGGGAATCATGGTTAAAATGTGACACTAACAGGTTAGTTTATGCCCGAACGGTAATTCCACGCACAACGTTTGAAAAAGAAAGTCAGGAGTTGCTGCAACTGGGTAATAAGCCTTTAGGCAATATTTTATTTAATGATAATACGGCTTATCGAACCAATATGCGCTATGCGAAAATACCTGTAGATTGCAGTCTTCATCAACAAGCCACCGTGGCTAGTAAAATTGCCGGTGATTTATGGGGCAGACAATCTCTTTTCTACATCAATAATAATCCGCTACTGATCACGGAAGTATTTTTACCGACAATTTTAGAATGCAGCAAAAACTAAAAGACAATTTAAACAAAACAATAATCCTTTGCCATGCGCTTTGGGCTGCAATGGTTTTGATTATAAAGAATATTATGAGCACGATTAAACGAAACATGCCTGTTGTGCGTGAACGTTTACAACAGTATTCATTACTCATCAGGCTCGACCGACCAATTGGAATCCTGCTTTTATTATGGCCGACTCTTTGGGGTTTATGGATGGCAGCCGAAGGATTTCCCGATCCGGGTGTTTTTGTCGTATTTGTACTGGGTGTGTTTTTAATGCGCTCAGCTGGTTGTGTACTCAATGATATTGCAGATAGACGATTTGACCCATTAGTTTCACGTACTCGAACCCGGCCTCTCGCGACAGGAAAAGTATCATCGGTTGAGGCGTTAGCAGTTGCGATCAGTTTAATCCTGGTTGCCTTTCTGCTCGTATTAACCACTAATGAATTGACCATACAACTGGCATTAGTCGCGGTTATGCTGGCGGGCATTTATCCATTCATGAAACGGTTCACCTATCTGCCGCAGTTTTTTCTTGGTCTGGCATTTGGCTGGGCCATTCCCATGGCCTTCGCTGCACAAACCAATGCTGTACCACAAATTGCGTGGCTTTTACTTATCGCGAATATTCTCTGGTCAGTTGTCTATGATACGATGTATGCCATGGTTGACCGTGAAGATGACCTGAAGGTGGGGATCAAATCCACTGCGATTTTGTTTGATGATGCAGACCGGGTTATTATCGGGGTTATTCAAGTGCTGGTATTGACAACTTTGATCGCTGTCGGGAGACAGGCGCAACTCGGTCCAATTTATTTTACCGGCCTTGGCATAGCTGCCTGTTTCTTTCTGTATCAATTAAAATTGATCTGGCACAGAAAAACCGAACAATGTATGCGTGCTTTTTTAAATAATAACTGGTTCGGACTTACTGTTTTTATAGGATTATTTCTGGAATATCTAAATTAGGCGCATGATGAATAAATCTGTTATAACTATTATCTTTTTAACCCTATTCCCTTTTTTACCCGCTCAAGCTGATGACAATCAACAGCTTGTTGAGCAGGAATGTAAACGCATCGGTGGCAAATTAGGTAGTGTGAATGTTAATGATTGTCTGGAACTCAATCTCGTCGCAACAGAAGGCCGTTCAGTTAAAGGGGCGCCGATACTATTAAAAGAATACCCGCCACTCCCAAGTCGTTCACCACTAGGCAGAGTATTATTAATCGGTGGAATCCATGGTGATGAATACTCATCTGTTAGTATTATTTTTAAATGGATGCGAATACTGGATGAACACCACTCCGGACTGTTTCATTGGAATATTATCCCTTTGTTAAACCCGGATGGTTTATTACGAAAAAAATCGCAACGTATGAATGAAAATGACGTTGATCTAAATCGTAACTTCCCGATAGAAGATTGGGAAAACACCGCCCTTAAATACTGGCGAGATAGAACTGACAAAAACCCAAGACGTTATCCGGGTAAAGCGGCATTAAGTGAACCTGAATCAAGCTGGCTGGTCGAGTACATCAATAATTTTAATCCCGATGTCATCGTCGCAGTACATGCACCACATGGAATAGTTGATTACGATGGGCCGCGTAATGGCCCTTATAAACTGGGTCGTCTTTATCTCAATTTACTGGGAACCTATCCTGGTTCGTTGGGTAACTATGCCGGGATTCAGCGTCAGATACCGGTTGTGACCATTGAACTCCCCTACGCTGGAATCATGCCTACCAAAAACGAAATAAGTAGTATCTGGCGTGATATGGTGAAATGGTTGAGTGAGAATATAACCGAAGAAGCCTACATGGAATCACTTAGGGGAGATCAGGAAGCCGCCCCTTCATAAATAATTCGCCATTGGCCATCGTCTTCCATCCGCCAGTACTGGCGTTTGGTAAATTTTTTATGAAAATTATCACTGGCGTAATCCTGAACAAACGTTACAACCATTAACTGATCTTCGCCCGGATAAAGAAACATGCTTGTATTTGTCAAGTTTACCTTAATGAATTTTTTAGATGGATTAACCCGACTCTTATATTCGACCCACGAATTATAGTCTTTGCCCAGTCCTGAATATTCTTTTGAATAATGCCGAAGGTATAAATTAGCATCTCGACTCTCCCAGTCTTGACGCCATGTTTCAACAAACTGCTCATAATCATCGCTGCGTTTTTGCCACTCCTGTTTCGAAACCCAATCGATAGAATCAGAAATGATAACGGGGGTGTGCCCTTTTTTAATGAACGGCGAAAGAATATTCAAATCCTGATTACTTACAATTACACAACCATTACTGTCTCTTGGTGGCCGACTATAGGTTTTACTGGGTGTCCCATGTAGCCATATTCCGTAACCCGTGCGGCCATGACGCTGATCCCATGCGTTGGGGTAGTTTATAGGAAACGCACCATCACCATATAGATCCGGTAATTCTTCCGGCTTGATAAAACCGGTAACAAAATACACACCAACAGGTGTTTTTTGATCGCCTTCAACATATTTTCCCACACCATTCTTGCCTATCGTGATATAAAAATCTTTAATCAGGGTTGGCACACCACGTTTATTTTTAAATAAAAATAAACGTGAACGGGAAGAATCGACAACGATAACATGGTCCTGTTTGTTGGCAATTTGTATTAAAGAAGAAGGTATCTTGTTTCGATCAACAGGTGACTTGTAATAGCGCCAACGCGCCTGAACCTCATCTCTAAGTGCTGAGATACGTTCAAATGATGCATTAGGGATATTGCCAAAATCAGTAATGATTTGGGAACGAGCCAACATTAAATCTGCATACATCAACTGGGCTGCTTTAAAATCCGGGTTGAACTGTATCAGTTGGCGTAAATCCTGTAGCGCCTGCTCGGTATTATTGTTTTTTATATGCTCTACAGCATTGATTAACAAACTCTCGGAATGAGTCGATAATCCTTGATCGGAAGTCGCTTTGGAAAGCAGATCGCCGGCATTCACTGGCAAAGTGAGGCTGCTAATATAAATTAGAAAGAAAAGATGTTTGCAGTTAATCTTCATTACACTATAAATTAACGCGTTCTCTCCTGCGTGATCAACCATTTATCTGCAATCTTACGCATTAATAGCTCTTTTTTTACCTTGTCACTATAAGTATTAGACTGATATGCCTGTGTGAATTTAATTTCAGCATAATCTTTACCATGCAGATTAATCTTTACATCGGATAATGTGACCTTGATAAAGCTGGGCTTGCGTAAACGTATACGTCGATCCTTCTCCCATTCACTACGGCTTAATCGCTTCGGCGGAATAAATTCCTGTGCATAGGTCGCAAGATAGGTGTCTACATCCTGGGCAGACCAGGCATTAACCCAATTTTTGAGCGATGAACCCACATCAATTTTATTTTGAGTAATCGCTTTTTCAACATCCGCCTTATCTGGTTCGGGTGCTGCAACTTTAGCCTGGGTATTTACCGTTACTGACTCAGTCTTCGCCGGGATAGCAATAACCTCGGGTTCGCGCACAGATTTGACTATCTCGGGAACTGCAGTAACAGCAACCACTTCTTTTTTGTTGGTGGTGGTTTCTGGTGGAGCAGAAATTAATTCATTAACCAGTGATAATTTTTCTCGGGCAGTTTTATTACTGGTATCTAATTCCAGTGCCTGGTTATAGGCCCGACTGGCCATTTTAGCGTATATATCGCCCAGGTTTTCATGCGCAGTGGCATAACTTGGATGAGTGTTAATTGCATTTTTGAGGGCCGCTTCTGCTTCAACATATTTCCCTTGTGCAGCGTAGACAACAGCCAGATTATTATAAGGTTCTGGTAAATCCGGATTATCTTTCGTTAACTGAATAAAAACCTGTTCAGCTTCACTGAATCGATCAAGGCGCGTCAATATCAGACCTTTCATAAATTGTAATTTAATATCTGACTTATTAGCGGAAAGTTGATCTTCAGTCAGGGTAAGTGCTTTTTTAAATTGCCCCTGATTAAGTAACAACTGAATATCGTCATATGATGTTTGCGCATAGCTACCCGCTACAAACAATATGCTGAGACAAATGGAAATAATAATTTTATTAAAAGTCATGGACGTTCCATTAATAATATATTGATATGCTTATTCAATCCGTTTTACCAGACTGGAGCCCCGAGAGGGAATCGAACCCCCAATAGGTGATTACAAATCACCGGTTATACCATTTAACTATCGGGGCAATAAACACTATTGCCTCAAAGTATATCAATACTTAATTCTTTCGTGGAAATTTTGTGGGCATATTCTAAGGATTTCCCTATTGCATAGCAATTTCATTGCAATCAACTGGTAATGCGTTGAATCTTGCAGGCAACCCGGTGAATAGATCATTTACATAATAAGAGTCTTTGACAACACGAACATCAAACCATTGTATTTTATTACCTCCCGAATAAGGGATAACAACAGATTGATATCCTTTTGATTTAATCTCATTCAAACGGCGATTAATAGCAGCTTGACTGGAAAACAGACCTAATGAGATGGCGTTTGACAGGTCACCCTCGTTGATCAATCTAATATCCTTCACACCTTTAAGCTTCAGGTCTTTCATTGCTGCTTCAGCTGAAGCCAGTGAATCACGCGGTGTCAAATAAACCCAGAATAATTGTCTCCCCTGCTCGTCTGTTTCTCTCTTTTTGTAGGAAATACCTCGATCATCCAACCATTCAGATAATAATTTTGATTCTTTCAGGTTGGGAATCGGCCCATACCGGTAGCATACCGGAACTTCGGGAGAGGAATAAGTTGATAATGAATTATTTTCATAATTTGGCACTATAAACATCTTATCCTTTTGCATAGAACTCGGCTCTGACAAGAGTGATTCGACCAACTTTTCTGTATTTGGGTTTAAGCCAATGGGTAACACTGGTTCTGAATTAAAATGTTCCATAGATTTACCAGTATCAAGTCTGTTGCGGTTTCTTGTTTCGGGGGGCTTTTCCAGCTCACTTAATAGTGCCAGTCGTTGTGTCCCTGCCGGGATTTTGACTGCAGCAGCTACATTCGCATAATCCAATTGCACATCACGATCCATCTCCCAGCCTAAATAAACAACGTTAACGAGGAGCAACAAGATGAATAACCACTTCATACTGAAAACTTTTGAGCAATGAGTAATCCATTTAATACCAGACCGGGCTCATATTTAAATGGTTCTTTTAGTAACGGTTTAATTACGTCTGCCATACCACCGGATATTATACATTCAGGAGGCGTGTGTAATTCATTCGACATATTATTCACAACACGATCAATCATGGAAACTGCAGCAAGAAAAGCACCATTATTTATAGCCGCTTGCGTATTTCTCGCATACCCAAGTGAAGCAAGTTTATTAATCGACACTTTAATACGTGCTGTATTCATAATAAGCGCCTGCTGCATTAATTCTATACCGGGAATTATATACCCGCCCATATGATTCCCGTCTTTATCAATTGAATCAATTGTTAATGCACTGCCACAGTCTACAATACACAAGGCTGATTGGTATTTATCCCAGGCAGCCAGCATCGCTAACCAGCGATCAAGTCCTAACTGTTGTGTATCACTGTAACTATTTTTAAGCCCGTTTAATTGCTTGCTGACACGAGGTTGCCATAACGATTGTTGCCAGTGTTTGCGTACCCAATTATCGATACAATTATATACTTCCTCGCCCGCCACATTTGCGAGCAATACCTCTGATGGTTTTTGTAAAGACAACATATTTTCTTGAAGACTGTGTTCCATACTATCTTTCCGGTAACTAAAGGCGCCTTCATTAACAAACAGAAGATTTTCTTCCATTGCCCAGTTAACAGACGAATTACCAATATCCAACAAGAGCTTCATTGTTTTAGCCTCAAACTAATTTCACCCGCTGTATATCGTTCCAGTACGCCGTCGACAAGCATCAATAATTGCCCTTGATCATCCACACCTTTTAGGACACCTTCAATTTTCTTATCCACCATAATCAAGCTTGCTTCACGTCCACTATAGCAATCAAACTGCCGCCACTCATCTATAAGTTTTGTACTAACACCCGATTGCACCTCGTGAAGCACTTCAAATACATTCGATAATAATGTGGCAGCGATGTGGTTTCGGGACAATCGTTTCTTACTGAGACCACATAAATCACACACAACCTGATCAATATCAGAAATAACATGCGCTGGTAAATTGTAATTAAGCCCGATACCGACGATGACATCAACCGGACCACTTGCCTCGCCACGCAACTCAAGCAGTATCCCGCCTAACTTTTTATCCTCAACAATCACATCATTGGGCCATTTCAAACCAACGTCGGT
>JBFIJV010000019.1:0-18257 GCA_041600575.1 Gammaproteobacteria bacterium | reverse complement strand
TTGATCTTTAAATCGGAATCATCCTCATACAGACTGTCATTCTTAAGCGCTTCAAAACGTAATTTGTCTGCCGCATCCGAGGCATTTGATATCAATTCACGTAAAAATATCTCTTTATTACTGTATAAAGAGTGAATCATGAGGTGCAGCAGTTGCTTGACCTCGGTTTGAAAACCCATTGTTTCCTGTTTTGCTTCTACAGACATTTTTAATTAAACCCCAATATTTAGAATGAATTCATTGTGACGGGTTATATAGGGGTTCTCTAACCAAATTTCAAGTCTGAAAATACAAGTTATAATAGTAGGCGATATCGTTGCCTTTGGACAAATAAGGAGCAATAATAAATCCAGTTAAACTGAATGAATCCGTTGGAGGATCTGAATATGAAACGCTTTATGAAACAAATAGGTCAAGGAATGACGGAGTACATCATTATCGTAGCGCTAATCGCGATTGCCGCAATCGGTGTTTACAGTCTTTTTGGTGACACGGTAACCGACCAAATGGGCGCAATGACGGTAGAATTATCAGGTGGCGCAGCTGGTGGCGTAACGGCCAGAGCCGATGCCGATGCCGATGTAACTGCAGCAACAGGTGCAAAAAACCTGTCCACCTATGAAGAAAGTAACTAAGTCGCAAACCAGTTTTATGGTCTAGCTGGCTAATCTTAGCCCTCTCTCGGCAGCATGTATCAACATATACGAGGGAGGGTTCTTAAATTGAGTTCAAGAGTACTGCTTCGAGAATGCGATTAAGTAGACACCCCAGTTTTCAATCAGGTCAAGCCATGGTGTTTGTCCTGATCTTTACAGCTGTTTTGATCGTCGGCATGACGACCTTGTACAAGGCCGGCAAGCTAACCAGCGATAAAATGGAGCTACAAAATGCGGCCGATGCCGCTGCTTATAGCATCTCGGTTGTCGAAGCCAGAGATCTCAACTTTGCCTCCTATATGAACCGCGCCATCGTCGCCAACGAAGTGGCGGTAGGACAACTCATGGGGATTGCGTCATTCGCACATCACTGGCGTTCATTCCACGATTATTTATCACTCTATTCAACCCCCCTGAAAACACCACCGATTACCCCGTTAGGCACTGCACTTGAAGCAATGGCCAAAGCCTTCAAGGCGACTGGCGATCCCATGGTCAAAGTCTTATCACCGTTTGGGAATTACGGTACTAAAATTATTCATTATATGAATAAGTTTTATGGCGGGGCACAAATTGCTTACCACCTCGCCACAACAGCTTATGCATTAGGCCAAGTGCAGACGATGATCGATCAAAATGGCCCCGAAAACGCCGAGTTATCTGAGTACGGTTTAGTATCACTGATTGGACACTTAAGTACTTTTGGCGTTTTGCCCGGCTTACCGGGTGAAAAATTCACCCGTAGTTATAGCCCACGAAAAAAATCAGACTATGCCGCCTTTCAGGCCGATATCGCCGGCGACTCAGACGCTGGCGGTTATGGGCGTTTATCCGCCCTCATACATGAGTCAGCCGATCCCTTTGTCAATGCGCGCGGCTGGGTATTCGATTTCTTCAAAGAAATGAACAAAGTTACCCCCTTTCCCAGCTTCCTTTACAAAGAAAAAAACGGCCAGGGTTATTTAGGACCCGATATTGGGGATACGGTTAATTTCGCTGATACAGTCTATGTAAAATGGCGCTTATGGGTACAGGTTCATATTGACCTGACACGCGCTGGCGGCAGCGAACTCAGGTTCATACAAAAAACAACAGGCCCACGCAATAAACAAAAGAAAGTCTCTGGCGACCGTTTCAATTGGTCAAGTGCCGATGTCACTGATCTAGGCCTCGGGCTTGATGCCGGTTTCTACATTAAAGTAAAAGTCTGTGACCCGACAGGTGTTCTCGGTTGCACTGGTTATTCAACACTGGCTGGCGGCACACTGGAAGCGGTCAACAATCGTCTAATAGCAAAAGCCTCCTTACCGCTTGGTTTCGGCACATTTACCGTTTTAAACACAGCATTCCCGACAGACATCCCCTTTGGCGCCGCCTTTACCCAAGCTGGCAAAGGTGCTGGTGCGAACAGTAATTTTATTACTAGCCATAAGAAAGTCATTGGCACAACAGGAGCTTTAAATCCTTTAGTTAAAGGCCCCGTCCCCGTCGGTCGCTACCAGGACTATCCTGATTACGATGGTCCTAGTGAATGGCCCGATGCCGGTTATGGCGGTGCCGCTAATTCACTGTTGGCCTGGGAGTTTCCTGTCCCACCGGGTATTTTTTATCAAGCCGGCATGTTAGATAGAAAGGTCAACAAGGATTATGGTGGCCTACCGCCTTATATCGATACGGCGATGAACAATCCAATACATGGCTCTGGCGGGCCTAATGTGGTGATAGGCGTGACCTTGAGTGAGGCTAATTTTGACCTTAAGAACCCGGTGCCGGGACAACCCGATACAACTGAAAACGAACCCACTGGACGATTCGCAACAACCGAACGTATGGCAAACAATCAACTACATGCAATCGCAAAATCAGAGGTTTATTTTGATCGTCCAACAGACTTATCCTATTTTAAGCGTAATGATCTGCAAACGGAATATGGTAGTACGTTTAACCCTTATTGGAGTGCTCGCCTAACAGAAACATCACATGCCGACAGAGATTTAGCCCTTTACATGCAACAGAATGTCGACATTAATAATAACGGTTCTAATTTAGGCCCCGTCTCAAGCTTGATGGCACCACTTATCGCTCTGCTTGGTCTATAGATAAAATATAATTATGTATCGGCATCAAACCAACAAGGTAAAAAAACAAACGGGACAAGCCATGACGGAATTTATCGTTACAGCTGTCTATTTGCTTGTCCCCTTATTCCTGATTATTCCCTTATTAGCTAAATACATTGACATCAAGCATGCCGGTATCAACGCCGCACGTTATCAAGCATGGGAATATACGAGCTGGCATGATCCGAGCGATGATCACGAAATAATGGACAACTTTACGAGTACAGCAAGACCTAATAAATCAAGAGCGAGAACTGAAAATGAAACCACACGACGTTTTTTTTCACGTATTCAGCAAAGTCGACCCGGCACTCCGGCCGTTCAAATAACCTCGGCTGATGCAGGTACAGCCTGGACCCTGGCAGAGGCCAATCCACTTTGGAAAGACCATAGGGGTAATTATCTTGTTGATAGACCGCTAGGGAATTCCCTCTCAACCGCGAATGCGACACCTGGTTTTACCCTCGGCGGAGTAGATATTGGTACTCTCGTCAATGGCATTATGAATATTATTGGAACTGTCGCTTCAACCTTTGCCAATGTTCTAAACACCGGCCTAAACGCACTAGGGGGGTTATTTAATGTCCCTCCAGCAATTTCTAAATTCAGTGCGATAAACACAGAAGGTTATACTCGCGCGAGTATAAATTTGCCTGTGACTACTAAAATCGATCCACTTGATGTCACCAGTGCTTCTATTAATAGCACAGCGACAACGGTCGTATTAAATTTCAACAGTCAGGCAGGCGTCTTGAGTGAAGGCTGGAATGCTGGTGGTTTTAACCATACTTATGAACAAGTAGCCGGGATCGTGCCGACAACCATACTCAGACAAATACTCGGTCAGCCTCCATTGTCATGGGCCTGGCCTGTAATTGAGTTTATGGCACCGGAATTGACTACCTGTATCAGTGATGGACGTTTCAGTCTGGCAAAAACGTTGGGCTTAATCCCGGAAAACGGCAGCCTTTGGCTGGGTTATGTTGATAGTGATACGGTTCACCCGGACAGACTCTCCGGTGGTGGAACTCATGTCTGTGATGCTGCTGGACGTTGTCGTTTACAGCCGAATATCCCAATGTCTCATGTGACATGCCTGCCTTAATGAGTCAGATGCTATCTCGCTTCGTAATTATCATATGCCTGAGTAGCTTAACTTGTGGTCTTGTTGCTGCTAAAGAGTTGGAGTTTCCGCCACCAAAAGATGCGGCCGTTAGCCTGGTTGGAAACAATATAACCGTTGGTGGTAAAACCATGAATATCAGGCAATTTTACACTCGCGACAAAATAGAGAAGGTGCAAAAATTCTACCATCGTCTTTGGAAGAAAGGCGAGATCAAGGACCTCCCTGGTTATCTTGAAACAAAAGATAATCCGCCATGGCACATTATCAGCCGACTACAACAAGGTCACATACTGACAGTTCAAATGCAGTCAGCCGACGATGGCGGTACCTGGGGTTATCTTGCCAGCAGCTTACTCACTCAAGCAGCTACAGAATCGAATGCTGCAGAATCCTTCCCCAAACTGCCGGGGAGTGAGATTTTGCATGACATACAATCCAGGGATATTGGTCAGTCTGGTACCACCATGCTGATATCCAACGAGAAGTCTTTAGAGAGCAATACCAATTATTACAAAAACTACTACCAGCAACGTGGCTGGCGCACCGATCTGGATATGGCTATTGCTACCGAAGATAGCTACGTGATGGCGTTTACAAACGGTCGTGATAAGGTTAACTTAGTTCTCAGAAGAGTTGATGAATCAACCATTATTACAGTTAATAAAGTAACGCATGATTTACTTTAAACTGTACAAGGCCTTCTAAAGGAAATAACAAAAAAACATGCGTTCATTCAGCACATATCGACATCAACTCGGTCAATCTATGACTGAATACACTATAGTTTTGGTGTTTGGTGTCATGGCAATCACTACCGGACCCGGTGGTGATGTCAGCCTACAATTATTGAATGCCATGAAAAATAATTATGAAGGCTATTCTTATGGATTATCCATGTCAGAAGCACCCGATTATGATAATGAGGCAACTTATGCAGCCGCATTAACCACTGCTGGATACCCACAAGAGGATATTGACCGGTTAACAGCTAGTTCAATTGACGTTTTTAATGATTTAAGTCCTTATAATAGAGATCCATTACGACAGCTGAATTCGGGGATCGCTACACTTTCAAGTTGTGTGAGTGCTGTCCCGCAAATGATTACTGGTGGCTCTGGTAATTGTCCATAAACAAAACTAAAAGAAATTAATTATCAAACATGGCTACTGATAAAAAGAAAAAAACAAACAGCGCCCTGCCTTTACTTATTGGCGCCATCGGCTTTGGCATCGCGGCAGCATTACTCTCGATTCTCTATTTAAACGCAAAAGAAAAAGCGCTGATTGAGAGTCTTAAAGGAAAAGATGAAGAAAAGGTCAGTGTCGTGGTTGCCGCTCAGAACCTGACACGGGGTAGCTTGGTCGACCCGGGCTATTTCTCCCTGCGAGAAATGCCGAGAAAGTTTGTGCATGAAGATGCGGTCTATCCAAATGAGTTCGAAAAGTATCAAGGGCGTTCTCTAACGGCAAATCTCGGTGCCGGTAAGGCCTTGCTAAAAAGCTTTCTTGATGAAGAATTCCCGGTCGATTTTTCAGATACCATAAAACCTGGTAGACGCGCACTGGCGATCACTGTAGATGAGATTAACTCTATTACCGGTTTTCTAAGGCCTGGAAATCGAGTCGACCTATTTGTCAACATCCCCTACTCTGAATCTGGCTTTAACCCGGCACTTTATGCTATTGGCTTATATTCCGAATTGCCAGAAGGCATTGATAAATCGAACATCCCTGGTGGCAATATAAAAAGTCTTACTGAGGAATTAGAATTAGAAGAAGATAAAATCACAGAATTAATCAGTGGGCTTTCTCCTGGTGATGTGATCATGCCCGTCATGCAAAATGTACGCATCCTTGCGACAGGTAAAGACCCATATATAGAATCGCTTGATCACCTACGTCAGCCGCAACTAGTCAGGGACAGGAATTTCACTTCGGTGGTAGTAGATGTTTCAGCGAAGCAAGCTGCCTTGATCGCGGCGGCACAGGATAAAGGCGACATTCTGGCGATATTGAGAAATCGTAATGACGAAAGTAGCGCGTCATTTACCACTATCTCATCTAGAGATTTATTCACCAACGCAATTAAAATGGCTGCGGACGAGAAGGCTCGGGCAGCAAGAACTGTCACCCCTGCAGGTGTTGATCAGTTTGGTAATTTAGTCGACGCTGATGGCAAAAAACTCATCGATAAAGAACAACTGGCAAAAGCGGGTTATAGCGTTAATGAAAACGGCGAAATTGTTGATAAAGATGGTAACGTTATTGATCCAAATGACATCGTCATCGCAGCAGATGGCACCATTATGACCAAACAGCAATTAGCTGAAGCAGGATTAACGCTTAACGCCAGTGGTCAATTAGTAGACAAGAACGGCAATGTTGTAGATGCTAATAACGTTGTCATTACGGCTGATGGTTCAGTCCTGACTAAAGCACAACTAGAAGCAGCCGGCTTGAGCGTCAATGAGAATGGAGAAATTGTTGATAGTAATGGCAAAGTAGTTTCTGCTGATGCGCTCATCATTTCAGACAGCGGTAAAGTGATGACCAAAGAACAAATGGAAGCAGCCGGTCTCTCTTTAAATGAGAATGGCGAACTTGTCGATAAAGATGGAAAAGTCATTGATCCTAATGATTTTGTCATTGCTGCAGATGGTACTGTTCTTAGTAAAGAACAACTTGCCTCAGCAGGTTTATCCATTAACGAAAATGGTGAGATTGTCGATGCAAATGGCAATGTGGTTGACAAAAATGATTTGATAACAGCAGCCGATGGCACGTTACTGAGTAAGAGCGAACTTGAAAAAGCGGGTTACTCGGTTAATGCTCAAGGGCAGATTGTTGATGCAGATGGCAAGGTGGTTTCTGCTGATGCTATTGCTGAGTTAGTTGCTACCCAGTCCTTTTCAGATGGCACGTCGGATAGAAAGACATACCAGTTGGTTATTGGTGGTGCCAGTGTAGATGGTGTTCCAAAAATTCAGGACATTGAGATACCTGAACCTGAATAAGGGCAAAACAACTGAAAATATTTTTACACGTTTTGTTTGTTTATGTCAGTTGTACTGTGATGCATTTTGCATGTTCAACTGAATATGTTTATAGCAACAAAACAAACCTGACAGCTAATACAAAGGTCAGAAAGGTGGTGGAATTTGAGCAGTTTCAAAATCTACCACTGAATAAAGTTAAGTCACGGGGAAAACAGTCAGCAGAATTTGAATTTATTATTGGTGGCTTAAGCATAGATGGTGTTGCTAAACGTGTACATTTAAAAATAAATAATTTAGCTGATTAAAGCTATTACTTAGCAGTAAACATAATTGGATATGAAAATGATAAAAAAAATATTACTCAGCTTTCTATTACTGAATTTTATAACTCCAGCATTCGCTGAAGACGAAGATATCGTTAAAGTAATGAAACTTTATGCCGGTGAAGTCAGAACCATTTCAGTTGGTGATATTGATCGAATTGCAGTGGGTAATGCAGGCACCATAAGCACCTCGCTACTCGATAATGGTCAATTGCTCTTAATCGCTGAAAATGTGGGTGTCACTAATATTCATATCTGGTTCAAGGATGGCAGTGAGGATGAACTGACAACAATCGTCAGAGAAGCGGCCGGTCCACTTGAACTTAAAATGGATGAAGTAAGCGATCTACTACGCGACATACAAGGACTTGAGATAAGAACCGTTGGTGACCGTATCGTGCTCTCAGGCAAAATAGATAATACATTTACAGATACTATCAGCACTGTGCAAGGTGCCTTCCCTGAATTGATGGATCTCTCAATCAAACTCGATCCGGCAGAAAACGATGTGTTTGAATTACCGAACAATAAGATGGTCTTTATGAATATCAAGATCACCGAGTTTAATAAAAACTTTCTGGAAAACCTTGGTATTCAATGGGATTCTTCCATTACCGGCCCTGCGGCAGGTTTTGCATTTGATGCAGCCCGTAATGACAGTTTTCGCGTTACAGAAGCACCGGCAACATCTTTTACTGGCAATCTTGGTTTTGGCGGCAATGCAGCAAGTTCACCACTCGGTTTTTTCGGTATTGCTACTCAAATCACATCGCGTATTAATTTTGCTGTGAATTCAGGTAATGCCGTTATTTTAGCTGAACCCCGACTTGCCGTACGCAGCGGTGGTGAAGCAAAGTTTCTGGCAGGTGGAGAATTTCCAATATCTATATCAAACATCAATGGTACCACCATCGAATTTAAAGAATTTGGTATCAAGCTGGATGTCAAACCTGAGGTTGATGCAAAAAATAATATCCGCGCCAGCGTACTTACAGAAGTCAGCGCCATCGATCAATCTGTTGCTGTAGATAACGTGCCCGGATTACTGACACGTCGAACTGAAACACAGGTAAGTATGAAATCAGATGAAACACTAGTGATATCAGGATTAATCAATCAAGAATTGTCGAAGGATATCCAGAGATTAAAATTCCTGAGTGATATACCAATACTTGGTGCACTATTTAGATCTAAAAACTTTCGTGACCGCAAAACAGAGCTGGTCATCTTTATCACACCCAACGTATTTGATGCTGAATCCGATTTGAACAAAGCTGAAATCAAAGCTGCGGAAGATAATTTAAATAAAGGATACGAGGCGATTGGTGTTGGTAACGGGTCTCTGGATATCGTTGAATAAGGAATAACAACCATTATGTTTGATGTTTTTGTACACAATAGTAAAGGCGAACGCATAAAAGCGTTCAATTGCCCAATATCCGAATGCGGTATTGGCAAGGCACGTGATAATTTTATCCAACTTCGCGGCTGGAAAATAGCGCCTTATCACGCTGAAATAACCCGAACCTCTGAAGGTCTATTTGTAGAAGATAAAACGGGACAAGGTCGCGTTGAAGTCAATGGAAAGGAAGTCGAACATTATGGCCCACTAAGGACTTCAGATGAAATAACAATTGCAGGTTATGTTATCAAGGCGGGAGTCGTCAGCAAAGTAGATGGCGATGCTGACAATGATGATGAACTCGATGATGATGACTATGATGACATGAAAACAGTTATCGGCGTGCAAAGTCATGATGTACTTGAAGATTCTGAAGAACTCAGTAAAACACTTATTAATATTAAAAAGGACGAAAAATTTAAATGGCGTAATCGCGTTCACGAAGAGTTACTGGCGGCAATGGATCTACGCCGCACTGACATTGGTAGTATGGATGAGAACCAACTTCGTGATCATGTCAAAAAGATGATCAAGGAAATCATTCAGGAAATGGATGCCAAGTTGCCGGGAGATGTTAACCGCGAACAACTGGCCGCCGAAGTTTTGAATGAAGCGGTTGGCCTCGGCCCCATCGAAGCACTACTTGCAGATGACGATATTACCGAGATTATGGTCAACAAGTTTGATGATATCTATGTTGAGAAAAAGGGTAAGTTAACTAAATCTGACGTTACCTTTTCTAGCGACGATGCAGTAATGACTGCTATAGAACGTATTGTTTCCCCTTTAGGTAGACGTATTGATGAAAGCTCACCGATGGTCGACGCACGTCTCAAAGACGGCTCGCGTGTTAATGCAATCATCCCACCACTTGCTTTACGTGGTCCGTGCCTGACTATCAGAAAGTTTGCTAAAGAAAAATTGGTCGCTCAGGATTTAATTAACTTTGGCGCTGTAGATCAAAAAATGATGGATTTTTTGGAGACTGCCGTAAAAAACCATAAAAATATTATCATCTCTGGCGGAACCGGTAGCGGTAAAACAACAACTCTGAATATCTTATCTAATTTCATTCCACCAACAGAACGAATTGTTACTGTTGAAGATGCTGCCGAACTAAAACTGGTTCAACCACACCTGGTCAGCCTTGAAGCACGGCCAGCGAACCTGGAAGGTAAAGGTGCGGTACCGATTCGTGATCTGGTGAAAAACTGTTTGCGTATGCGACCAGATAGAATTGTTGTCGGTGAGTGTCGTGGTGGTGAAACATTGGACATGCTACAAGCTATGAATACCGGTCATGATGGTTCATTAACAACTGCTCATGCAAATACTCCAAGAGATATGATGGCACGTATTGAGGTCATGGTAATGATGTCCGGAATGGATCTGCCTATAACTGCTATTCGTGAAATGGTCGCTTCTGCCATCGATATAGTTGTTCAGCAAACACGATTCTCTGATGGTAGTCGACGTATTATTAATATTACTGAAGTGACAGGCATGGAGTCTGGGATTGTTTCAATGCAGGATATCTTCAAGTATCAACAAGAGGGGTTTGATGAAGAGGGTCGTGTAAAAGGCCATTTCACAGCTACCGGCAGCGTGCCCGAATTTTACGAAGAAATGCGTCAACGAGGTCTAAACCCGGACATGTCAATTTTCAATTTATAGTGAGCTGAAATAACATGATGGAAACCTTATTGAATCTTACCAGCGACACGTCGTATATCGCGGCGGTCGCGTGTGTATTCATAATGACCACATTACTATTTTGGCTTGTTGCACAAAAAGCACAAGATTATCTGGAAAACTATAAAGCGACATTTACCGATACAGCGTCAAATAATATGTCGGACATGTTCATGTTCGTTGATCCAAACCAACTGTTTATTTTTAACATTGTAGCCATAATCGTTTTTCCTATCCTGAGCTGGATTGTATTCCGGGACATAACCACCATGCTGGCTGTTCTCATAATGATGATGTTATTGCCGACCCTGTTTTATCGCTCTGCGCGTAATAAACGTCTCAGACGTTTTGAGGTGCAATTACCCGATGCATTAGCCATGGTTTCAGGTGCGATGCGTGCAGGAGCCAGTTTAAACATCGCTATGGAAGGCTTGGTTAAAGAACAACCGGCTCCCATCTCACAAGAGTTTGAGTTATTTTTGAAGGAACAACGACTGGGCGTAGACTTTGATGAGTCACTCGCAAAGATGGAAGAAAGAATACCGTTAGCAGATTTCGGTATGCTAGTTACCGCACTTAGAATCAATCGCGAGGTCGGCGGTAACCTCGCTGAAACCATGGAGTCGCTTGGAGAAACCTTAAGACGCAAAGCTACGATGGAAGGCAAAATTGACAGCCTCACTTCTCAAGGCAAGCTACAAGGCATCGTCATGACTGGCCTGCCTATTTTGCTGGGTGTGCTACTAAATTTTATGGAACCGGAAGCGATGAGTAAATTATGGACGACAAATGTTGGCTATGCCGTAATAGCAGTAATCGTCGTTATGGAAGCCATGGGGTTTTTTATGATTCAGAAAATCACGACTATTGATGTATAGATCTTATGCTAGCTGAATATTCTGAATTCATTATACCCGCAACAGCCGTTATGACAGGGCTTTGTGTATTTTTAAGTATCATCTGGTTCAATAAAATTTATCGTTTGGTCGACAATGATGACCGTGCTTTTATGGATCCCTTGTCATTCAAACTAAAATTAATCTGGCCTTTTATTCAGATTATTGCTGCCTTCTTCTGTAGTTTTTTACCGTATGAAATTATCGAACGCACTGAAGAAAAATTAATGAAAACGGGTGTCGGCTATTTGTTAACCGCAGAACAATTTATCGCGCTAAGAATCTTTATGGCTTTGCTGGTACCCGTCATAGTCTGGTTAAGTATGTTGGCGTTAAAAACTTACGAACCACTATGGTTGGTATTCGCGCCACTACTTGGTTTTTTATTACCCAATATCTGGTTAAGTGATACCCGCAAAAGACGCGAAATAGATGTCGTACGCACCTTGCCCACTTACCTGGATTTTATCACCATGTGTGTTGAAGCCGGTCTAAACTTTCAAGGTGCCTTAGGCCAGTCAATGGAAAAAGCACCGCCCGGTCCTATGCGTAATGAGTTCGCTATTGTTTTAAGAGATATGCGTTCTGGTCTAGCTCGAGCGGATGCTCTTCGGCGTATGGCAGAACGTCTGGACATCACAGAAATTACAAGTTTTGTCAGCTCTATTATTCAAGCAGAAAAAATGGGCGCAAGTTTGGCAACTGTATTACGAGTACAAGCCGATCAACGCCGCAACGAGCGTTTTCAACGCGCTGAAAAAACAGCAATGCAGGCTCCTGTTAAGCTAGTAGGCCCACTTATCATATTTATTTTCCCGGTAACATTTATCATTCTGGGTTTCCCTATTGCGGTTAAATTTCTTGGTGCAGACTTTTAAATGATCCATGGTCGTTTATTGTGCGCCGACGATAAAAAGTGCCTGGTTTCAAAAGTTTCCAGAACAACAAATTTTTTTGAACGAATGCGTGGCTTACTTTTTCGTAATCGACTTAAAGAAGATGAAGCCTTACTCATAACATCGTGTAATTCAGTACATATGTTTGGTATGACATACGCGATTGATTTAATTTATTTAGATAAAAACTGGGAAATATTAAAACTTGTCCAAGACCTCAAGCCTTGGCGCTTATCAGCTTGTAAAAAGGCAAAGATGGTCGTTGAAATGCCTGCGAAGACTCTGGAGAAAATGCACATAAAAAATGCTCAAAGACTGGAATGGGAAAATGAATTATAAAAAATACACCGCCACAATTTTTTATACAGGTCTGTTATTTATATTATCAGCTTGCACAGAGCCGATGGTGAAAGAAGACGAGGTGGCTCAGCTGGATATGTTTGAGATCGAAAAACTCGCTAATCAAACTTATCAAAATAATCAATGGCTTGAAAGTGAAAAACATTACATTATTTTGGTTGATAAAATCCCGGAGAATGCCGTACATTGGTTTCGACTAGGTAATATTTATGCACGAACCCAAAGGCCAGATGCCGCCGTAATGGCCTACCGCGAATCTTTGATACGCGATCCTAAATTTGCCAAAGCATGGTACAACATGGGCGTATTGCATCTACAGCAATCAGCCAATAGCTTCAATGAATTCCAAATATACGTTGATAAAAATGACCCCTTATACGAAAAAGGCCAGAAGATTTTTGCCGATACTCTGGAAATTATCAAGCAAAATAAAGAAAATGCAGAATGAACCAGAAGTATTTAAATTCCACTCATAACTAAACAGAACTCTTGTTATGCTGGTAAGTAAAAAAAACAGGGTTAACGGACAGGCAATGACTGAATTTATCATTATTCTTCCTGTGATGATTTTACTTGTGCTTGGCATACTTCAATTCGCATTCATCTATAACGCAAAAATAACATTAAACTATGCTGCATTTGAAGCGGCAAGGGCTGGAGCCGTTAATAATGCCCGCCAGTTCGCCATGCAAAATGCCATGGCACGCGCACTAGCACCACTCTATACGAACGATGATACTGTCGCAGAATATAAAGAAGCCAGGGATCTGATTCGACAACACATTACTGGTGGCCGACTGATGATAGACCTGATTAACCCTTCACCAGATTCATTCGCTGATTTTGGTCGGACAAACAGCGGCATTCGGACAATCGCAAATGACAATCTGATTTATCGTGGTGTGACGCTGGGCAATAATTCAGAGCAGAGCATACAAGATGCTAATTTGATAAAAATACAAACCTATTATTGTTATGAAATGATAGTGCCTTTTGTTAACAGAATAATCTGGTTAATGATGCGTTACTCCCCCACCGCATTACCTGCTAATCAGCCTACTCTGGGTCGACAAGCTCGATTTGGCGCACCTACAGCGGGTACTTTTAACAATACCTGCATAAGACAACTATATAATCGCAGTAGTGCGACAGATCGCTTTTATGGTATTCCTATCAGATCTCAAGCGATAATGCGTATGCATTCAGATGCAATCCTGGAACCTTAATTAACCTGAAATAATAAGGACTAGATTCCTTAATAGATAGCCTTATTAAAATTGTTAATCTAAAATAAAATATGCCTGTAGAAACACAGCAGTTAACCTCCCACACCCCGGTAATGCAACAATATCTGGGTTTCAAGGCCGAACACCCCAATATGTTGTTGTTCTTTCGTATGGGCGACTTCTATGAATTGTTCTACGACGACGCAAAAAAAGCCTCGCGATTATTAAATATAACTCTGACCAAACGTGGCAAATCAGCCGGCGAAGCAATTCCCATGGCGGGAGTGCCCTATCATGCTGTCGATAACTACCTCGCAAAACTGATCAAACTGGGCGAATCGGTCGTGATTTGCGAACAGGTTGGTGACCCCGCATTTTCCAAGGGGCCGGTTGAGCGCAAGATCGTACGTATCATAACGCCCGGCACAATTACGGAAGAAGGTCTTTTAAATGAACGTGTGGCAAATATATTGCTCTCGGTTTGTAAAACTAAACAACATTATGGCCTGGCCAGTGTAGAACTCAGTAGTGGCCAGGTTAACCTGTTGGAAGTAAATGATTCAGCTTGTCTTGAAGACCTGATCGAACAATATCAACCAGCTGAAATTTTGTTCAGTGATAATTTTGAATTCGATAAGCTGAATATACAAAACAAAATCATCACAAAACGTCCTGATTGGCATTTTAATCACACCAGCGCTGAAACAATTATCAAGCAACAATATGCTATTACTGATCTTAACGGGTTTGGTTGCCAACACATGGAAACGGCTATTAATGCGCTCGGATGTTTAATTCAATACCTGAACGACACCCAAAAAACATTATTACCTCACCTACAGCATCCTAAAATAAACCTGGCGGATGATGTTATACAAATAGACACCGTATCGCGTCGTAACCTGGAACTTGAAACCAGTCTCGCCGAAGGTAAATCACATTCATTGTTAGATGTAATCGATACCACATCCACAGTAATGGGTGGACGTTTATTACGCCGCTGGTTACATCAACCTATCCGTAATCATGCAGTATTACAGCATCGACATGATGCCGTAGAAAAACTTTTGCACAATCGCTGCCATAGTGACTTCCATGATGCCATGCGTGGTATTTGTGACATTGAAAGAATCATGTCACGAGTGGCTCTAAAATCTGCGCGACCACGCGATCTGATCCAACTTCGAGATAGTCTCACCCTACTCCCACAAATTAAGCGACAACTTGTGGAAATAGATAGTCCCAGATTAAACACGCTATACCAGAACATTGGGTTGTTTCCTGAATTGCTTGAAACGTTAAATACGGCATTGATTGATGAACCACCAGTTATTATTAGAGATGGTGGTGTTATTGCGAATGGATATGATTCAGAGCTAGATCAATTAAGACAACTGAGTAATGACGCGGGTCAATTTTTAACTGCGCTTGAAGAACAAGAGAAGCAACGTACCGGGGTACAAGGATTAAAAGTTGGCTATAACCGGGTGCACGGTTATTACATAGAGATCAGTCGTCTTCACTCAGCTAACGTTCCCGATAATTATAATCGTCGTCAAACGCTAAAGGCAGCCGAACGTTTTATCACCCCCGAACTAAAAGATTTTGAAAATAAAATACTTGGCGCAAAGGAGAAATCACTGGCGCGAGAAAAACAGCTTTACGATCAATTGTTGGACGTCATCGTTGCTTGTTTATCAGAACTACAATTATGTGCGTCAGCCCTGGCAGAATTTGATATCTATCTCAGTTTTGCTGAAGTCGCTGCTACGCTAAATTTTACTGCACCGACCTTAACTAAAGAAAATAATATTAGTATTGAAGCCGGTCGACACCCGGTTGTTGAACAAATTCAGTCTGCGCCCTTTATAGCCAATGATTTATCACTGAATAGTGACAAGAAAATGCTGATCATCACTGGTCCTAATATGGGTGGTAAATCGACCTATATGCGACAAACGGCTCTAATTATCATCCTTGCCCATATCGGCAGTTATGTTCCGGCAACAAAAGCGGTCATTGGTCCAATCGATCAACTATTCACACGTATAGGCGCGTCGGATGATCTCGGCAGTGGTCGTTCAACCTTCATGGTGGAGATGACTGAAACAGCAAACATTTTAAATAATGCAACTTGTAATAGTCTGGTATTAATGGACGAGATTGGACGCGGCACAAGTACCTATGATGGACTTGCACTTGCCTGGGCCTGTGCTTCGCATCTCGCTAAAGTCACGCGCTGCTATACCCTGTTCGCAACACACTATTTTGAGCTCACAGCCTTACCGGAACATGAAGATAATGTAGCCAATGTGCATATGGATGTCGTTGAACACGGTGATGAGATTGTACTACTCCATGCTGTTAAGCAAGGTCCCGCAAACCAGAGCTATGGTATACAAGTAGCTTCTCTGGCAGGTATTCCCAAAACCGTTATTAATGCTGCTAAAAATCGATTACATGAAATTGAACTGCAAACACCAATTACAAATGAGCAACAAACCCAAACGGATTTATTTAACGCCGATCCCTTATTGGAAAAAATAAAATTAATCGATCCTGACTCAACCAATCCGAAACAGGCGCTGGCATTATTATATGAATTAAAAGCCATGCTGAATCGTTAACGTCACAACTGTATTTTAAAATAAAAATAATTACTCACGCTGTTCATGCTAAATCTTTATCGTCTTAAAGAGCTTACCTTATTTAATTTCTGTTATTCGCTTAGCAGTCTGAAAAGTCTGGCTTTTATAATTCCTTACTTTTTATTTTGGTATTTAATATTCGATAACGTTATTCTTTTAGCCGTCGAATGGTTGCAAAGCACTCAAGGTTTAATCTTCGTAAGTTGGATATCACAAGATGAGGAGTTGGCATTACGCTTGTTCGTTGATCGTTCCGCAAGCTTATCTATCTATCTGCTGGTATCCATCACGCTGACCCCTTTGTTTATTTTGCTCGCCGCTAACAATCAATATTCAAGCGATATGACCAGAGGTGCATTTCGATTTTTATTAATGCGCGCAACACGTGCCGAAATATATTCTTCACGCTTTATCGCAGTGTTGTTACTGGTATTGATTTGTATTTCTGTCACCTCTGTCTGGGCTTCAATACAAGCATTTTTGAACCAGGAAGACACGCTGGAAGCCATTACATTGTTTGGCTTACAAACCTTTGCGCTGGTATTTGTCTACAGCCTGCCCTTTATCGCTTTTATGTCGATGGTCTCAGCATTTACGCGTTCTGCATTTGGATCACTTTTTTTGGGTATGATGCTTTACATCTTTCTTGTGATTCTTGTTTTTTGGATTAAATCCGATTTTAGTTACGCTCTCTATTTGATCCCAAGCGGCCTTAAATCAATTATATTCGATATCAATCCCGAGAATATATTAATTGCTATTTCTGCACTGCTTGCTTACACATTATTCTATTTTTTATGTGGCTGGTATATCTTCAAACGAAGGGATATATAAATGGAACACCAGATAAAATGTGAATCATTAACCAAGCGCTTTGCTGGAATTAAAGCACTTGATGGCTTGGATCTTGAATTGAATGTCACGCAGCCAACCGGGATTGTCGGCCCAAATGGTGCGGGCAAGTCGACCTTGTTTGCAATCTTGTGCGGATTTATAAGCCCCAATTCAGGGAAGGTACATATATTAGGTAGTAGACCTGATTCAAATGCTTTAAAAGGCAAACTGGCATTACTGCCACAGGATACTTCCATGTTTAAAGGCGTGGATGTATTGACGCAACTGAAGCACTACGCAAGATTACAAAACTTCAACCGGCATGATGCTAAAAAAGAAGTCGACCGGGCATTGTCACTGGTTCAGGCCAGCGGGTTTGCGAATCAATTTCCAGAGACCTTAAGTTTCGGTCAACGAAAACGCATCATGCTGGCACAGGCCCTGATTGGACAACCCGAACTGATACTGATGGATGAACCGACTTCAGGTCTGGATCCAGTCGCAGCGACAGAGGTGCGAAATTTATTACGTGAACTCGGCAATCAATATAGCGTCATCATCAGTTCACACAATTTGTCCGAGATTGAAGATATTTGCAGTGATATCGCCATACTGAATAAAGGTAAATTAATTATCCATACCAGCCTGTCTGAACTCAAACGAAGCAGTCAATGTTTTAGTTTAAAACTGGATAAACCCAGTGCAGTCCCTTTGTCTGAATTATTGCAGGGAATATCCGAGATTAGTCGAATAGAAAATGATAACAAGGACATGCGATCATGGCTTATCTTCTTTACCACGGGCACAGTCGAGCAATTGCAGATCAAGATATTATCAAAACTCGGCGAAAAAGGGATTGCCATTTCTGAGTTTAAAAAGGGCAAAGCCCTCGCTGATGAGATATCCGAAATAATAAAAAGTAATAATTAAATAACTATTTAATCAATTGAATGACTTTTATGCTTCCTCAGGAACGGGTATGATCCGATTCTTTTTTAACATTTGAAACTATAGGTAAATCTGATGCCATTTGTTGTTACCGAAAGCTGCATTAAATGCAAATACACAGACTGTGTTGAAGT
>JBFIJV010000018.1:0-18503 GCA_041600575.1 Gammaproteobacteria bacterium | reverse complement strand
GTTTGCCGTGTTTTTAATTGTTGCGTTCATAAGGTTGTTTTTTTATCGATAGCGCTCGACAATTATATTTAACAGGCCGCTCATATAGCCCAGGGAGCTGGCTAGTTTGACAATGCTTTTCTCCAGCTTCTTTTTATTGAATGTAATGATGTACGATATGAAACTTAATAAAGCGCCGAAAGCTTTGCCCGTTATCTTTAAAAAAAAGTGGGGCCAGGCTGCCAGGGCGCCTTTATTATATTTGTATTGTATTACGTTGTTTATTGCGCCGGTAAAATGCCTGTAAAATAAATATTTTTTAGTGGTTCTTTCCTTTGCTATTGTTTCATAAATAATAGCGTCTTCGGCCCAAACATGAGTATTTCCTTTTGCTGCTGATCGGTCAAAGTATTCAAAATCTTCCCCGCCAGTCAGGTTTAATCTTAAATCAAATTGAAGCTGATCAGTGCTTGCCAGCTTTGTTTTAAATAAAACATTGTTGGTCGAAACTTTTCGCGGCACTTGACCGTTTGTGTATTTTCCCCGTGTGGTTGAGGTGATTTCGCCTTCCTCGGATAAGGCTACTACCGGGCCAGTCACAACATCGGCATTGTGTTTGTCTAAAATCAAGAAAGCATTTTTTAACCAGTCTTTCTCGGGAAACTCATCGTCATCCATAAAGGCAATGTAATCCACTTTTTTAGCAATTGCCTCTTTAAGCAATCGGTTTCTGGCAGAGGCAATTCCCCTTATGTCTTCGACATAATAATCTAATGGCATTGACAGTTGTGTTTTTGTTTCTTCGATAGCCTGCTCACCGGTCTTTGCCGCATCGTTATCAACCACAATAACCAGAACCTCCGTTTTATCTGGCAATATTAATTGTTCAATAGCATGAAGGCATCGATTCAATAACGCAGGACGCTTGTATGTTGCTATGCATATTGCGACAAGTTTTGTAGCGGTTGTCATAGCTCAGTTTTCAATAAAAAGAATTATAAATAGAAATAGTTTTATTGAGCATGGTTTCCAGAGTAAAGCTATTGCGTTCCGGCACCTCCGGCATGGTTTGATAAAACTCGGAAATCAGTGAGACGACGCTTTCAACGGAGAGAGGCTTCGCTTTTCCCCTTGGGAATATGTCACTCAGGACTTCGGCAGCACCGCCATGATCATACGCAATAACCGGAACGCCCAGAAATAAGGCTTCCAATGCTGTTCTACCAAAAGCTTCTGGTATTTTCGCAAGGGATAAAACTATATTCGAAATAGACATGATGTTTTTCATGTCGTCACGATGTCCAACAAAGGTAAAATGATCGTTCATCTTGTTTTGCGCAATAATAGATTTTAATTCTTGTAAATAACGCCCCTTTTTAGCTTCCGCGCCTCCAGCTATAAGTCCATGAACGTTCAGCCCCATCGCGTTTGCCTTGATGATGATATCAACAAAATCATTATGCCCTTTCCATCTTGTTATTCTCGCTGGAAGCGTGACGATGAATTTGTTGTTTAATTCGGGATATTGATGATTCCATCTAGTGAGCCAGTCGCCGGGTGGTTTGTATTTATAGGGGTATTCATTCTTGCTGATACCGCGATGAACAACCTCAATATTTTTTTTATCTACGGTCGGGTAATTATCCAGAATATATTTTTTTATATATTCCGAGGTCGCAATAACACGTTGGCCTACAGTCATGATTTTACTATATCGATTGACGGTGTAAGGGCCGTGTACTGTAGTAATGAAAACCGGTTTATTATTGGGCTCGAGTTTTTTCCAGGCTAAATACGCCAGCCATGCGGGCAGTCTGGAGCGCGCATGAATGATATCTATCGGCTCTTCTTTAAAGAGCTTACGTAATGTCGGAATTAGTTTAACGGCGCTGATCAGAGATTTTCTGCCCACAGGCAGGTTGATATGCTCACTGCCGCCGGCTATTAATTCAGGTACAAGCCTGCCAGGACCTGAAACGACTATAGAGCGATGGCCACGACGCACAAGTTCTGCGGCCACATCAAGCGTGCCCCGCTCGACACCACCACAATCAAGCTCCGGCAGGATTTGTAATACAGTTGGCTTCAACGTTGCCTCTAAATTATGTGGGTTGATTAATAATTGGTGGGCTATATTAACTTAATACAGGGAGCCTTTCGCCAATAAACAGCGATCCCGGTCGATTATGAAAGTCATGGTAGAAATATCATGCTGGTATGAGTCAGGTTTTAGTAAACAAGAACTAACCCAAAATTCCTTTATCAAGCAGTAAGCCTGCGCTTCTTCTCGCTTCATTAAAACTATTCAAACCAGGCGTTATGCGGCGATCTTGTTGCCACTTACTGAATGTTGTTAATTTGTTGTCATTTACCAGGGCGGCTATAGCGTTGCCCATGCGTGACTTTGCCTTGCTCTTAAGCTCTATCAAACCCACTGCAGCGCCTGAAGAAAGTGACTCATATATCATTGAGACACTGTCTATCGTAATCCAGATGTAGTTCGCATCGAAAATAAGTTTATGAATCTGTGCCGTGTTAGTTTCAGAATAATTTAATAAATTTATATTCGTGTGTCCCTGTTCATCCAGTTTTGTCAGAACCGATTGGGGCGTGCGGGGTGAGTCCGCAATTGTCCAATTAATAGCGGGCATGTTAGTAATTATAATCTCAAGCTGTTTGATAATTGCTTCCTCGCTCCAATAATAGTGCCGGGATAACCCGCCGAGCAGTATCAGGCCTAAATCAGGCGACTTGTCCTTATTAAATTGCACCGGGCTCAGTGCGCCGTCCGTTGTGATAACGCTATTACTTTCAGGAACCAAATCGTGTTTTGGGATTATGCAGATATCAAAACAAGCGCGAGGTAAACCTGGGTTCATTAAAACAATTGTTTCGCCGCCGCGAGCATGCTGTGCAGCCAGCATTGATAAATGTGTGCCATGTCCGGCACCGATTATAAGATCTGGATCGGGCAAGTCCTTTCCCGGTTTGAAACGACCGGATAAGAAAGAGGCAATACAAGTGATAGAAGAGCTGGCTGGAATGTCAAAACGATCACACGTTTTTAATTGTTCAATGGCTGCACATAATCCAATGCTTTGTGAGTCGTGACCGGGTTTGCCGTCAGTAAAACGCCAGATAGTGAGAGCCATGCTTATCTGATATAAATCAGTTAATCCTCAAGAATAAATTCACTGCCACAATAAGGACATTTTGATTTTCCGGTACTCTCGATTGGCAGATAAACGCGCGGATGTTGATTCCACAGACTCATCTCGGGTAGCGGGCAATGCAGGGGCAGTTGATCTTTCTTGATGTGAAACACAGATTCCTCGCTGGTAGAAACCTTTACGGCTTCTTGTACTGATTCATTCATAGCATTACCTCGTTATACATAACTTAACCAATTATTATATTCTTCCAGCCTGCCTTCGACGCAATCAAAATAGCGTTTTTGTAATTTTTCCGTGATCGGTCCGCGTTTGCCATTCCCGATTTGTCGTCCATCAAGTTCACGAATTGGTGTTACTTCGGCAGCTGTCCCGGTAAAAAAGGCTTCGTCGGCAATATACACCTCATCACGAGTGATTCTTTTTTCTTTCACGGTAATATTGTTTTCCCTGGCAAACTGCATAATCGTTTCACGCGTAATGCCCTCAAGCGCGGAAGTCAGATCGGGCGTGTAGATAATGCCGTTACGGATAATAAATATATTTTCACCGCTACCCTCTGCGACATAGCCTTCTGCATCTAACAGCAAGGCCTCATCATAGCCACCAGCCAATGCTTCTTGTAGAGCCAGCATTGAATTCATATAGTTCCCATTCGCTTTGGCCTTACACATTGTGATATTGACATGGTGGCGCGTGAAAGAGGATGTTTTTATTCGGATGCCTTTCTCAAGACCATCACTGCCAAGATAAGAGCCCCATGCCCATGCAGCGATCATAACGTGCACTTCAAGATTGTCTGCGCGTAGCCCCATCCCTTCGGAACCATAGAAACACATAGGCCGTATGTAAGCGCTGTCGAGTTTGTTGTTTTTTACAGAATCGATACAGGCCTTATTAATGGCAGCTTTATCGTAAGGCATCGGCATATTTAATATGTGTGCAGAAGAAAACAAGCGGTTGCTGTGATCTTCTAGCCTGAAGATAGCTGTGCCATTGTCCGTTTTATAGGCGCGTATGCCCTCAAACACGCCCATGCCATAATGCAGGGTGTGGGTCAGTACATGGGTTTTTGCCTCTCGCCAGGGAACAAACTCACCATCAAGCCAAATAACACCATCACGATCATCCATACTCATTAGTTTTATTACCGAAAGTTTTTAAAAATACTGTAAATTATTGTTATTTTAATAAAGCCAGCTAATGGTAATGCGCCAGTCAAACGCGATCAATAAAACTTTGACTAAACTATTGAATGAATGCAGTTTAGTAATCGTTTTTCGGATAATTTAAGCTATTGAGACACAAGCATGCTTAACCACACCAAAATGAGTAGATAAAAATGATTAAAGAAGTTAATCCAATAGAGGCGTTTAAGATCCTCGAACAACAGCCTGCCGCCACACTCGTTGATGTCAGAAGTACGATGGAATATGAGTATGTCGGTCACCCCCTAAACGTCATACATATGCCGCTGAAAGAGCCGCCTGCCTGGGACACCTGCCCGGACTTTGTTGATAAGCTGCGCGCGTCTCTGGCCGAACACACGCCAACTGGTGTTTCGTTAGAGGATATACCGCTACTAATGCTTTGCCGAAGTGGAGCGCGCTCCAGGCTGGCCGGCGAGATGTTAATCAACGATGGTTTTACCAACGTCTACAATGTGGTTGAGGGATTTGAGGGGGATAAAGATGATAATGGCCATAGAAATACTATTAATGGCTGGCGATTTCATGGCCTGCCCTGGGAGCAGTCATAATAATGCTTCTTTCGTGCTAGCTAATTAGTCAGAGGCTGAACAATTGACCCCATATAGATTGCTGACAGATCTAATAAAAAATATATTGGCTGGTACGCGTGCCGCTCTGTTTATGCCGATTCAGTTATGGCTATTCAAAAGCAGTTATGTACAGGTCTGTCTGCTTTTTGTCGTTTCTTTAGGGTTGACTTGTGTCCATGATTATTTTGATACAGCGCCTGACAATGTTTTTAATCCTTATGGTCTTAGTTATCAGGCCCTGTTGTATTTGTTGTTCTTTTTCAGCCTAAGCCTCATCGCGGTATTTAACGCACGTCAACAAGATATGGCAAAACTGGCAGTAATGTTTTTGTCCGTAGTGCCTGTGATTTGGTTAGGAACAATTTGCCTGTTATTACTTCAAAAACAACAGACCTATTTTGATGAGTTCTATTCAAGCTGGGCGATATTTCTGCTTTATACTTTGTGGTATTTTTTGGTGGCTGCTCGACTCTTTAAGCGTTTCTTTTACCTTCGACTGGCGCCAACCCTGCTCTATACTTTTGTGTATGCGGTGATTAATTTTGCCCCGTTGTTTCTATTGCCAACCGAACCGCTCTGGTATCCTGAAAAGCCAATCGTTAAACAAACAGAAAGTCTCGCAAATATAGATATCGAGACGATCTATTACTCACAAAACAGGTTGCTTCAAGAGCGTCTGAGCAAGCTTGTCGAAAGCGTTGATGGAGTGACTGATTTATTTTACCTCGGCTTCGCTGGCGATGCAGATGAAGATGTTTTTATGAATGAAGCCCTGGCTGCACAATACATCACGAAAAATTATTTTGATGCTTATGGCCGTTCTTTGAACTTGATTAATAATACTTATACGGCGGATAAGATCCCTTTGGCAAATGGCCCCAATTTAAAACGAGCCATTAAGAAAATAGCAACGCTAATGAATCCGGACGAAGATATATTGTTTCTGTTTTTGACATCGCACGGAACTGCGGATCACTATTTATCTGCAAACTTTCCACCTTTCAAGCTAAACAATATTAATGCAAACACTATTAAGTCAGCCCTGGACGAGGCGGGAATTAAATGGCGCATAATAATAGTCTCGGCCTGCTATTCCGGTGGTTTTATAGCGCCATTGGCTGATCCGTTTACATTGATCATTACCGCATCAAGCGCGGACAGGAACTCTTTTGGTTGTGGTCACGACGGCAAGTACACTTACTTTGGTGAAGCCTATTTTGATAAAGGCTTGAAACAAACCCGGTCCTTTATAGAGGCCTTTAATAAAGCTTCTGAAATCATTTATGCAAGAGAAAATAATGAGGGGTTCAAGAATTCGGATCCACAGATTAACGTAGGCGCCGAAATAAAAAATAAATTGCTCGATTTTGAAAACAGCCTGGAAGCAAAACGACGTTCCAACTGGGCAAGCACGCACGGCCATTAATTAACCAGCAGTATCATCCTCATCTTCAGCGTCTTCTTTTGTCTTGCCGTAGCGACGACTCAATATCAGGCCGCTTTCAAACAGCAGCCAAATCGGAACAGCCAACAAAACCTGTGATATCACATCCGGCGGCGTTAATAACATACCAAACAAGAATGCTAATAAAATAATATATGGTCGGTTTTGTGCCAGTTTATCCGCGCTGATTATGCCGCCGCGAACCAGTAAAAATGTTGCAACGGGTATCTCGAATGAAATCCCAAAGGCAAAGAAAAGCTTAATGATGAAATCAAGATAATGATTGATGTCGGTCATAATCTGTATGCCAACTGGCGCGGTTGTTGTTAAAAAAGCAAATAACAAAGGGAACACCGCATAATAAGCAAACGCTACTCCAAAATAAAAAAGCAAGCTGCTGCTAATTAATAGTGGGATTGCCAGTCTTTTTTCATTGTTATAAAGGCCGGGCGCAATAAATGACCATGCCTGATACAAAATGTAAGGGATTGTTAAAAATATGGCACAGAACAGAGTTAGTTTGAACGGCGCGAAAAAAGGTGATGCAACTTCTGTTGCAATCATACTACTGCCTTCAGGCAATCTCGCTATTAATGGCGTGGCGATGAAACTGTATATCTGATTTGAAAATGGCAACAGAATTAATAATACAACAAAGACACAGATTACCGCTCGTAATACACATACGCGCAGTTCTATTAAATGAGCAATTAAAGGTTGGCCAGTGTCGGTCTCAGCATTTGTCATAATGAAGATAGAACCGGCTTACGTATTAATTTTGTCGTCGTCGTTATTTACCGCTTTATTAATCAGTTCACGGTCGGGTGCTTCTTTCATCAGCCTATCAATATGATTAATGTCTTTATGAAGACCGTTAAACTCATCAAGCTCAAGTTCTTTTTCAAGCTCATTTTTGGCGTTATTTACAAATTTACGTATTTTATTAACAAACTTGCCTGCATCACGAGCAAACTCAGGCAGACGCTCCGGGCCGATGACAATTAATGCAATGATGGCGATAATAATCAGCTCCCAAAACCCGATATCAAACATGGCTATATTAACTAAGGGCCAGATTCAATAGTCAGGGTTTTGAAGAGTTTTCATTTTCTGACTCGACTTCGCCTTCTATGACTTTGCCATTGGTTGACTTGTCGGCGGCCTCGTTTAAGGACTCCTTTTCTTCAGGATCTTTTATCGCGCTTCTGAAGCTTTTTACCGCGCTTCCCAGATCGCCACCCATGTTGCGCAGTTTTTTAGTGCCAAACAACAGGGCAACAATAAGTAGCAAAATTAGCAATTCGGAGACACCAAAACCCATACTTATATTCTCCACATAGTTTTATTTATAGATTAAATACTAGTTGACCTGATTTTATAGGCACAAGCAAGCTCATGATAATGATCGAAGTGATGACTATTTCTTGCGGCCGGCCTTTTCTTCCAGTCCCGATAACCCAAAGCGTCCCTCGAGCTCATTCAGAATGTCTGTATAGTCTAGTTCGTGGTGTTTAAGCAGTACCAGCGTGTGAAACCACAAGTCTGCAATTTCATGAATTATAGCCGCATTATCACCGGATTTAGAGGCAATTATAGTCTCAGTTGCTTCTTCACCAACTTTCTTCAAGATGCTGTCCAGCCCATCGTTGAATAATTTTGCGGTGTAAGACTCATCCGGACTGGCCTGTTTTCGCTGTTCCAGTATTTCCGAGAGTGAATTTAGAATATCTTGTTTCATTTCAAGTCTGTTATTTATAGATGTCCTGTGGATCTTTTAATACGGGTTCAGTCGTTTGCCAGTCATCGTCTGTCAGTGTCATAAAAAAGCAGTGATGCCTGCCAGTATGACAAGCTATGCCGCCCTCCTGCTTGACGGTGATCAATAATGTATCGAAATCACAGTCCAGTTTTATTGATTCAACAATCTGGAAGTGGCCGGACGACTCTCCTTTGGTCCACAGCGATTGTCTGGAACGTGACCAAAAGACAGTTTTGCCACTACCCCGGGTTTTTTGTAAAGACTCCCGATTCATCCAGGCATGCATCAGCACTTGGCCCGTATTCAGCTCCTGCACGATAACCGGGACCAAGCCTTCATCATTCCATTTAATCTTGTCTAGCCATGAAGCCATGATAAATACCGTATATTACAGACGGACCTCGATGTTTCGTTTAGACATACATGCTTTCGCTTCAGCAACCGTGTGTTCTCCAAAGTGGAAAATACTGGCAGCCAGCACAGCATTAGCCTTGCCGTAGATTATCCCATCAGCAAGATGTTCCAGCGAACCTACCCCGCCGGAAGCAATCACCGGGATGTTTACGGCTTCGCATACTGCCTTGGTGAGTTCCAGATCAAAACCATCACGCATACCGTCTCTATCCATGCTGGTGAGCAAGATCTCTCCAGCACCATATTCTGCCATTTTCTTGGCCCAGTCCACGACATCCAGGCCTGTAGTATTACGGCCACCGTGAGTGAACACTTCCCAACGTGGCGTATCACCAGTCCCGTCTACGCGTTTTGCATCAATAGCAACAACAATACATTGTGATCCAAACTGTGTTGTTGCTTGACGTACAAATTCCGGGTTATTTACAGCGGCGGTATTAATGCTAACTTTGTCTGCTCCAGCGATGAGCATGCGTTTGATATCTTCGACTGTGCGTATGCCGCCACCAACCGTTAGCGGGATGAATACCTGGCTTGCGACTTGCTCGACAACATGCACCATGGTGTCACGGTCGTCACTGCTAGCCGTAATGTCAAGAAAGGTAATCTCATCGGCGCCTTGCAGGTCATAACGTTTTGCAACTTCAACCGGGTCACCCGCGTCACGGATATCAACAAATTGAATGCCTTTGACTACCCGCCCTTTATCTACATCAAGGCAAGGTATAATGCGTTTGGCAAGACCCATCAATAAGCCTTGTAGTTACAATTTTCGTCGGCCAGTTTTTGTGCTTCGGTTAAATTCAGAGTGCCTTCATAAATTGCACGGCCGGTGATGACTCCAAAAATACCTTCACCACTAACTTTGCATAAGGCTGTTATGTCATCAAGACTACTGACCCCGCCAGAGGCAATGACCGGAATGGTGATGTCACGGCATAGCTCAGTGGTCGCATCAATATTGACGCTATTTAACATCCCATCACGACCAATATCGGTAAAAATAATCGCTGCTACGCCATCATCTTCAAAACGTCGCGCCATATCATTTGCGTCATGGTGAGATAGTTTTGACCAACCATTGGTAGCGAGCTTTCCGTTCTTTGCGTCAAGCCCTACTATAATGTGTCCAGGAAATTCAAGACAAACATCAGAGACAAAATGAGGTGTCGTGACTGCACGTGTACCGATGATGACAAAAGAAACACCAACGTCCAGATAAGTCTGAATTGTATCTTCGTCTCTAATTCCGCCACCCACCTGTAATGGTACATCGGGATGTGCAGCAGCAATTGAGTGGATAATATCGGCGTTTCTTGGCGTGCCATTAACTGCGCCATCAAGATCCACGATATGCAGGCGTCTTGCCCCTGCTTCGATCCAGCGCTCAGCTACGGCAACAGGGTCATCTGAATAAATGGTTTCCTTGTTCATTTGTCCTTGACTAAGGCGAACACACTTTCCGTTTTTAATGTCTATAGCAGGGATGATTAACATAATTATTTAATTCGATCAGGGTCGACGATTCGTAGGAGAATACTTAAATTTATTGTCGTTATTTGAATATTTTAGCATATATGTACTGATGACATAATTGAAATTATAAGGCGATCTTTGTTGCAGAATAAAGTATTTCGAATACATTTAATGTGCTTCATCCCAATTGTCCCCCGTTCCAATGTCAACCTCAAGCGGTACACTGAGGCGATCATTCGTGGACATGCGCATATTTACCTCTTTCATAAAGACATCCAGTTCATCAGTCGCAACTTCAAAAACAAGTTCATCATGAACCTGCATGATCATTTTCGCATCAATCGCTGAACTTTGTAACCACTCATCAATGTTGATCATCGCGAGCTTGATGATATCTGCTGCCGTGCCCTGCATCGGTGCATTGATAGCTGTTCTTTCAGCATACTGACGTCGTGCCGCATTACGTGCATTTATTTCCGGCAAGTACAAACGTCGATGGTAAACGGTCTCGACATAACCTTGTTGGCGTGCTTGTTCTCGAGTTTTATCCATAAATTCTTTTACGCCGGGATAACGACTAAAATAAAGCTCAACATATTCTTGCGCCTCGCTACGCCCGACGCCAATTTGTTTTGCAAGTCCAAACGCTGACATACCATAGATTAAGCCAAAGTTAATGGCCTTGGCGGCCCGTCGTTGTTCATTGTCTACCTCATCAATGGGCACCGAAAATACTTCCGCAGCTGTTGTTTTATGAATGTCCTGACCTTTAGCAAACGCGCTTAATAAACCTTTATCACCTGATAAATGGGCCATTATGCGCAATTCAATTTGCGAATAATCTGCGGCGACCATTGTATAGCCTTTTGGTGCGATGAACGCCTGTCTAATCTTTCTGCCTTCAGGAGTGCGTATGGGAATGTTTTGCAGGTTGGGGTTAGAAGAAGATAGCCTTCCTGTCGCCGCTATCGCCTGATGATAAGAGGTGTGCACCCGACCGGTTTTTGGGTTTACCATCTGTGGTAATTTTTCTGTGTAAGTAGAGCAGAGTTTGCTCATGCCGCGGTGTTCCAGGATTAGCTTGGGCAGCTTATAGTTTTCGGCCAGTTCCTGTAACACCGCTTCTGCTGTAGAGGGTTGTCCTTTGGGTGTCTTTGCCAATACCGGCAGCTCCATTTTGTCATACAGAATAGTTTGTATTTGTTTCGGTGAAGCAATATTGAATGTTTCTCCTGCGAGATCATGCGCCTCTATTTCAATCTCTTGCATTTTTATTTTTAACTCATGCGCTTGTTGCATTAGCATGTCTGAATCTATAACAACGCCGTTTCGCTCAACTCTTGCGAGTACAGTTAGCAATGGCATTTCAATCTCGTTATAAACTTGTCTGAGTTTTTCCAGTTTATTTAATTCGTCACCAAGAACGCGGTGTAGTTTTAACACAATATCGGCGTCTTCAGCGGCATAGGGCGCGGCAATTTCTACACTAACTTGATTAAAGGGGATTTGCTTAGCGCCCTTTCCAGCGACATCTTCATAATGAATCGTTTCAATATTCAAATAATTTGCTGCCAGTGAATCCATATCATGCCTGCTGGCCGTGCTGTTTAAAATATAGGACGCCAGCATTGTGTCGTGTTCTATGCCACGCAGCGTAATCTGGTAATTGGCAAAAACTTCCAGATCATATTTCAGGTTTTGGCCGATTTTTTTTATTGCATCGTCTTCAAGGATTGGTTTTAGTTTTTCCAGGGTAGTTACTAGCGATAGCTGTTCAGGCGCACCAGCATAATCATGTTGCAGCGGTATATAAGCAGCGTGGTTTTCACAGACAGCGAATGATATACCAACAATTTCGGCCAGCATATAATCAAGACTGGTTGTCTCGGTGTCAATCGAGATTAGCGCTGCTTGTTTGAGCCGCGACAACCACTGATCCAGCTGCGCTGTTGTCAGTATGGTTTCGTAGTCTGGCTTAATCTCTTTTGCCTCGGTTTTATCAGGCATCGTTTGCGGGGCTTCAGGTTCTTCTTCAAGGATAGCTTGTTCATCATCATCCTCAAGTTGAGATAGCCATGTCCGGAAATTCCAACGTTGATACATCTCTTTTAATGAATGATTGTCTGGTGCTGCAAGGATGAGATCTTCAGGTTCAAAATCCAGTTCAACGTCGTATTTAAGTGTAATCAGCTCCCTGCTCAGCGGGAGTTGCGGCAGGAACTCCCGCAGATTTTCGCCAACCTTGCCTTTTATCTCGTCAGCACGGGCAATGATTTCATCAAGTGAGCCGTATTCAAGTAACCACTTCACCGCAGTTTTTGGACCCACCTTGGGCACGCCGGGGACATTATCAACGGTATCACCAATCAATGTCAGATAATCAATGATTCGCTCTGGTGGAATGCCGAATTTTTCTTCTACACCTGCTGGATCCAGATAGACATTGCTCATGGTATTGATCAAATGGATTCGATCATTGACCATTTGCGCCAGATCTTTATCGCCCGTCGACACAATCGTTTTAATGCCGCTGTTCGCCGCCTGTCTGGACAGGGTTGCGATCACATCATCCGCCTCAACGCCATCGATCATGAGTAGCGGAATACCCATGGCACGAATCAAATCATGTAGCGGTTGAATCTGGCAGGCCAGATCGTCCGGCATTGGTGGCCTGTTAGCTTTATAGTCGGGGTAGAGATCATTGCGAAAAGTCTTGCCCTTGGCATCGAAAATAATGGCAAAGTAATCAGGCCCGCCCTCGGTCAGGTGTTTTTGCACCATATTGATAACACCATAGATTGCATTGGTTGGCTCACCTTTGGCGTTGGTCAAATTGCGTATAGCATGATAGGCGCGGAATAAATAATAGGAGCCGTCAACCAGCACCATTGTGTGTTCGGACATAGGTCTTCGAATTAATAAGTTGAATTGTTTTATCGAGACTAAATTATGACAGCTTCAACGAAAAATCTCAGACTTTTACGAATGCAAATTTGTAATATTCGATATCCGTGTTGATCCGCTTCATCTAATCAGGTTGAGGTGGTAAAGTAGATTCAAAATACCTGTAAAGGATAGGAAGGCATGAAAAAGTTTTTAATCATATTGGGACTGCTAATAGTGTCGTCATTTGTAATGGCAGGCAATTCAAATCCTGGCGGTCTGGAGCCTGTTCCAGAACCACCGGAGCTTCCCGATCCTCTTGCTAGCGGTGAGAGCATTGAGCCTGAAGTTACTATTATCCGTAAAGAGGATGCAGTGATTGAGGAATATAGAATTAATGGTCAACTTTATATGGTCAAGGTAACGCCTGCCGTCGGGCCCGCTTATTATCTGAAAGACATGGACGGCAATGGAAAAATGGACCAGACCCACTATGAGTTAAAGGATCCGTCGGTTCCTGAATGGGTGCTGTTTACCTGGTAGCTTGAATTCTTTAACCTGACCAACACAGAACATTAAATCGGGTTACTATCGCCTGTTTGTTCTCTTTTACGCTCGCCCAGTTAATTTCTGACCAACTACAATAGCATTATGTCGGTTTATACAAACGTCTTGCCGCACGAACTCAATGAATTTCTGGAAAAATATTCACTTGGACAGTTACAACAGTTTGCAGGCATCAGTGACGGAATAGAAAATACTAATTATTTCGTTACGACTAGCAAAGGCCAGTATGTGCTGACGCTTTTCGAGGAGCTCTCCCTACAAGAGCTGCCTTACTTTCTCGAGTTAATGGCCTTTCTGGCAGAAGCAAGTATCCCCACTGCGCACCCGGTAAAAGATAACGAAGGTAGTTATCTTAGTGTCTTGAATGGCAAGCCAGCTGCGTTGGTAAAATGGCTTAATGGGGCCAGCATTGATATTCCCAATGTGAAACAATGTCGGGCAATTGGCGTGCATATGGCAAGAATGCATGTTGCCGGTAAAGAATTTAATTTGCCACGTGAGCCTGCGCGCGGTTCTGAATGGCGAGTGGCGGCGGCCGAACGCGTCATGCCAAAATTAAACGAGGAAGAACAAGTCTTGTTGCAACAGGAGCTGGCCTATCATGAATCCGTAGCTCTGAATGATTTGCCGGAGTCAGTTATTCATGCCGACTTATTTCGTGACAACGCGCTTTTCATCGGCGATGAACTCACTGGTATGATCGATTTTTATGATGCTTGTAGTGGACAATGCATCTATGATTTAGCTGTGACGGTTAATGATTGGTGTATGAGTGGCAATGCGGATCGCGACAAACGAAATGCTATTGCACTCCTTGAGGCGTATCAAACCGTAAGACCGATAGAAGAGGCAGAACGAAATGCGTGGTTAACAGTGCTCCGAGCTGCCGGATTACGTTTTTGGTTATCGCGGTTGCAGGATAAATATTTCCCGCGCGATGGCGAAATGACGCATATTAAAGATCCTGATGTATTCAAACGCATCATTGAATACCGAGCCAGCCATTCACATGATTTGGTGGAAATGTGGTAACGCTGATTAACTTCGATACAACGCTTGTTTTATGAATTCTACTTATTCCGTTTTTGCCTACGGCACATTACAAATACCGGAAGTAATGCAACTGGTTGTCGGTGTTGATATGCCATCTCACCCGGCGAGACTAAACGGTTATCAGCGCTTCAAGATAAAAAATAAAACTTATCCAGCAATTATAAAAAGCCCAAACGAGGTTATTGATGGCATTATTTATCATGGCCTTGGTGATCATGCGCTGGTGTTACTCGATCAGTTCGAAGACATTTTATATGATCGTTGTTTAGTTGATATCGAAAATGAGACGCAACAAGTGTTTGTTTACGTGATTAAAGAG
The DNA here is from genome assembly GCA_041600575.1 of Gammaproteobacteria bacterium. Taxonomy (GTDB): domain Bacteria; phylum Pseudomonadota; class Gammaproteobacteria; order Eutrophobiales; family Eutrophobiaceae; genus UBA7359. The sequence goes on along the minus strand of JBFIJV010000018.1, from coordinate 3,659 downwards.
GAATATAAACATCTCCTGACAGACGAAGCATGGAGCCTGGAAGAATTTGAAAGAAAGTATTTGAAAAAATACCTGAGGGATATAAACAGCTGGTAGTGATTTATAAATGGTAGTGTTATTAAGCACAACATTTTTATAAATAACATCGTCGTATAAACGTAACTATATTTACAATACTTTCTGCTTACGCAATAAGAAAAATAGTCGCTAATCCAAGGAAGGTCATAAACCCGACAACATCGGTTACTGTGGTTAAGATAACGCCACCGGCAACAGCAGGATCAATCCCGTAACGTTTAAGTATTAAAGGAATCATTGCGCCAGCAAAGGCGGCGATGATCAGGTTGATGATCATGGATACGCCGATGATAAGTCCAAGAAAGGGATCATCGAACCATAGGATAACAATACCGGCGACTACACACGACCATAAAATACCATTTAGAATTCCAACGGTAAGTTCTTTTTTCAACAATGGGATTATATTGGTCCTGACAATCTGTCCAAGTGCGATACCCCTAATTGCAATCGTCAGTGTTTGACTGCCGGCGATGCCACCCATACCGGCGACAACTGGCATTAGCACGGCGAGTGCGACAAGCTCATGAATAGTATCTTCAAACCTGCCAATAACCCATGCCGCAAGAAAGGCAGTAAGTAGATTTATGCCAAGCCAGATAGCGCGGCGTTTTGTTGTCACCATTACCGGTGAAAACATATCGTCTTCACCTAAACCGGCCATGCTTCTTACTGCATGTTCGGCGGCCTCCTGGATGACATCGACAACGTCATCAATAGTGATACGACCTAGCAAGCGACCTTCTTCGTCGATTACGGCAGCAGAAACCAGATCGCGTTGTTCAAATAATTTTGCTACTTCTGTTTTGGGCGTATTGGCAGAGAGATAAGACTCTTCTTCCATCCAAACCCCAACCGTAGACTGTGGATCCCTGACTAATAGTTCTGTTAAGGGAAGCACGCCTAAATAATGGTTCTCACGATCGACTACCATCAGGTTGTCTGTTTTTTCAGGGATTGAACCAAGCAACCGAATATAACGGGACACGGTATCCAGAGAAACATCTGCTCGAACGGAAACAACATCGATGTTCATTAGGCCGCCGGCAGTATCTTCAGCGTAGGTAAGAATGGAAGATAAGCGCTGCAGGTTTTGTTCATCCATGGAACGCAGAACTGTATCTGCAACATCTTCAGGCAAGTCCTGTAAAATGTCGGCGACATCATCTGCATCCAGATTCCTGGTTGCATCGGCCAGGCGAAGCGGATGCATTTGTTCCAAAAATTCGGTTCGTACAGCGTCCTGCATATGAGACAGGACATCACCTTCCAGTTCGGTGTCTATTAGATCCCATATGTTGTTTCGCTCATCCCCGGGCATGCTTTCAATAACATCTGCAATTTCCGAGGGGTGGAGGGCGGCAACAACATCACGCGCAAGCTCAATATCTTCTTGATCGAGAGCTTCATGCAATGAGTCAATAGCAGATAATGCCGGTTGTTCTTGTTGAGTGATTTCTTCCATAGTTCTTACCAGGGATGTATAGAGAAGAGTCTATCAGTGCTAGCATCGCAATGCTAAACATGTGTATTACAGGAATGTGAAAAACTTGTTAAGTTGGATCAGTTGCCAGTTGCTGCAGTAGTAGGGTTATTTCTGCGCCAGATGTTGCATGAAGCGCTTTTCTGGTTAGGGATTTAAGTTCCCCAATATCGGTGTTGTTTATAATTTTTTTAACTTCCAGCAATGTTGATGTATGCACGCTGAACTCTCTTAACCCTAAACCAAGCAGTAACTGTGTGTGTTCTTTTTCACCTGCCATTTCGCCACACATAGAGACAGGAATACCGGCTTTTTTACCTGCGTCTATAGTGGTTTTAATTAATCTCAATACCGCTGGATGCAAAGGATCATACAAGTAGTTGACTTCATCGTTTACACGATCGATTGCCATGGTATATTGAATCAGATCATTTGTTCCAATAGATAAAAAGTCGAGTTTTTTTGCAAAAATATCAGCACATATTGCCGCGGCCGGGACTTCAATCATGCCACCAATTTTAATATCGGCATCATATTTAATTGATTGATTATCAAGCTCGGATTTTAGATCATCGATCATTTGCAAGACTTGTTGCATTTCCTGAGTATTGGTCAGCATCGGGATCATGATTCGTACCGGGCCATGCGCAGATGCTCGTAACATTGCACGTAATTGCGGGCGGAACAGTTCCGGCTCTTTTAGACATAAACGGATCGCGCGCAAACCCAAGGCCGGATTTGATCGAACATAGCCGGATTGACTGCCGGCGCCATCGACCTGTTTGTCTGCGCCCAGGTCCAGAGTACGAATGGTCAGCGGTAATCCACGTAAGGCTTTAAGCACATCTAAATATGTTTCGTAATGCTCTTCTTCATCCGGTGGTGTTTCGCGATTCATGTAGAGAAATTCAGTTCGATATAGTCCTACACCTTTTGCGCCAACGTCTCTGACCGATTCAAAATCCTTTGGTAATTCAATATTCGCCATCAACATAATTGATGTTCCATCTTTCGATTTCGTTGGCGCATTCTTGAGTTTGCTCAAAGATATATAGTAACGTCTTGCTTCGCGCTGACTTTTTTCATAAAAACTTTTTGTTGCTCTGTCAGGATCAACAATTACGACACCGGTAGTGCCATCAACGATGACTACGTCATCATTCTTAATAAAGCGTTGGCCATTATGCAAACCAATGATGGCGGGAATGCCCAGGCTTCGTGCGAGAATAGCCGTGTGTGATGTAGGACCACCAAATTCTGTTGCGAAGGCGGCGATGCCATAGTGTTGCATTAATACTGTGTCCGAAGGCGTTAAATCATCCGCAATTATTATTCTGTTCTTAAGATGATCGTCAGGGACTTCATGCAACAAAGGTTTTTGATTTAATAAAACCCGCAAGATTCTATTAACAACATGATCAACATCGTCACGTCGTGTGCTGAGATAAGAGTCAGCCATTTCATTAAACACATTAACCAGTGCATCACGCTGTAATTTAAGCGCCCATTCGGCATTACATAAGCGTTCTTTAATAATTCGTTTGGGTTCTTCAGCCAGAGTAACGTCTTCCAGCATTAACAAGTGTGTGTCCAGAAATGCAGATATATCAACGGAGGTTGATATAGGAATATGATCCCGGATAGCACGTAACTGTTGACGCGCGAGAGCTACTGCATCGTTAAAACGTAATATTTCGTCTTCGAGTTGTGTCTGGCGTATTTTGTATTCACGCACATCCAGCTGATCATGTTGAACAATATGGACTTGTCCAATTGCGATACCGCGAGAAACACTGACACCCTGGAGCGATATAGTCATTCGTCCTCGCCAAACTTATCGTTGATCAAAGCTTCCAATGCATCCATGGCTTCATCCTCATCTGGACCGACAGTCTTAATTTCAATCTCTGAGCCCTTGCCAGCAGCAAGCATCATGATACCCATAATACTTTTGCCACTTACTTCGCGATGAGCTGAATTGATATTGATCTCGGCATTAAAGCGTGCCGCAACCTGAACAAATTTGGCTGCTGCTCGAGCGTGTAATCCCAGTTTGTTTGTTATGGTGATTTTTTTATTATTCATGTGCGACATTTCC
>JBFIJV010000017.1:0-18703 GCA_041600575.1 Gammaproteobacteria bacterium | reverse complement strand
TTCTGCTTTGTTTCAACATTCTTTTCGCTTAACATAAATATCATGGCATTAATCAACAGTAAATCACCTGATCCAGGCGATATATATACGATAAGTCGACTTAATCGTGAGGTTCGTAGCGTCCTTGAGGATGTTTTCCCCCCTATATGGGTGCAAGGTGAGTTAACAAACCTGGCCAAACCTGCTTCAGGCCACCTTTATTTCACATTAAAAGATAATGCAGCGCAGGTTAGATGCGCGATGTTCAAGAATCGCCAATCCGGAATGCGCTTCACGCCTGAAAATGGTATGCAAGTGATGGCCAGGGCCAATATCGGACTTTATGAAGGTCGTGGCGAATACCAACTCATTATTGAATCACTGCAACCGGCTGGAACCGGCTCTTTACAAATTGCTTTTGAAGCCTTGAAACAAAAACTTGCTGTTGAGGGCCTGTTTACTGAAGAACATAAGCAACCACTGCCTGTATTTCCAGAAGTCATCGGTATTATCACTTCTGCAACGGGTGCTGCAATTCAGGACATTCTAAGCATATTAAAACGTCGCTATCCTTACGGCGAGATCATCATCTATCCGGTTCCTGTACAAGGTGAAGGAGCCGCAATAAAAATTGCCAATGCCATCAAACTTGCCGACCAACGTAAAGAATGTGACGTTGTAATCTTGTCACGCGGTGGCGGCTCATTGGAGGACCTTTGGTCTTTTAATGAAGAGATAGTCGCACGCGCAATATTTGCCTGTAATACACCTATTGTTAGTGGCGTCGGTCATGAAATTGATTTTACCATTGCTGACTTTGTAGCAGACCACAGAGCGCCTACACCCTCAGCCGCAGCAGAATTAGTTAGCCCGGACAGCATTGAGACCATTGCCCGATTGAAACAGCGTGAAGAGAAACTAATTCGCCATCAACAACAATTAATTCATAACCTTCAACGTCGTGTCGAATTCCTGTCAGTACAGATACCACACCCAAAACAACGTCTGATAGAATTAATACAACGTACTGATGAGTATTCAATGCGACTAAAGCATCATATTGAAAATAAATTAACTAATAGAAAAATGTTGTTATCAAACTGGAGTCAAAGGATAAGTGAATTGAATCCGGCACATAAAATTTCACAACAAATTGAAAAAGTAAGGTACTTACAATCTCAGTTTGAAAAATCTATTACGCATATACTCGAAAAATCACATAGTGAGATCTCAAGACTGCAACATATGCTCCAGACAGTCAGCCCTGTTTCTACTCTGGAAAGAGGTTATGCCATAGTTACAGACAGTAAAACCAATACCATTGTCACAAACACCAGCAATCTTTCTGTTGGTGATAAAATTCGGATCACCTTATCAAAAGCAGAGATTGACTCAACAGTTGATGATATTAATGAAAAATAAATTACACCTGGTATTGATGATTTTATCACTCTCCGCTTTTTCAAGTGTTGATGCGCTAGAGCTCCCGATCGAATCACCCGTGCCTGGTGGCCTGGTAATCATACCGATTAATACCATAGAAAAACCGGAAGCTTACTTTCACGAAACCAAGGTTATGGTCATTGGATCAAGCAATAACTGGAAGGCTATTGTCGGGATCCCGCTTGACGAAAATTCGGGACCCAATCACCTGACTATCAAGAATAACAATATTGAACATAATTATAAATTTGAAATTCGCAATAAAGATTATGAAACACAGTACCTGACAATAAAAAACAAACGCAAGGTCAACCCAAATAAACAGGACATGTCACGCATTACTGAAGAGACAGCATTAATTGCAAAAGCAAAATCTCATTGGCGTGACAATGAGACTATTCAGTTAAGGTTTATCAAGCCAGCCGAAGGGCCCTATAGTAGTCCGTTTGGACTTCGCCGTTTCTTTAATGAACAACCGAGAAAACCACATAGTGGTCTGGATATCGCTGCAGCTAAAGGGTCACCTATCATTGCACCGGCAAACGGCATAGTGATTAATACCGGCAATTATTTTTTTAATGGCAATACCGTATTTATCGATCACGGACAGGGATTAATTACCATGTACTGTCATATGGATCATATTGACATTAAAGAAGGTACAGAAGTAAAAGCCGGAGATGTGATTGGTAAAGTAGGATTGACCGGACGGGTTACCGGGGCTCATTTACATTGGAGTGTGATACTGAACAATACAACAGTGGATCCGTTATTATTTCTTGCCCGGGATTGACAAGGCTAGTATCGAAGCTTGTACCAAAAAATACCTATATATTCATGTAATGCCATATTTACATTTTGTAATGCGTATGCAGCGGGCAAATAATAGGATGATGATAAATTAGTCATCATATCACTGAACATTGTAGGCGCCGGAGTTACTTTGATACCTTGTTTTTCAAACATCATAACAGCACGTGGCATATGCCAGGCGTGAGTCACCAGATAAATTTTATCAATATTATTTTCTTTTAAGATCGCTGCTGAATATATCGCATTCTGAGCTGTGTTTTTAGATTTTGATTCTTGCCATTTAACCTGTACTTTAAAACTATTACTTAGTGTATCTGCCATAACGGCTGCTTCAGAGCTCTCATCAAATCCGACAGTACCCCCAGAAACAAGTATGGGTAAGCCCGTTTGGTCCTGTAGAAAGGCTGCGTATTGATTTCGTTGTAATGCAGCAGCTCCATCAATAGCTTTAGCATATTCCCTGGCGTAAGGATAACTACCCGCAGATAACACTACAATTGCTTTCTCATCAGTAACAATTACTGGCGGCTCCAAAGGCGGATATTGTTCGAGCCCTCTAATTAATAAACTTGAAAATGGCGGGAAACAAAATAAGACTAAAGATAATGCACCAAACGATATGAAAATGTGTGCAAGGATTTTATTTGTTTTTTTCAGACATAAACCAAACGCTATTATTATAAAATTAATGGTTGGCGGAAGAATTATCGCTTTGATAATAGCGATGAAAGATAAACTCATAAAATCATAATTCAGCTTTTGATAGATTCGCCCGAAGCTTGCAGATCAGCATGATAAGAAGAACGTACCATCGGTGCACTTGCGACATTACTAAAACCCAGGCTTTCAGCATACTGTTTAAGCTCTTCGAATTCTTCCGGATGGACATAACGTTCCACTGGCAAATGATAACGACTGGGCTGCAAGTATTGACCGATTGTCACCATGTCACAATCATGATCTCTTAAATCGCGTAAGACCTGTTTTACTTCGTCTATTGCTTCTCCAAGACCTAACATCAACCCTGATTTGGTCGGTACTGTGGTGTTTTTCTGTTTAAACTTCTGGATCAACTCCAGTGATGCCGAATAGTCCGCACCAGGTCTGACCTTTTTGTATAAATTCGGTACTGATTCCAGATTATGGTTGAACACATCCGGTGGAGCATCCTGCAGGATATTGAGTGCTATATCGATCTTGGAACGAAAGTCGGGCACCAGTATTTCTACTTTTGTATCCGGGCATGCTGTTCTTATTTCATTTATACATGCCACAAAATGGCCGGCACCGCGATCCAATAGATCGTCCCGATCTACAGACGTAATAACGACATATTTCAATTGCATGAGTTTTATTGCATGTGCGAGATTGGCAGGCTCATCGGCATCAAGACCTTTTGGTTTACCGTGCGCAACATCACAAAACGGACAGCGACGAGTACAAATATCACCCATGATCATGAACGTGGCTGTACCGTGACCAAAGCATTCGCCAATATTAGGACACGAAGCTTCTTCACAAACAGTATGTAATTTATGTTCACGAATAAGTTTTTTAAGGTCTAATACTTTAGTATCGGTCGGTGCCTTTGCCCTGATCCATTTTGGTTTTCTTGAGACCGGACCATCAACTGGAATTATTTTTACCGGATTTTTATTAGTCTTTAACTTGCCACGTTTATCACGCTCCGGTTGTTTATGAATATTGTCTTGGTACATAAATTATCCTTTAAATTAACTATGCCACATCAGAAAAAACATCAGCAGCTTGATCAAGATACTTAACCAGATAGCCAGATAATTTAATCTTTACATCGGCGAGTGTAATGTCTTTATTATGTTGAATCATGTGTGTACACGCCAAATCCTCAAAACCGCAGGGATTAATGCCTTTAAAAGGCATTAAGTCCATCTCAATATTTAAGGCAAGACCATGATAGGTACAACCTTTTTTAACTCTAATACCTAATGCCGCAATTTTATCGCCGTTGACATACACCCCTGGTGCACCAGACAGACGTTCAGCATTAATTCCATAATCATATAAACAGTCAATGATTGATGTCTCTATTATCGATACAAATTTCTTTATTTTGTAAGCGCGCCGGTTTAGATCAATCAACAGATAGGCTATCAATTGACCCGGGCCGTGATATGTCACCTGTCCACCACGATCCGTTTTTATTACTGGAATATGATTTGTGTTCAGTAGATGTTCTGTTTTGCCTGCGAGACCCAATGTATAAACTGGTGGATGCTCCAGTAACCATATTTGATCTTTGGTAGCAGAATCTCGCTGTTGGCTAAATGCACACATGGCAGCATAGGTTCCACCATAATCCCGCACACCAAGATCTTTAATCTGGATAGTCATAGCGCCATCAATACTTTCTCATGTGCCGTTAGTTCGAGATAGATATTATCTAATTGTTGTCTACTTTCCGCTTCTACAACAACAGTTACAGAAATATATTTTCCTTCCTGACTTAGTCGACTCTTTATGGCTCCTTCGGATAAGTCTGGTGCATGTTTTCTAATTATCCCGACCACTAGTACATCAAAACCCTCTTCTGCCATTCCCATAGCCTTAATAGGAAACTGACAAGGAAATGACATAATGCTATCTTCTTCAGTGTCTTGCATGAGATTTTACGGTTATTTAACGTTCCAACTAAAAGATTAACACATTTACGATATCCCTCAATGGTACTAAAACACAATCAAACCCTGACTGGCCTGCGCAATAATCATGCGTTGACGGGTCAATTGAGCTGGATTGGGCTCAGACCTACGCGTCAAGGGGTGATGGTCACACCTATAGCAGCCACTTTAATTGAACATAAAGGTCTTGAGGGAGACCATATGGCCAGTGGCTCCAGTAAAAAGCGCCAGGTCACACTTATACAGGCAGAACATCTCGCGGTGATAAGCCAACTAATAAATAATAGTACCGTCAGTGCTGAAAAGCTGAGGCGAAACCTTGTTGTTGAGGGGATTAACTTACTGGCCTTGAAAGATCGGCAATTCGCCATCGGTGATTGTATTTTGCAAGGTACAGGCCCCTGTCACCCTTGTTCGCGAATGGAAGAAACTCTGGGTGAAGGTGGTTATAACGCCATGCGCGGTCATGGGGGTATCACGGCTATCGTAATTCAAGGCGGGGCCATTAAAATCGGGGATATGGTTATAAGTTTGGCTGAAACATAGCGGTCAAAGATATAATCTGTTGTAATCAATTGTAATTTTAATACACTCGGTCGACTATTAACTATAATAGAACTATCGATCAACGGAGAGGAAACATGGATATTAAAGAAAACGCCAAGAATATAGATGTATGGACTCGTGGTCTGTTTATTGTGATTTATGCTGTCATATTTTATTTTCTGTTTGCCCTGATATGGTTAGTAGTCATATTCCAGTTTCTTATGAAATTAATTACAACTGAACTGAATGGACAATTACTTGATTTTAGTGATTCCCTGAATAAGTATGTCAGCCAGATATTACTCTATATCACTTTCAAGTCTGAAGAACGCCCATTCCCGTTCAGTCCCTGGCCTAAAAGTGAAAACCCGGCTAACTCTGACTCAGGCAGTGATGGTAATCCTGTAGTAAAAAAGAAAAAAACAGCAAAGAAAAAAATCACTGAACAAGAACCTGATGATAATAAAGAAACTTGAAATAAATTAATGTTAACTATTTTTGTGACGTGATTCTCTATTCATACAACAAACAAGTTAAACATGTGATATGCATAACAAACACTATCCTACGAATTACTAAAAAGAGGTGTATCATTCAGAAAACAAGGACTTATTTTATTAATGAATTTTAGAAATTTATTCAAGGTAAAAAATGACAAACAAGAATATAACGCCAGACTATCTTCGTAAGGTTCCGATTTTTTCTGCACTAAATGATGCCGAATTACAGGAGATTATCAACTCTCCTGATAACGGCTATGAGGAATATAATGCGAAACAAGCCATAATTCGTGAAGAAGAAATCGGTAATTGTATGTACGTGATTTTAGAGGGTTCTGTTGAAGTATCCATCCGCGGCGGTAGCGGTGGACGCGAGATATCAATTGCCACATTACGCGAAGGTGATTTCTTTGGCGAACAATCCCTGTTGCCAGGTGGTAGTGGAAGACGCAACGCCAGCGTAAAGTCATTCCAGCCAAGCAAACTTTTCCGCATAGATAAAAAACATGTGTTATTAAACCTGGGTGGTTTGGAAGAATCTGAAGATGTAACCGTTCAGAACTTTAAAGCAGGCGATCAAGACGTCCGGGATATGTTGGGTAAATTACGATTATTTCAATCTTTATCAGAGACTGAACTTGATTCTTTTAATGCATGGACTGAAGTCGTTAAAGTTGGACCCGGTGATTTTGTTATTAAAGAAGACGAACCAGGTGAATACCTGTTTGTCATTCTGGATGGTATTGTCGAAGTTTTCATAATTGATGAAGATGGCAAAATAAATATCCTTGCTAAATTAAAACCTGGAGAATATTTCGGTGAGCAGGCCTTAATCGAAGGTGCCAGCGGAGAAAGAAACGCTTATGTCAGAACTGACAATGAAACAAGACTCATTAAGGTATCAAAAGATTATTTCAAACTTGCATTAAAACGAGACAGTGTTTTAGCAACGGCCTTAAAAAAAGTAGGACAAGCTCAAAAAGAAGAAATTTCAAAACTCGAGGGCAAGCAATAAGCATATTGTTTCGATGTAAACCTCCATTCAAGCTATTACAAATCAATTCATTTATACTATAAAATTGCGGCCACACAACATGTAGCCTGTTTTATCAGTATGGATAAGTCTATAAATTTGTCATGTCAGCGTTAGAAATAAAAAACTTAAAAAAAACATATCGAAATAAACTTGATGCCCTTAAAGGTGTTAATCTCAATGTTCAGCAGGGCGACTTTTTTGCCCTCTTGGGCCCTAACGGTGCAGGAAAATCCACGACCATCGGGATAATTTGTGGCCTGGTGAATAAAACCTCAGGCTCTATCAAGGTCTTTGGGCATGATATAGACACAGACACCAGTGCTGCTAAAGCCTGTATCGGCATCGTCCCTCAGGAAATCAATTTTTCACAATTTGAGACCTGTCTGGGCATTGTACTCAATCAAGGTGGTTATTACGGAATAAAGCGTCGTGTCGCCATGCAGCGTGCTGAAAAATATCTTGCCAAACTTGGCCTTTGGGAAAGACGCAATGAATATTCGCGTAACTTATCCGGCGGTATGAAGCGCCGTTTGATGATAGCAAGGGCATTAATACATGAACCCAAAATGCTGATACTGGATGAACCGACTGCCGGGGTTGATGTTGAGTTAAGGCGTTCTATGTGGGACTTCTTGATTGAACTTAATCAACAGGGCATAACGATTGTGCTGACGACACATTATCTTGAAGAAGCTGAAAGTCTATGTAAAAACATAGCTATTATTGATAAAGGAGACATCATTGAAGATACTTCGATGAAATATTTATTATCAAAATTGAATAAGGAAACCTTTATATTTGATCTGGTTGATCCAATCGAATCACTACCGGAACTGGGTGGTTATAAAGCCAGATTAAAAGATCCATCTACTATAGAAGTCGAAATAGAACGCAAAAAAAATATTAATGATCTATTCAATATTTTTTCCAGACAGGGGATTAGTGTTTGTAGTATGAGAAATAAATCTAACCGACTTGAAGAACTGTTTCTTGACTTGTTAAATAATAACAATAAGACCTACTAAATATGTACACACAATCATTATTCATTCCCTTTAGTACTATTGTTATTAAGGAAGTTTCACGGTTTACCCGTATATGGGTACAAACAATTCTGCCACCGGCTATAAGCATGACACTTTATTTTGTTATCTTTGGCAGTCTTATTGGGCCGAAAATTGGCACCATGAACGGTTTTGATTATATTGATTATATCGCGCCAGGCATCATCATGATGTCGGTAATCAATAATGCTTATGCGAATGTAGTTTCATCTTTTTTCGGTGCAAAATTTCAGCGACATATTGAAGAGATGTTAGTTGCCCCTATACCGGTTTTTGTGATTTTGGCTGGCTATATTACCGGGGGAGTTGTGCGTGGTTTTCTGGTTGGAACAGTTGTCACTCTTGTTGCGCTTTTTTTCACGGACTTGCACTTACACAGTTTCCCGATAACAATTGCCGTCGTCCTGATGACATCAATCGTCTTTTCTCTGGGTGGATTAATCAATGCTATTTTTGCAAAAAAGTTTGATGATATTTCTATCATCCCGACATTTGTCTTAACGCCTTTGATCTATCTGGGTGGTGTTTTTTATTCAATCGATATGCTGCCTGAATTCTGGCAAAAAGTGTCTGTGCTTAATCCTATACTTTATATGGTTAATGCCTTCCGTTTTGGCATGTTGGGGGAATCAGACATCAGCATTACACACGCATTTGTTATGCTGATAATCTTCACGATCACTTTATTAGTAATTTGCTTACAACTGCTGAATAAAGGAGTCGGTATTAAAAACTGAATCAGGTTCCAGTGTAAATACAACCGGCAGTACAGGTTTCTTTAACTACGACAGATGTTAACAATGGCAGGTTTGGTTCAAGTTCCTGCCAAATCCACCTGGCTAGATTCTCACTGGTTGGATTTTCAAGGCCTTTTATGTCATTAAGATAATGATGGTCAAGGCGCTCATAGAGTGGCTTGAATGCCTTGCTGATATCCGCAAAATCCATTACCCAACCGGTTACATCATTAACCTCACCCGAGACATGTAACTCAATGGTGAATGAATGACCATGCAAACGACTACATTTATGATCATCCGGTAAGTTTGGTAAGCGGTGTGCCGCTTCAATGGTAAAGGACTTGTATATTTCCATTTTTAATTACAATAAGTAGTTTTAAAATCCTGATAGTGCTGATTAACGCTACGCCATAAAGCGCCCGGCTTTCCGGACCCGACCGGCTTATTATCAAGCTTAATTACGGGCACAATCTCCCAGGTTGAACTTGTAACCCAGACTTCATCTGCCTCCCATAATGCTTTTTCAGTAATTGCTGTTTCTAAACAAGCAACATCCTGTGTGGCTAATATTTCAATAAGCAGGTCTCTGGTTATACCCGGCAAGACATGTTTATTTTTAGGCGGGGTGACTATTTTATTATCTTTACAGATAAAAACATTGCTGGCGGCTCCTTCAGTGACATATCCCTCTCTTATAAGAATCGCTTCCTTCGCATTCAATTGTTTTGCTTTATGTCTGAGTAGTACACTGGGCAATAAAGTTATGGCCTTGATATCACAATATTGCCATCGTATATCTTCATGCGTGATCGCATTTATGCCCGAAGTATGATCTTTTTTGGCAATCGGTCGACTCATTGCAAATATTGTAGGATTTTCAGCAAGCGAAATATCGTGGTCTCGATCTGATACGCCACGTGTAATCTGTAGATAAATTGATTGTTCGGTATCCGTAACAGAATCAATCAGTTTTTGAAATATAGTAGACCAGTGTTCAGTAGGATACGGGTTCTCCATATATATAGACGTTAAACTGTTTTCAAGTCGCCGCATATGTTCATCGAAGCGAAATATCTTCTGATTGAAGACCGGAATAACCTCATAAACACCATCGCCAAAGGTAAAACCACGATCAAGCACATTAATAGATGCCTCTGAAAGTGGTTTATATTCCCCATTTAAATACGCGAGAGTCATGTTAAAAGTTATTCAAATAAAAGCCGAACTTCATCTTTTAGTCGGTTAATAATCCCTCCCTCGGGCACAGATTCCATTGCTAATAGTGGAACACTGGCAATGGTCTTATTACTAAGCATGACATTTAACATCCCTTTTTGTTCACCTTGATGAACGGGAGCGATAACCTGATTATCAATCTCAACCAGTGGTTCGAGTTTGTCGTATTGACCCCGTGGCACTGTGATATAAAGATCCTTGTTAATACTCAAGTTAAGATTATCAACATCTGCTTTCCAGACTTTCACGCTGGTGATCAAATCGTCAGCACTATAAAGTTTATGCGTTTCATAAAAACGATAACCGTAATTCAATAGTGCTTGACTTGCTTTTGCCCGGGCATTCTCACCATCGGTTCCCATAACTACAGAAATGAGTCGCATGTCTTCCCTTATCGCTGATGCGACCAGACAATAACCGGCCTCTTCGGTATGGCCTGTTTTAATACCATCAACACTATTATCCTGCCAGAGTAATTTATTACGGTTATGCTGTTTTATCTTATTAAATGTGAATTCTTTTATTTTATGTAATGCATAAACTTGTGGATAATCCCGTATCAAAGCTTGTGCCAGTTTAGCCAAGTCTCCGGCTGTGGTGTAATGATCAGGATCGGGCAATCCCGTACTATTAACAAAATGAGTATTATTCATACCCAGACGCTCGGCATATTTATTCATTAAATCAGCAAAGACTGCTTCTGTGCCAGAAACATACTCAGCCAATGCGACACTGGCATCATTGCCTGATTGAATTATTACCCCGTGCAACAGATCATCCAGTTTAACTTTTTTATCAACCTCGATAAACATTTTAGAACCCTGGGTGCGCCAGGCCTTCTCACTAATGAGCACCTCGTCTTCCAATGTTATTTTTCCATTTTCAAGTTCACTGGCCACAACATAGATAGTCATGATCTTGGTTAAGCTTGCCGGTGGTAATTTTTGATCTGTATTTTCTTCTACCAGTAAATCCCCGCTATTAAAATCCATTACCAGATAAGAAGAAGCGCTTATTTTTGGTGCTGCAGGTATTATCATATCACCGGCATAAACATGCAGACTATTGAAAGAAATAAAGACTATTAACGATATAATTTGGAATACTTTTATTTTCATATTTTTAAATATTAATTAATGACAATATGGTGTTCATAAACACCATAGTTAGCTAAATTTGAGACGATGGAATCAGACTGCTCAATATCTGTCAGTGGCCCAATCCTTACTCGATAAAGAGTGTCGCCAGACACAACAGCCGGGCTAATGTTGATCAAGTGTTGACCAAAGGCTCCCAGTTTTTTCTTCAGGTTTTCGGCATTGACACGATTACCAAATGACCCCACTTGAATATAAAAACCATTGTTATTAGACAATGTCGTGGCAGTTTTAACAGGTGCTCCAATCTCGGAATCAACAGACAATACCTGTCCTGGTTCGATGGCCTCAACCTCAACCAGACCAGTACCTTTTTTTACTATATCAAGTTTGATTGCTGCTGTATAAGAGAGGTCAATGATACGATTTTCATGAAACGGTCCGCGGTCATTAACCTTAACAACAACGTACTTACCGTTGTTTAGATTAGTCACTTTTACATAGGTAGGTAATGGTAAGTTTTTATGTGCTGCTGTCATAGCATACATATCATATGTTTCACCACTGGATGTGCGCTTGCCATGAAATTTGGTTCCATACCAGGAGGCAATACCCTTTTCAACATAACCCTTACCGCTTTCCATGACATAATAGCGTTTGCCAAAAACAACATATGATTTTGGATTCCCATATCGACTTTTCGGCTCATATTTTGGTACTGCATCTGGAATCTTGGAAACATCAACTTGTTTATTGGGCGCATTATCTCTGGACGATGGAACGACACTAACGTTACTACATGCATATAAAATAAATACGGTGAAAAACAGGATAAATCTTATTGCTGTTTTAACCTTAAGAAGGTGTAGGCCTGACAACATTTTTATTTATTTAAACCTTGAGATGTATTGTTGTAATTTTGCATTATCTCTGACGCGAGTTGATAAACAGCCATAGCATATAAGTGACTATGATTGTAACGTGTTATAACGTAAAAATTTTTATGCGCAAGCCAATATTCATTCGTATTTTCCTGCTCATATTCTAATAGCTTTAATTTTTCATTTTTTTCAAAAATCGAGTTAGACCTGATACCAAGTTGTTTTAAATCTGATTCATTGATATCTGGTTCCAAACCTTTACTCAGCACCGACTTATATTTGTCACCGTCTACTTCAACCATAGCAGCAACAGGTTTCCCTCTCTTCCAACCATGCTCTGCAAAATAATTTGCAACACTGCCAATAGCATCATTGGGATTATCCCAAATATCAATAATACTGTCTCCATCAAAATCGATTGCATAATGACGGTAGCTGCTAGAAATGAACTGGGGCATACCCATCGCACCCGCATACGAACCCTTCAACGAGAGCGGGTCAAACCCTTGCTCACGTGTCAACAATAAAAACTGCTCGAACTCACTCCGAAAGAAGTTAGACCGTTTAGGGTAATAAAAAGCCAACGTATTCAATGCATCCACAACACGATAACTACCTGCAATTCGTCCATAGAAAGTTTCAACGCCTATGATTGCGGTAATGATTTCAGGGGGAACACCAAATTGTTCTTCTGCGGCTTTGAGCTTTTTTCGGTTTCGTATCAGAAAATCGACACCTTCATTAATACGCTTCTGCTTTAAAAAGATATTTCTATATTTGTACCAGGGCAATCTCTTTTCTGCCGGTTTTGAAATAGCATCAAGTATTGACTGTGATACGGTGGCCTGGTCAAACAGATCGCGTAAACTTTTTGAATCAAAATTATGTTGCGATTCCATTTTTTTAATAAATTCATCCTGCGATACGGATACATCAGTATTGGCCTGCACAAATGAGAGCCATGAAAATAATAAAGTAAAGATAATCAGTTTAAGTTTTTGCATAGTTAGAATGAGAGAAAACGCCTGTGAGTGTGTATGGCCATTATGATACCGAAACCAATCATTAATGTTACCATTGAGGTGCCGCCATGGCTAACCAATGGCAATGGAACCCCTACGACGGGTAGTTGTCCGGTAACCATTCCCATGTTTACAAAGATATAAACAAAAAATGTCAATGTTAGACCACTGGCCAATAATCGCCCAAACGTATGTTGGGCATTTATCGCAATATAGAGTCCTCGCGAAATAATAAAAAGATAGATACATAACAGTAACAACACACCTAACATACCGAATTCTTCACAAAATACAGCAAAGATAAAATCTGTCGAACGCTCAGGTAAGAATTCCAGATGTGATTGAGTGCCGTTTAACCAGCCTTTGCCGTAAAAGCCACCGGAACCGATCGCAATCTTGGATTGGATAGTATGATATCCCGCACCCAGAGGATCATTTTCGGGATTGAGAAATGTAAGTACACGTCTTTTCTGATAGTCATGCATAAAATACCAGAGAACAGGTGCACCTGCGGCGCCTAAAACTCCCATTGATATAAGCAATCGCCAGGATATCCCGGCGATGAACAATACTGAAAAACCGGCCGCAGCTACTAATAAAGCTGTTCCCAGGTCCGGCTGTTTGGCAATTAACAGTACCGGAATAGTAATGAGAGCACAGACCGTAACGACTCTTAAAAACCGGGGAGGCAATGTTTTATCAGCAAGATAAAAAGCAATCATCATTGGAACTGATAATTTCATTATCTCTGATGGCTGAAAGCGGAATACTTTCAGATCTAACCAGCGTTGAGCACCTTTACCTACATCTCCGTAAAAAATCACCAAAACCAAAAGAATCAGACCGAAGAGATATAACCTTAATGACCAACGTGCTATCTCTGCTGGTGGCAATTGTGCCACTATTACCATACCAACCAGAGCAATCAATAATTTCACTGCCTGTCGATAAACCAGATTAATATCTTGTCCACCGGCACTGTAAATAACCACTAAACCGATTATACATAGCACCAAAATACCAAAGAATAATGGAAAATCTATGTGCAGGCGTTGTCCAATACTACGTTGTTCCAAGAGTATTATCCTTTGCTAATCAAGTCTTGATTGTTCATGAAGTGATCTAACATTTTACGCGCAATAGGTGCTGCTGTTTTTGATCCCCCGCCTCCGTTTTCAACAATAATCGCTATAGCGATCCTTGGCGCCTCCACCGGTGCAAACGCAATAAATAAGGCGTGGTCTTGAAATTCTTCAGCAATTTCTTCTTTTTTATATTCTTCATCCTGCGCAATTCCTATAACCTGAGCCGTACCTGTTTTGCCGGCAAATTTATATTCGGCATTTAGTCCACTGCGCCAGGCAGTCCCACCTACACCATGCACAACATCATACATTGAATTAATAACATCATCCCAATAGGCATTATCAGAGACTGTTATCTGATTTTCAGAAACACTTGGCAATGTGATCATGTTATTAGTACTCGAATTACTCGTGCTAGAGACCAATCTTGGACGAATAATATTTCCTTTATTTGCTAAAGATGCTGTTGCTTTGGCTAATTGCATAGGCGTAGTTAACGCATAACCCTGACCTATGCCCAGGATTAATGTTTCGCCCGGATACCATGGCTGGCTTATCGCTTTTTGTTTCCATTCTCTTGAAGGCATTAGACCTCTATTTTCACCATCGATATCTATTCCCGTTATCTGTCCAAAACCAAATTTAGATAACCCCTCATAGATAAGATCAATCCCCAAATCATGCGCCAGACTATAAAAATACACATCGCATGATTGCACAATTGCTTTGTGTAAATCAGTGTGTCCATGTCCTTGCTTCTTCCAGTCTCGATAGCGATGTTCATGTCCTTTTAATGAGAACCAGCCTGGACACCATGATTCATCGGTCATAGTTCGGGCACCATTTTCCAGACCAACTATTCCCATAAAAGGTTTGATCGTCGAACCCGGTGGATATTTACCCTGAATAACACGGTTGATGAGTGGTTTATCCTTGGACGCCAACAGTGCCTTGTATGATTTGCTATCAATTCCATTGACGAACTTATTCGGATCGTATCCGGGAGAGCTGACGAAACTTAATACATCACCATTTCGGGGATCCATAGCTACGATCGCACCGCGTCGATTTTCTAAAGCATCTATTGCGATTTGTTGTAAAGAAAGGTCAATTGTTAAATGTATATTTTCACCCGGCTTCGGTGCTGTACGATCAAGAATACGAATTACTCTACCTTGTGCATTAACCTCTACTTGTTGATAGCCCACTTCACCATGTAATAATGTTTCATAGGACTTCTCAATACCTAACTTACCAATATGGGTGGTGCCACTATAGTTTGACTCATTAAGCTGCTTGATATCATCTTCATCTATACGCGCAACATAACCAATAGTGTGTACCAGTTTTTCAGCAAACGGATAGTAGCGGTTCAAGCCTGCGACTATATCGACACCGGGAAAACGATGTCGGTTTACTGCAAATAAAGCAACTTCTTCCTTATCCAGGTTTAGTCGTAGAGGAACATTCTCAAATCTTCTTTTCTTCTTAAGTAATTTTTTAAAACGCTCAATATCACTGGCTTCAATCGGAATAATCTTTTGTAGTTGAGCAATAATTTTATCAATATCATCTATTTGCTCTGGCACTACCTCAAGACTAAAGGTAGGTTTATTCTCTGCCAAAATAACACCGTCACGACTGTATATAAGACCCCGAATGGGAGGAATGGGCGTAATTTTTACACGATTAGATTTCGATAAGGTCGTGTAATGTTCATGTTGTAATACAGTGAGGAAGAAGATTCTGGAAATAATCATGATCACTAGCATTAAAATGATAAATGCAGCGATATAAACACGCCTTGCTACCAGATTTGACTCATGATCTTGATCTTTGAGAGTAAACTCCTTAGCCATACCTACCTCTGGTTAACATCAAGAGATATTGTACTTACGACGTAAGTCTCTCAAAATAATGAATAGCCATGGCCACAACAACATACTCGTGAAAGCTGGCATCCAATAGGTCCAGTCACGGGTACCTTTTCCTAAATAACCAGCAACCCATAACATAATAAGCTCATAGAATAAAAGATAAAAACAAACCAATACAGCCTGTTGTGACAGAGGATATGCGCGCATACGTTGATAAGAATTAATGGTAAGAAAAGCAATCAAGGTAAGACCCAGAGCATTCTGACCAAGCACAGTACTCTGTTGAACATCCAATAATAATCCCAAAAACCAGGCGACAAAAATACCAACCCGATCCGGAACCGCCATACACCAGTAAATTAATACTATCGCAACCCATGATGGTCGCCAGTTAACAGCCCAATCTGGCAAGGGTAAAACAGTCAACATAATTGCAATAATAAAGCTTATGACAATAATACCGCTACCCTGCTTTGGTTCCTGAAGTGCGATCATTTTATAGCCAGCTCAGCGGCAGCAGCACTGTTTTTTTCTAATTGTTCATAGGGCCATACCATTAATACTTCACGGCTTTGACTCAATTGGGCACTGGGTTTAATTAATACTTTTGCAAAGGGTTCACCGGGGTTGCGTGAGATCTGTTCGATCTTGCCGACTGGATAACCTGAGGGAAATCGACGACCCAAACCTGATGAAATAATCAGATCACCAACATGAATATCAGCATTATTTGGTAAATGTTCCAGCAACAGTCGGTCATTTTGTCCGGTGCCAACTGCTATTGCTCGTAACCCATTTCTATTAACCTGAACAGGTAAGGCATGATTGGGATCGGTGATCAAAAGTACTGTACTTGAAAAAGGCCCAACATGAACAATTTGCCCCATAATACCGGCGGAATCTACAATGGGTTGCCCATCATAAGCTCCCTCACGTTGACCTTTATTAATAACGACCTGCCTTCGAAATGATTGTAGTTCTACGGCAATTAATTCTGCGACAAGGACCTTGTCATTAATCCGAAAAGAAGACTCAAGCAGTTCCCGTAAACGACGATTTTCCGCTTCTAATATTTCATATCGTTGTAATTTTGAACTGAGCAATAAGCGATCTTGTTTTAATCGATCATTTTCTTTCAATAAACTGCTATGTGTAACGAGCGAGTTTGAAGTCCAATTAACAATTTCGATCGGCAAGTTAACGACATATTGAATAGGATAAACCAACGTAGATAAGGCAGAACGAATAATCTTTAAATGACCTTGATGATGGTCGACAGCCATTAAGATAATCGAGAGAACGACAAAAACCACAAATCGAAGGTTGGCAGAAGAACTTTTTTGAAACAGAGTGTTAATAGTTGACCTCCGCCCTCAATGATTACTCCACAGCAAGAATGTCAGTTCCAAATTCATCAATCATCTCGAGATAACGACCGCCACCTCTTGCCACACAAGTTAATGGGTCTTCTGCAATTATGACAGGCAATCCGGTTTCTTCCATTAATAGCCTGTCTAAATCTCTCAGCAAAGCACCACCACCAGTCAACACTAAACCGCGTTCGGCGACATCTGATCCCAATTCCGGCGGAGTTTTTTCCAGCGCATTTTTAACCGCGCCAACGATTCCGGTTAATGGTTCTTGTAAAGCTTCGAGTATTTCATTGCTATTTAATGTAAAACTTCTGGGGATACCTTCGGCAAGGTTACGACCCCTGACTTCCATTTCATGTATTTCATTACCTGGATAGGCACAACCCAACTCATGTTTAATACGTTCCGCGGTAGCATCACCAATTAAGCTGCCATAGTTTCGACGTACGTAGTTTATTATCGCCTCATCGAAACGATCGCCGCCAATGCGGACTGAATCAGAATAGACGATACCATTCAATGAGATGACGGCCACTTCTGTAGTACCACCGCCAATGTCCAACACCATAGAACCACGCGCATCGCTGACCGGCATACCGGCACCGATTGCTGCGGCCATCGGTTCTTCAATTAAATGTACCGTTCTTGCACCTGCACCACTGGCAGATTCCCTGATCGCACGACGTTCCACCTGGGTAGAACCACAAGGCACACACACCAGTACCCGAGGACTGGGTCTAAACAACGTCGAACCATGTGCCTGATGGATAAAATATTGCAACATCTTTTCAGTGACAGTGAAATCGGCAATCACACCATCTTTTAATGGTCGGATCGCAGTAATATGACCCGGCGTACGCCCCAGCATCTTTTTTGCCTCGGTACCTACGGCGCGGATTGATTTGGCATTTATTTTATCGCCATCATTTCGTATGGCGACAACAGAGGGTTCATTGAGAACAATACCCTTGCCTCGTACGTAAATAAGTGTGTTTGCGGTACCTAAATCAATAGATAAGTCGTTTGAAAAAAGGCCTCTTAATCGATTAAACATGAATTAAACCAGTAAGTTAGTATAAGCATTGTGATATAGTCTCGACAGATTGCTATATAGGAAGGATTGGGTAGCAACTGTCTTATCCTAGAATCCTCTAAAATCAATTCTTTACGATACATTAGCGATTCTGAACCCCGCTAAGATCACCTAAAGTTAGAAAGCGTAACTTTAACAATGGGTGAGGCTTTGGGCAAGCAAAGGAATGTGATAAATTCCTCTTTTTTCAATACATAAGAACGGCTAGTTTATGTCCCTCGATAAATCAGAAGTGCAAAAAATTGCCTGGTTGGCCAG
>JBFIJV010000016.1:0-18716 GCA_041600575.1 Gammaproteobacteria bacterium | reverse complement strand
ACCAGCGCGGTCTTTATAAGATGTTTCACAGACCTCATCCGATTCAATAAAGATCACCTGCGCCACACCTTCATTAGCATAAATCTTTGCCGGAAGTGTTGTTGTATTGGAAAACTCCAGCGTCACATGACCTTCCCATTCCGGTTCGAGCGGCGTGACATTAACAATAATACCGCAACGAGCGTAGGTCGATTTGCCCAAACAAATCGTTAATACGTTGCGTGGAATGCGAAAATATTCAACCGTTCTGGCCAGGGCAAATGAATTTGGCGGAATAATACAACTGTCCGCTTTGATATCGACAAAACTTTTCTCATCAAATTTTTTCGGATCGACTGTTGCTGAATGCACATTGGTGAAGATTTTAAATTCATCAGAACAACGCACATCATAGCCATAGCTGGAAGTACCATAAGATATTAAACGCTCAGAACCATTCGTTTTTACCTGACCTGCTTCAAAGGGTTCGATCATGCCATGTTGTTCCGCCATACGCCGGATCCATTTGTCTGATTTAACACTCATGGTTTTTTATTTCTCCGTTTTAATTTCATTATTCTGACCGCCATGGACGCCTGCATGGATGCAAGCGATAGACAAAGTTCGAAACATATTATCGAGCAATTGCTAATGCTCTTAGTTATTTTCTATGACGATTTTCGGAAACTTATTCGTGTAATCTTTTGCTTGAAGCGCTAATTTTGCAGCGGTATGTCGAGCAATGGTTCGATAATTCATCGTAATTTCAGAATCCGGTTCTATTGCCACGGTCGGTTTACCATTATCAACACCTTCGCGGATACGAATATCCAGCGGTAATGAACCCAGTAGATCGACATCATATTGTTTCGCCATTTGATCGCCGCCACCGCTGCCGAAGATATGCTCTTCATGTCCACATTGACTACAAATGTGGGTGCTCATATTTTCAATGATGCCCAATACTGGCACATTCACTTTTTCAAACATCTTTAATGCCTTTCTCGCATCCAATAAAGCAATATCCTGCGGTGTGGTTACTATCACCGCACCACTGACCGGAATTTTTTGGCATAAGGTCAACTGAATATCACCCGTGCCAGGTGGCAGATCAATAATCAGGTAATCAAGATCATGCCAATTGGTGTCATTTAATAACTGCTCCAAAGCACCCGTCACCATCGGGCCACGCCAAATCATCGGCGTATCCTCTTCGATCAAATAGCCAATCGACATCGATTGCACCCCGTAACTGACTTTTGGCTCTACCGTTTTGCCATCAGTCGTATCCGGTTTGCCTTTTAAACCCAGCATTCTCGGCTGGCTTGGACCGTAGATATCAGCGTCAAGGATGCCCACTGTCGCACCTTCAGCCTGTAACGCCAGTGCCAGATTAATCGATGTTGTCGATTTGCCTACGCCACCCTTACCCGAAGCCACTGCAATCGTATTTTTAACGTTTGGCAACAATTGAACACCTTGCTGCACTGAATGTGACACAATCTTGCTGCTTACCTCTACTGTGGCATCGTTGATACCTTGTTCGGCGAGTGCGCTACTGATTGTTTCTATCAAATCCTGTTTAAACCCCTCTGCCGGGTAACCCAACTGAATCACAATAGACAACTCGCCGTCATTAATACTGATGTCCTTGACTGCCTTTGCACTGACGAGATCCTGATTATTGTGCGGATCATTGATTCCAGAAAGTATATTTTCTACTTGTTCGCGACTGACTGCCGACATTGAATTACAACCTGAGCTATGAATTGGACGCGTATTCTACAATATTTATTAGCTTCTCTTCACGCTGCTATTTAATAATGCTACTTTAGCGCCCCAATTTGAGACTAATAAATAGTATGTCGGACCAACAAAGAAAGATTCTCGTTACCAGCGCCCTGCCTTATGCCAATGGTTCTATCCATATCGGGCATTTAGTCGAATATATCCAGACTGATATCTGGGTGCGTTTCCAGAAGATGCAGGGTCATAACTGCTATTACGTATGCGCGGATGATGCCCATGGCACACCGATTATGCTGCGCGCACAAAAGGAAGGAATTAGCCCGGAAGCATTGATAGCACGCATCTCTGAAGAACATCAGGCCGATTTCAAGCAATTCTCGGTCGCATTTGATAATTTTCACAGTACCCACTCAGATGAAAACCAGTGGCTGGCCAATACCATCTATAAAGCACTTGATGATAAGGGGCACATTAATAAACGCACGATCAAGCAACTCTATGACCCGGAAAAGGAAATGTTTCTGCCAGATCGCTTTATCCGTGGCGAATGTCCGAAATGCGAAGCAGCCGATCAATATGGTGATAGCTGCGAATCCTGCGGCGCGACCTATAGCCCGACAGACTTAAAGAACCCGGTTTCTGCTGTTTCGGGCGCCACACCTGTTGAAAGAGAATCGGAACATTATTTTTTCAAGCTTGGTGATTTTGAGGAGATGTTGCATAAATGGACCCGTGCCGGCCATTTACAAGCCGAAGTCACCAATAAACTCGATGAATGGTTTGAAGCGGGTTTACAGGAATGGGATATCTCACGCGATGCGCCTTATTTTGGTTTTGAGATCCCGAATGCGCCGGGTAAATATTTCTATGTCTGGTTAGATGCGCCGATGGGTTATCTGGCCAGTTTTAAAAACCTGTGTGATAAAACCGATCTGAATTTTGATGACTGGTGTCAGGCTGGTAGCGATACCGAGATGTACCATTTTATTGGTAAAGATATTATCTATTTTCACGCTTTATTCTGGCCAGCCATGTTGGAAGGTAGTGGTTTTAGAACACCAACCGCTATCTTCGCGCATGGTTTTCTGACGGTTGATGGACAAAAGATGTCGAAGTCTCGCGGTACGTTTATTACCGCACGAACCTATCTAAATCACTTGAACCCGGAATACCTGCGTTATTACTTCGCGGCGAAACTGGGATCCGGTGTTGATGATATTGATCTTAGCCTGGAAGATTTCACCGCAAGAGTGAATTCCGATCTTGTCGGTAAGGTCGTTAATATTGCAAGCCGTTGTGCCGGTTTTATTAATAAGCGTTTTGATGGGAAGCTATCAAAGAATATTCACAGCGAAACACTTTTAAAATCAATGGTTGATGCCAATGAGACTATTGCGCAAGCCTATGAAGCGCGTGAATACTCAAAGGCAATGCGCGAGATCATGTCATTGGCAGATAAGGCTAATCTGTACATTGACGATCATAAACCGTGGGTTATTGCGAAAGAAGAAGGCCGTGATGAAGAGTTACAAGCCGTTTGCAGCATGGGCATTAATTGTTTTCGCCTGTTAATACTTTATTTAAAACCGGTCTTACCAGTATTAGCTGAGAAGACTGAAGCGTTCCTTAATATTGCACCATTGCAATGGCAAGATGCTGGAACCGCACTAACTGATCACGAAATAAATAAATTCAAACCCTTAATGACAAGAGTTGAAAAGGAGCATATAGACGCCATGGTTGAAGACAGTAAAGAAGATCTAACTGCCAGTACAATTGAACAAGCTGTTGAAACGGGCCCATTGGCAGATAACCCTATCGCGGATGAGATAACGATTGATGATTTTATGAAGGTTGATCTGCGCATAGCCAAAATCATTAAGGCCGACCATGTTGAAGGCGCCGATAAATTACTGCAATTGACACTGGATTTGGGCGGTGAAACACGTAACGTTTTTGCTGGCATCAAGTCAGCCTATAATCCGGAAGACCTTGAAGGAAAGCTGACCGTGATGGTGGCTAATCTCGCACCACGAAAAATGCGCTTTGGTTTATCGGAAGGCATGGTGCTCGCTGCTGGTGCAGGTGGAAAGGAATTGTTTATCTTAAGCCCTGATTCTGGTGCAAAACCGGGGATGAAAGTGAAGTAATGTCCCAGGACAGGAAAGTCACAACCACTTAGTTCAAAAAGTACATAACAACACTTGTTGTGTATCCCTAAAAATTCCATACTCATTTTATCAACTACAGGTTCACATAAATGAGCGAATTAGTCGGATTACTATTCAGTATCGCACTGGTCAATAACCTCGTATTAACCAGTCTCGTTGGTCTTGATCTGCAAGTCAGTGCGAGTCAACGCATCAATACGGCCTGGTTAGTTGGACTAACGACGCTGTATTGTCTCAGTCTTTGTTTGCCTGGAGTCTATCTGCTTGATCGACTGGTCATCATTCCCATGCAATTACAATATCTGGATCTGTTATTTTATATGATGCTGATTATGGTTATTGTCTATGCATCACAAAAACTACTACAAATCGTTTTTCCTTTAGTCTATCTACAAGTAAAAACGATAGTTCCTGTTGTACTCTTAAACTCGATTTTGCTTGCTGCCGTTTTATTATCACAAGATCAGCATCAATCCTTTTTCGGGTCATTAGTTACCGGTATATGCGTAGGCATGGGTTTTTTATTCTTACTACTCACGCTGAGCTGCTTACGCGAACGAATTGATAATAGTAATGTGCCTGCACCATTTAGAGGTTTACCTATATTGCTCATCACGCTTGGTATCTTCTCAATGGGATTTATGGGTCTATCGGGTTTGTAATGAGTATCTCAATTATTATCGCATTGGTCACAATCATTTTCTTAACAGTGATGATCGGCTTGTTAATGCCCGAACCAGATACAATTAGTAATCAACAAACACAGCGCAACGAAATTGACGAGATTGAAAGATTATTACCACAAACACAGTGTGGAGATTGCGGTTTTAATGGTTGCCGACCCTATGCAGAGGCAATTGTTAATCGCGTTGCAGATATTAATCGCTGTTTACCCGGCGGTGTGGAAACCATACGATCCTTATCAGCAAAGACAGGCCTGGAAGTTAAACCGCTATATAAAAAAACAAATAAATACGACAAACCACGCATTGCTCTTATTCATGAAGAACATTGTATCGGTTGTGTTAAATGTATAACTGCCTGTCCGGTAGATGCAATTGTTGGTGCGCCCAAACAAATGCATAGTGTCATCAATGCCTATTGTACCGGCTGCGAACTGTGTATCGCGCCTTGCCCGGTCGATTGTATCAGCATGGTTCCTGCTCAATAACATGCAAACATCCTCACCACACACACACTCGGTTAATACAGTCGCATCAATCATGCGAAAAGTGCTTTATGCATTAATCCCTGGCATTTTGCTAAGTAGTTATTATTTTGGGATAGGTATTTTAGTAAATTGTATTTTAGCCACGGCCTTTGCGTTAATCTTTGAAACGCTGATATTAAAATGTCGGCAGCAAGCTATTGCTCCGGTTATTAAAGATGGCACTGCTATCGTCACTGCTCTACTTTTTGCACTAGCCATTTCGCCCTATACACCATGGTGGGTTACCTTAACCGGTATCGCTTTCGCGATAATTGTGGCCAAGCATCTTTTTGGCGGACTGGGCAACAATCCGTTTAATCCGGCAATGGCTGGTTATGTCTTCGTGCTCTTATCCTTTCCGGTACAAATGGCATATTGGCCAGACCTAAGCGGCTTTGTTGAACAACCACTAACGACTATACAAAACATAGGCATCATCTTTTCAGGATCAGGAACCGACCTGGACGCCATTAGCGGTGCAACACCGCTTTCCAACATGAAGGTTGAGTTAGGACTGATGACAATGGTCTCTGAAATAAAATCCAACCCACTTTATGGTTCGTTTGGCGGCACAGGTTGGGAATGGATTGCGCTGGCTTATCTGGTCGGTGGCTTGTTTTTATTAATCAACAATGTAATCCGATGGCAAATTCCGGTCGCAGTTTTAGGTTCTGTTTTTGTTGTTAGTTTATTATTTAACTTTATTGATAGCGATGTCTATCCTTCTGCGTTATTTCATCTGTTTACCGGTGGCACAATGTTATGTGCTTTTTTTATTGCAACTGATCCGGCAAGTTCATCGACAACGCCAGCGGGCAAGATTATTTATGGTATTGGTGTCGGCGTTTTTATCTACATCATACGTACCTGGGGCGGCTACCCTGATGGAATCGCTTTCTCAATCCTGATCATGAATGGTTTGGTTCCCTTGATTGACTATTACACCCAACCCAAAGTATTAGGGGAGAAATGAATTTGGAAACTACATCATTTAAGCAGCGACTCACCGCTCTGTCGCCATTGCTATTTATAACTTTGATATGTGTTATCTCAGTTTTTGTTATGAATGAAAATACAAAAGAGAAAATTGAGATTAATAAACAAAAGGCTACACTCAAAATTATCAACCAAGTCATTCCGCTTGAATACGACAACGATCTCTTCACTGACAATATAGAGATCACTGTCCCTTCTACAATAAATAACACCAACAGAATCAAGGCATATCGAGCCAGATTGGGTGGCCAGCCAGTTGCCATAGGTATTATGCCAGTGATTACAAAGGGTTATAATGGTAATATTTATCTGCTTATTGGCTTAAACTATGAAGGCACATTAACCGGGGTCAAAATACTGCGACATAATGAAACGGAAGGTTTTGGTGATCAGGCGCATCAGGACAAAACAGACTGGTTAACTGATTTTAATAATTTCAGTCTAATAAAACAAAAAGAGCAATGGGCCATTAAGAAAGACGGTGGAGAATTTGATCAGTTGAGCGGTGCGACTATCACGTCAAGAAGTATCATTAACAGTGTCTATAAAACGCTCGAATTTTATACGGAGAATCGTGACATTTTTTATGCACATCAGTAACGCAAACTTTAACATTTCACAACTTGAGAAGTAGACATTTAACATTTTGTATCCATTATGAAACCAAATCACATGAAAAATATAAGAATAAAAATATTTTCGTATTGCATTCTACCATTGTTAGTTTTATCTCATCCCTATGTCAATGCAGAGCCAGAAGTTTTAGGCTGGTTAGAGTCTGCTTTTATTAAACCATGGGATATGAAAGTAAGGGCCAAACTTGACACCGGTGCGCTTACCAGTTCCATCCATGCGACTAATATAGAAGATTATCTGGTGGATGATGAGCTATGGGTGAGGTTTACTTTGACCCAACCAATGAATAAGAAGCACAATCAACATGAAAAAAAGATTATTGTAGAAAAACCTGTTTTAAAGGAAACAAAAGTTAAAGAACATATTGGAGATAGCGTGTCACGATATGTAGTCGAGTTGGAATTTTGTCTTAATGGAAAAGATTATGTAACACCCGTGACTTTAACAGACCGTTCAAATTTTCATTATCCACTGCTGTTAGGTCGTAGAACATTGAAAGACAACTTGCTTATAGATCCTGGTAAAACATTTACTGCCAATAAACCCTGCTTACATAATAAATAACCATCCCTTATAATTTACTACAAACACTCTAGCCGCGGGAAACATGTCACGTATGCGTGAACTAAATGTTAAAATATTTTGTCTCTTGCTCGCCCTTACCAGTCTGGGGCTGATGTATGCAAAGGTCAAAACATTAGGCCTGCCATTGGTACCCAATCAGACATCTTCAATCTGGGCTGTTGAAGCGCGTGTTGAATTTGATGGCCTGGGACGTTCGGCTACCGTCAATCTTGATATTCCCGATAATCTGGGAAACTTTTTAAAACTGGATGAGTTTTTTGTTTCACGTAATTATGGCTTAAATGTCACCAGTAAACAAAAAGATCGCCGGGCTGAATGGTCGATTCGAAATGCAAAAGGGAAACAGCGTCTTTATTATCGAATAGAAGTTGTTCCCGAAGATTCTGCCACTAAAAGTGCTTCTATCAAACATAAGATCCCGGCCACTCCCGTCAAGCCTCACTATGAAGAGCCATTGGCTTCGGCAATAGAAGACACGCTGGAAAAAGTACGTAGTGAGTCAGCCGATATATTTACCTTTGTCAGTCAATTATTAGTACAACTTAACGACCCGTCACCGAACAAGAACGTTCTTGTCATTCAAAAAGGATTTGTTCCCGGCACAGAGCAATGGGTCAAACGCATAATGTATGTTCTGGAAGGAGCACGAATTTCATCGCGTCTGGTTAATGGTATCAGTCTGGATGATGGCATTACTGATGCAAAACTGATCCCCTGGCTTGAAGTACACAATGGGCAGACATGGGAAGGCTTTGATCCTTTATCAGGCAATAAAGGTTATCCCTCTAATTTCATGCGCTGGGGCACGGGCGACGTTCCAATGTTACATGTTGAAGGCGGTAGAAACGTACATACTCGTTTTACTTTATCACAGCGCCCCTATTCCGAAGCTGACATATCGCAAGAACGCGCAAAAACCAAACAGTCATTCCTGAACAGTTGGTCATTATTTAAGTTACCTCTTGCAACCCAACATGTTTACCAGATATTACTTATGATCCCTCTCGGAGCACTTGTCGTCGTATTCATGCGTACGGTAGTTGGCGTTCCAAGTTTTGGAACATTCATGCCGATACTAATCTCTTTAGCCTTTAGAGAAACAGAATTATTATGGGGCATCATTCTATTTTGTCTGATTACGAGCAGTGGACTGGCATTCCGATTTTTTCTTGAACGATTGAATCTACTGCTTGTACCGAGACTCAGCGCGGTTCTGGTCATGGTAATAATACTAATGTTGGCCATCAGTTTGATGAGCAATGATCTCGATATTGATCGCGGTATTTCAATCGCGCTGTTCCCTATCGTGATTCTGACGATGGTTATTGAGCGTTTATCGATCACATGGGAAGAAGCTGGTGCCTTTGAAGCAATTAAAGAAGGTTTAGGTAGCCTATTTATAGCTATAACAGGCTACTTTGTGATGACTAATAATCAACTCGAACATCTTATGTTTAATTTTCCTGAACTTTTATTAATCATATTGGCACTTTTTCTGAGCGCAGGAAGATATACCGGTTATCGTATTAGTGAATTAATCCGATTTAAAGATCTCGCCAACGAAGAAGATAAACATGCTACATCGAATACAAAAACTTCGTGACGCAGGTGTTGTGGGCATCAATGCCCGTAACCGTAATTATGTTATGCCGCATAACCCACGGAAACTTTATAAATTTGTCGATGATAAGGTGTATACAAAACGGCTGGCTGAAAAAGCTAATATTGCTGTTCCCAAGCTATACGGTTTAATTACAACAGTCCATGAAACAAATTCGTTCAATCAAATAATCAATGATAAAAAAGATTTTGTCATTAAACCTGCTCATGGTAGTGGTGGTAAAGGCATTCTGGTCATTGATAATCGTCGCGGTGATTTGTTTATTAAACCAAACAACACCGCAATCAATTCTGAAGCGATTAAATATCATATAGAAAATATTCTGGGTGGTGTCTATAGCCTTGGCGGCCAAGTTGATCAAGCAATCATTGAATATCGAGTTAAATTTGATCCTATATTTAATTCAATCAGTTATCAGGGCGTGCCTGATATACGGATGTTGATCTACAAAGGCATCCCGACGATGGCTATGTTACGTCTCCCGACACAACAATCTGACGGCAAGGCAAATCTCCATCAAGGCGCTGTCGGTGTTGGTATTAATTTAATGACAGGTATTACTACGCTCGCTGTTTGCAATGACCGCCGTATCTATGAGCACCCGGATTTTGGTTCCGCACTATCTGATGTACATATTCCCGGCTGGCAGGATCTATTATTTTTATCCGCGAGTTGTTATGAACTTGCTCCATTAGGTTATCTCGGAGTAGATATTGTTCTCGATGCAGATTTAGGACCGCTTATACTTGAGCTTAATGCAAGACCAGGTCTTGCAATACAAATTGCAAATGGACATGGCTTAAAACATCGGCTTAATGCGATTGATAAAATAAAAACGCTGCCTACAAAGATAGAAGATCGCATATCAATAATTCAATCTATTGCAGAAAATTGAAGACTTATAAAATAATGAACATTAGAGAAAAAAAAGTTATTTTATTATTTGTATTAGCTATTAATACTCTTATTTCCCCATTCAATTCATCTGCTGCGGAAAACAACTTAAATGAGGTGGAAATTATAACACCGGAGATAGCTGTCGATTTAAATGTCGAAGCAAATCAAACCCCGGCCGAAGTATATGACGAACCGGAAACAATAGAAGAGTTACTACGGGAAAAAGAAAACGCATCACTCGATAAGAAACCGAAACTTAAAAAACAATTACCGTTAACTATTTTAAAGGAAGTGGTTCAGCCCGGCGAATTAAGAGAACTCAGTTGGTCCGCAGGACAATCTTTTTCTGGAAAGACGGTTAAGCCGCCAGTTATTGTCGTAAGAGGACAAAGGCCTGGCCCGGTACTTTGTCTAGTTGCTGCGATCCACGGTGACGAGTTAAATGGGATTGAAATAGTCCGGCGCGTGATACGCAACATTGAGCCTATGAGTGTTAATGGAACGCTAATCGGAGTCCCTATTGTTAATTTATATGGCTTTACTGCCAATTCCCGTTATCTGCCAGATAGACGTGATCTCAACCGTTACTTTCCCGGCAACCCATCTGGAAGTGCTGCTTCACGAATTGCATATCGTTTTTTTACGCAAATAATAAACCATTGTAATTATGTGGTTGATTTTCACACTGGCTCGTTTAAACGTATAAATCTGCCACAATTACGTGCCGACATGAACAATCCACATATCCGTGAATTTGTCAGTCACTTTGGCTCTACCGCGGTGTTACATAAAGCCGGACATGGAAAAAGTTTAAGAGTAGCCGCAACACAAGCGGGTATTCCCACCGTAGCATTTGAACTTGGTCAACCAGGATCACTGCAGGAAGAATATGTTGATTCTGGTATAGAAACTATCAATACACTGATCGGTAATCTCGGTATATTAAAAAAGTTGCGGCTCTGGTTTGAACCTCAACCCGTCTACTATAGTTCGCGTTGGGTCAGGGTAAATAGTGGTGGCATACTCATGTCCCGGATAGACATTGGTTCTAATGTAAAAATAAACCAACTACTCGGCTATATCATTAATCCGTTAACTACCGATCAAATGAAAATAGTTTCACCGGTAAAAGGCCGTGTTCTCGGTATGGCATTAAATCAGTTTATGTTGCCTGGCTACGCAGCTTATCATATTGGTGTATCGTCCGATTTGCCCTCTATAATAGATGAAGAACAACTGGACGAGAATGGTGATGAATCGGATGAACCTGACAATGAATATGATAAATCTATAAACGATGAAGAAGAGTTTCATTAAAATTTATTTATAAAAAATACTATGTGAGCACCTCAAGAATATGACCATAGACATAACACTCGCAATCTACCCGGAGTATCGATACACATAATATGAAAATCAATAACGCACAGAAGAAATTCCTGCGCCAGGCAGCGCACCATCTAAAACCTGTAGTCTGGGCTGGTCAACAAGGCATAACAGAAGGGCTTGTTAAAGAAATTGAAGAAGCATTAGAACGGCATGAGTTAATCAAGGTCAAGTGTCGACTTGGTGAACGTGAAGAACGTGATGCGGGAATAAATAAAATATGTAAAAACACCCATGCCGAGCTTGTACAACGTATAGGAAATATTGTCACTCTCTATAAACAGAATAAAGAAAAACCTATCATCAAATTACCCTGATCCTAAACATTGGAAAACTAATGCTGCAGCACATCTTTATGAACATGTTCTAAAGACCATCTGCATAAATTTTCTGCTTCTATGCTCTTTATGGGCAATCTGATATTCTTTGCAAAAACAAATTACAGTTTACACTTCAAATCCATCTTAATATTTAGCGAATAATAATAACCAGCAGGGGAAATAAATGTACGAGAACAACCATTATTCACAGGAAAATCATGGCCCATACGAACTTTATGACCTGGGTGATTTTCAACTGGAAGAAGGCGGCACAATTCGTGGTTGCCAACTGGCTTATTCAACTTTTGGTAAACTAAATAAAGTCAAAGACAACGCTATAGTAGTACCTACCTGGTATTCAGGCACTACTAAAATAATGGAACAGGTCTATATTGGCAGTGAGCATGCATTGAACCCGGAAAAATATTTTATCATCGCTATCAATCAAATCGGAAATGGGCTGTCCAGTTCACCCCACAACACACCCTTCCCTAATGGTGGTGCTAATTTCCCTAATGCGCGAATTGGTGATGACGTACGCGCACAACAAAAATTCATCACCGAAAAATTTGGTATCGAGGAGCTCGCTTTAGTGGTTGGTGGTTCCATGGGCGCACAACAAACTTATGAATGGGCAGTAAGGTTTCCGGATATGGTAAAACGCGCTGCCCCCATTGCCGGAACAGCTAAAAATACAGATCATGATTTTATTTTTACCAAGACATTGATTGATGCGATAACCTCCGATCCTGCCTGGAAGGAAGGCTGGTATTCATCAAACACTGAGGTTTATCAAGGCTTACGACGCCATGCTGAAATATGGGCAACGATGGGCTGGAGCACAGAGTTTTATAAGCAGGAATGCTGGAAAGGCCTTGGTTTTTCTTCCATAGAGGACTTCCTGACGAGTTTTATGTTTGGTTATTTTGGTGTCATGGATCCGAACGATCTGTTACATATGGCCTGGAAATGGCAACGCGGAGACGTCAGCCGAAATACGAATGGTGATTTAGAGGCCGCTCTTGGCAAGATAAAGGCTAAAACATTTGTTATGCCAATAGATGAAGATATGTTCTTTCCACCGAAAGATTGCGAGGCGGAACAAAAGCTGATTCCGGACAGTGAATTCAAAGTGATAAAAAGCATACATGGCCATCTCGGATTGTTTGGTACAGATGCCAACTTTATTGGTCAGGTAGACAAATACCTTAGTGAACTATTGTCTATGCCCGTTTAGTATTTTGCCAACAGCATTTGATAACTAAAATTTCAATAAGTGTATTGCATTTAATCCCGTTATCACGGTGCTGTAGTAAATTTGGCGCTACAGCATCTTACCAGATTTACTCCATCCAGAATCTTGTCAATAAAGAAACCAGCCAACATATTCTGCTTGTTTCTAGCCCGCTTTTTCGTTGCTACCTGGGTAAAAAGATAAAATCCTTGATATAACGGCGTTTTTCATTTGCACACGCTTCCCTGTTCTGAAATTCATCAGCCGAAAACTTTGAGATGTTCGTAAGCACCCCATCTACCAGAAAAAAGCCATCGTAATCCAGATCCTTTAAAAGCGTAAACACCTCGGATTCTTTTTCCTGTGAGCGGAAGTATTCAACCTCGACAAACAAGTTAGGACGGTATAACTCGATAGACTTAAGTGACCCATTCAGCACTGCCAGTTCGTGGCCTTCAGTATCAATTTTGATAAAACCAATTTCACCTAAATCCAAATCATCAAGACGATGACCGGGCACTTTAACAATAGTATGATCCACCGCCCCGTCTAAATTACAATCAATTGCGGCGCCGTTGGATGTCCAGCCCTTGGAACTACGCCAGACAACCAGTTCCACGTCGCCGCTGCTATCAGTCATAGCGGCATGTTCTAACTTAACGTTCCTGTCTATGACATTTTTTAGTATCCGATACGGATATGGATTAGGTTCAAAGGCAAAGACTTTAGGTGAATAGCGCGCCAGGTAATAGGTAAACATACCCAGATTAGCACCGATATCAACACTGGCCTTCCTGGGTGAACATAGATACTTTAATAATCCCATCTCAATGTTCTTATAGGCCATGTATTTATAGGCGCGGTAACGGTAATAACCCCGAAAAGGTATGTAACGATATTTTATATCGAGTGCCAGATTATTGATCACATCACGAAAGTTTTTATTGGGAAGACTATTTACATAACTCATCCGGCTAAAGTTCTCCTGTTAGTCTCATCAACACCCGGCATTAACCATGCCTGTGATATCTTCGAGTATTTTAAAACTTCATTTGAAACAAATAGCGCCGTATGTCTCACCCAACAGCGGGGAATATATTTAATATTAATTTTTTACACTCCTATATATGCTAAATAGATTTATAATCTACCATTAGTATCCGTTAATAATAACACCTTAAATCCTGACAAGAATCTTATCTAACAGCGCGACTGGAAGAACACGTTTTAGGAAAGAGAAGAGATATGTTGGAAAAGTCACATAGTAACGGGCTTTAGGTTTATTACTTTCCAGTGCATGAACAACCTTACTTAGGACTGCCTCAGGGCCGAGTGAAAATGGAACCGTATAATTATCGCCATTCAATTCATTTTCAATTTTGGCATAGTCATTTGTAAAAACACTTTTATCTTTGTTAACTACCGCTTGAAAATTCTTAAGTGCATTATTTCTAAAATTGCTCAGGATAGGGCCCGGTTCAATTAAAGAAACCTTGATACCGGTATTGCTTAATTCATAACGCATTGCATCGCTCAACGCCTCCAGTGCATATTTTGACGCGCAGTAAGCTCCACGAAAGCGCATGGTAACAAAACCGAGTACTGAACTGATTTGGATTATCCTGCCTTGATTATTTTTCCGCATTACAGGAATAATGAGATTGGTTAGTTCCTGCGTCCCAAACACATTAGTTTCAAATTGATCACGCAAGGCATCGATAGGTAAATCTTCAACCGCGCCGGTTACACCATAAGCTGCATTATTGATCAAAGCGTACAATTGCCCATTTGTTTTACTTAAGACATATTCTGCAGCGCTATATATTGTCCTCGAATCAGCCAGATCAAGCATGACCGCATCAAAACCGGCCTGACGAAGTAAATCAATATCGGATTGTTTCCTTGCTGTAACAAATACATTGAATCCTCTTTGTTTTAAATCATCAGCAATACATCGACCAATGCCTGAAGAACAACCCGTAACCAGCACATGTTTCATGTTATAAGATCACCTTCGACAGCATTACTCTTTCTGTTAAAAATTCGAGCCCGGATATCATCAGCAATGAGATAAAAACAGGGTAATGTTATCAAAATTAAACCTGTCGCGAATACCAGACCAAAACCAAGGCTAACTGCCATCGGCGACAGGAATGCTGTTTGACCAGTCGCAAAGAAAATTAATGGTGAAACCCCCAGAAAGGTGGTGACGGTTGTTAATATAATGGGTCGAGCACGCACCTTGCCCGCTTCAACAACAGCAGTCATTCTACCCAGTCCTTGCCCGCGTAATCGTTTAATAAAATCAACCATGATTAATGAATCATTAACAATGATCCCGGATAGTGCCAACATCCCAACTGCTGAGAGAAACTGAATATTATAACCAAAAACGGCATGACCTATGACAACTCCAATAAATCCAAACGGGATAGCAAACATCACGACTAATGGGTCGATTAATGATTTGAATAATGCCGTCAACATAAAAAAGATAACCGCAAGCGCGATAATTAAGGCTTGATTCATTCCTTTAAACGAATCTTCTGCTTTTTTCTTTTCACCGAGATACAGTAATGAATAAGGCTGTTGCCGTGACGTTGCGCCAAAGGTATCTTCTATCTGTTGCGTTACCGCACTCGGTGTTGTGATGGAGGTATCTACATCGGCGGTTATCTTTGCCATACGCTGAGAATCACGCCGACGGATTTGATTTAAACCACGACCAATACTGATATCAGCAACATCATCAAGATACACTGTTTGACCTGTCGCCAGTATAATCGGTAACGTTTTCAAACTGGTTGATTGTTCGCGCATAGACTCTGGATAAATAACACGCACCGGCAAACGTTTATCTTCCCAGGTCACATGAACGACTTCATTGCCAAGATAACCACTGCGTACAGCACTCGCTAGTTCATTTTGTGTTAAACCGAGACGCTTACCGCGTTCGTTCAATTGATATTTATATTCGAGCTTGCCCGGCTCTTGATCATGAACTACATCATTAACACCAGGCATACGTTTCATATAATCACTAATTTCAACTGCTGCTTCATTCAATACATTGAGATCAGAACTGACAATACCTAACTCAATGTCATCGCCTGCGGGACCCGCATTAGGTTTCAGAATGCTTAGCCGATCCACACCCGGAACCTGTAAAAACTCTTTTCTGATCTCGTTAATGATGTCATCGGCACTACGCTCTCGTGTCCCACTCATATCGAAATCCAGACTGACAAGCGGCGTCACCCACTCTTCAATAAAACTTGTCGGCACGGGTTTTTGTAAATCCACAATAAACTGAAGGATATTACTCCCGGTCTTACTGCGGTTTGGGTCGATAATACTGACACCAACGTTAGTCAATAACGTTAACAACTCATCCTCGGACATAATTTTATTAAGCCGTTTTTCAAGGTCTTCTGCTAATTCAAGGCTATCTTCCAGACTATAGGTATTCGGTGCTTCTACATTTACAAAAAACTGACCAATCTCGACATCACCGAACAACTGAAATGGTAATCGCGTATTTGCATACACCAGACTAATTGCCAAAGCACTAATACTCAATGTTGCTACAAAATAACGGTTCAATGCTGACCAATGTAATAAGTCCCCATATTTATTTAAGATGGATTGCCAATTTAAACGTGACTTCTTCCTTGTTTCCAGTTTCAGGATATGTCCCGCATGCGAAGGTAAAACCACAAATGCTTCAATAAGAGAACCTACTAATGCACAACAGACAACAACCGGAATAACCTTGATAAACTCACCCAGTATTCCACCGATTGCAAACATGGGTAAGAATGCAGCGATAGTCGTTAAAGTCGAGACGACCACTGGCCAAAATACTTCCTTAGAACCTAATGCTGCAGCTTCCATTGGCGACATACCCGCTTCAATATGCCGATAAACATTCTCGTTGACGATGATGGCATCATCCACAATCATTCCTAAAACAATCAGGAATGCAAACAATGAAACCATGTTGATCGTATAGTTAAAATAATAAAGTAAAATAATAGCGAATAAAAAAGAGACTGGAATTCCAAACGCGGTAATAGCCGCTATACGAAAATTCAATAAAAGATAAAGTGAGATCAAAACCAGGATCAAACCAATTAAGCCGGAAGACTTCACCAGGTTCAAACGTGTCTTAACATAGACTGATGAGTCTGTGTGATAGCCGGCCTTTATACTGTCTGGCAGTTCTTCACTCAGCTCGTCGGCAAGCGCTCTAATACTTTCCGATATGCGAATCGTAGACGCGTCTGCGGTTTTCGTTACCGTTAAATTGACTGATGGCTGTCCATTAAATCTTGCATATGTTTCTGCTTCTTCAAAGCGGCGAACAACTTTTGCAACATCACCCAGTTTTAATTCACCACCATTGGCATTTGTACGTAATACAATTTGTTCAATATTCTCAGGGTCAGGTTTAACGCCTTTCCCTCTTAGACGAATATCACCTTCATTCGATTTAATTGACCCGCCTGGTTGATCAACCAGATTGTTCCTGAGTGCGGCATTGATTTGTTCTAATGGAATATTCAGCGCAGCTAATTCATGCGGATTGATCTCTACCCAGATCTCCCAATCGCGTTCCCCGGCCATTCCAACACTTGCCACACCATTTATTTGTTGCATTTTTCTACGGGCTTTTTCTGAATATTCATACAAATCAGCCTTGGACAGGTTGCCATAAAGCGTGAGAGTAATAACCGGGAAGCGTGTACGGATGCGGTTTAACTCCGGTTCTTCAGCAGCTTCAGGCAAATCATCAACCCGATCGATCAAGGTTCTTGTATCACGAATAAAATCATCTACATTCGAACCCGGTTTTAACTTTATATAGATACTGGACAGCCCCTCTTTACTGGTCGAAGAGATATAGTCAATATCCTGACTGTCTTCAAATTCTTCTTCTATAGGCAAAGTGATTTGTTGCTCTACTTCTGCTGGTGACGCACCTTCAAAAGTTGTTTGAATACTGATCAAATCCAGATCAACAACGGGAAATATTTCTTGTGGTAAATCTCGCCAGGCAAACATACCCATTATTAAAATAATAATGAGGCTTAAATTAACGAGTAATGGATTTTTCAGGGAAAAGTGAATGAGTGACATGACTATTTAGCAAATCGTATAAAACTGCTAAGGAACAATGACCGTTTGTCCATCAGCCAGACTGGAAACATCTTTGCTTATTATTCTGCTACCTGATTCAAGTCCTGCAATAATTTGTAACTCTTTATAACGCTCAATTAGCTTAATTGGCCTTTTGCTAACATGATCATCTACTACTTCGAATACATAAGACTGACCATCTTCATATAAAATTGCGCTGATTGGTATCACCCTGGCATTCTTATAAAAATGTCCCGGTAAATGTGCGACTGCTAATTGCCCGGCAAAAAAACCATTCGAAGGTAAACGGATCTTTAATGAATGGGTATTTGTTTCATCGTTTGGGTCTACTGCAAGCGAAATTATTTGTCCTTCTCTTTCATCATTATTGGTAATTACTTTTATTATTTGACCCAGTCGTAATTGTGATGCAGACATACCGGTAATCTCCAGATTCAGATCCAGCTTGTCGACCTGAACAATTTCAAGTGCTGCCTGACCGGGCGAAACATAATCACCCACATCAACATGAATCGCGTTGATAGTTCCGTTAAAAGGGGCTAACAAGTTTGCACGCTTCAGGTTTCTTTCTGCCTTATTTAAACGTGCCTGTTCTATCGTTAAACGAGAACGTGCTGAATCAACACTGTGTTTAAGACGTGCTTCCTCAGCCTGTTGTCGGTATAAGGCTTGTAGGGCCTGATCATAATTTGATTTTGAAGCGAGTGAATCCCGACCCAGTTGTTTTAATCTTGCGACTTCCTGCTCCTGTAACTCACGTTCACGTCGCATT
>JBFIJV010000015.1:0-18863 GCA_041600575.1 Gammaproteobacteria bacterium | reverse complement strand
TACACTCCAGTTATCGGTTAACTTATAATTCAACAGAAATGACCACAGTTGATCAAAGGGATTGAATGATGAGCGAAAGGTCAGGTTTGGTGACAAACGCTTACTGGCACTGAGCGAAGTACTATCCAGAGAATCACCGCCGCCGACAGAAAAATCATCCAGATGAAACATGTCTCTAATCTGATTGGCTAAAACTGATGACTGTTCTGAACCTAATGAAAATGCTGCTTGTGCAATCAAACTCGCTTCGCTACCGGATGCGCCTGATATTGGTCGTCCGGTAATAATATAGGAAAGCGTATCTGCTTCACTTTTTGCCGGCTCAGAAAACAGTGTCAGTTTCGGCGCACGCGCATTACCCGTCACATTAACGCCGGCCTTTACCGCGAGACCGGGTCTGTATGCACGAATACTGAGCGAAGGATTATCTAATGGCCCGGCAAACTGCAACCGGCCCTGACCTATTTTAAGGTTCTGACCATAGGCACGATAACTGCCCTGCTTAACCGTCACTTGTCCTTCACCTCGTGGCTGATAAAGACCTACTGGTTTTACGATATTGAGATCACCCTGCAGGCGCGTATCAAGACCAAAGCCCTGAATGTGTATATCCGGATTCAACAGCACATCAACATCAATATCGATCTTGTTTTTTACAAAATCACTTCCCGCATCGCCATCATCAATATGAATGGCACCAACTTGCTTCGATTGAATAACGACGACATCAGGTGAAACCGATACCGCACCTTCCGGAACGGATGTAATCAACATCTCGAGTAAGGGCACTGTTAACTTGCCCTTTATATAATGTAACTTTTGGGTGCCACTTAATTGCAATTGAGGAGAAACATCCATGCTGATATCTGCAGTGCGTACGATTGGAAAATCTGAGCCGGCCACTTCAAACGTATAAGGATAGCCCGCTTCGGTATTCATGCTGGCCCGACCATTAATCAACAATTGTTTAGCCTGACTGCCAATAACAGAATTGATTTGTATTTGGCTAGTCGCGTCAGTCGATTTGATATCACCTTTTATTTCATTCAGGCTTAAGCCAATCGGTAACACATTCAACTGACCTTCTTGTAAAGAGAAAGAACCTTTTACTTCCGGCTTGGTTATGGTTCCTGTTGCATTTATATTTGCCTGAAACTGTCCGTGAGAGCCACTTAAGGCTGGTTCCAGTTTTTCAAGCCAATCCAGTTTCTTGAGTTTAATACCAAGATCGAACTGCAACGGGTTTTCAGTCGCGTTGCTCATGTCGCCCGTTAGCGCTAAATCGAAATAGTCTGGCGCAGTTAAATTGAATAATATTTTACGATGGTCCTGATCCGCAGATAGCTTTAGCAAGGCCGTATTAATATTTAATAGTTCGGTATTATCTTCAAACCCAAGCTCAATTTGAGTTTCGTTACCTTCAAGTTGCGTGTTCAGTTGCCATTGCTGATTTTGTTTTTTAAATGATACATCACCACTAATATCACCGTTTAACGACATCGTTTCCGGTAACCATGGTTTTGCAAACTTCCAAGGTAACTGTTTAAGTTTTACATCTGCTAGCAATGCCTGATCTAAATCTTTAGAACCGGACACACAGAGATAGGCCTCTGTTTGAGATAAACAGGTCTCTGTCAGACTGAAAGTTTTATTGTTAATTTTCCAGAGCATGTCGGACGGTTTGGAAAGTTGCCACTCACCAAACTCTTTGTTGTTCAGATCAAGTTGATTAAGTTGCGCAGACCAAACCTTGTCTTTTAAACCACTATCAATACTGGAATGTAATTCGAGATCTGAACCTGATGCCATCAGCTCAATGGTGTGTGATTCTGTTAATCCTTTAACCGTCATTAATACTTTATCAATGATCCTGTTCTGATAACTCAATGCATTTATCTCTAACAACATCGAAGAATGTTGTTGTGGGCGTAAATCAATTTGAGTGTCTGCAACAAATGATGTCACCCGCACATCATTCATATAAATTTTATTGCCACTTATTTTGCCTTCTATAGCCGGTGTCCCTGGCTTGCCGCTAATATTTAACTGCCCTTGTATGTTTCCGGCAAAGTCTGAAGAGAACACAGATAAGTCCTGTATAGACAGATCGACCAGCCCTTGTAATGACTCATTGATATTTAAATTCAGATTCAGTTTGTTGGCGCCGGATTCAAGCTGTAAGTTATCAACGCGTATACTATCTTTCGCATAGGCAAGTTCACCCAAACCGTTGACCGGAAAACCCCGCCATTGCCCTGATATTGAATTAAGGTTGAACGTTGCTGAGATGCCTTCTTTGGCATCAGCAAAATCAAACGTTGATGAGATCGCTAATTGACTGTCAAGATCAGGATTAATCTTGCCAAAGTTCAGATCGCGGGCATCAAGCTTGAAGTTACCTTTTGTAGCCTCAACTAAATTAACGACACCTTTCAGGCCAAGCTTGCCATCAAGCAGGCCAACATCAAGTGTATTGACGTTTAACATCGATTCCGACCAGAGTGCATTCAGGTCAAGCTTAATTGCACCTATAGGCGCCGCATCAAATAGCGCGTCGGCATTTATCGTTAACGACGTCAGCGGTCCTTCTATATGTATTTGTCCTCGTTCACTTGCTAATGCCTGCTGCGTTACAAACGATAGATCTATAGCCTGCCAATCCAGATCAAGCTCAAGCGTAGTGACATCATCCAGTGTGACAATCCCTTTTAGCGTCGATAGATAAGGTGCGTTTGATTGATGATTGAAACTTATCTGTTTCGGTTTATATTCAATACGGCCTTGTCCACTGATAGTGTTGTTTAGATTCGTTTCATTGCCGGATTTTAAAAACCAGTCAAACAGTATGGGTTTCTCTGACGTACTCGCAGACAGTTCCAGTCTGCTGTTAAAACCAAGATCGAATTGTTCACCTTTATTAGTTCTAAAATTGGAATCGATATCCAAAGCAATCAATTCCAAATCAGAATTAAGTGTAAAATTTATTATGCCGAACTCTTTTATTTTGTCTGCCAATACTAAAGGCACCGGTGTCTTTACATTACCGCTTATTTGTCCGATCGGATGTGCCGTTAATACGTTTAGGTCTCCTGAGACAGATAGACTGACATAAGCGGCGTCTGAAGAATCGATTGTTGTTTCTTTTTTCGCGTCTAACAAATACTGTGTTTGCAGTAAGACGGATAATTCATCCAGTTTGCCTTCGGCCTTTATTAAACCAGTCTTTAGTTTAAGGTCATTTGTCTCTGATAAAGATAGCGCAATAGCATCCCAATCAATCGCCAGGTCAAGCACCTGACTGGACAAATCAAACTTGCCACTTAAATTAATCAGATCTGGCATGTATAAATCATGGTCAATGGTTAGGACTT
This sequence comes from Gammaproteobacteria bacterium, assembly GCA_041600575.1. Lineage (GTDB taxonomy): Bacteria > Pseudomonadota > Gammaproteobacteria > Eutrophobiales > Eutrophobiaceae > UBA7359. The sequence continues at coordinate 15,492 of JBFIJV010000015.1, read as the reverse complement.
GATCTAATAAGGTAAAGTCACCCTGTCCTTTTAACATTAACAATGGATTATCAGTTTGATCAGAGCTACTGGCCCAATTAACATTAACGTTTAGGGCTTCAGTTATAACTCCGGGAAGAACCGCTTCTGTATTCAGGCTTAACGAGAGCGACTTTCCGGCAGCGGTATGCGCATCCGCAGTCAATTGCATGGAAAGCTGCTTCATATCACCTTCGACATGGAATTTGACAGGTGTATCAAGCTCTACTGTATCGGAAAACGAATCGAACCATTTACCTTTTATCTCACCCGTCAATTCACCCCGAGCAGACTTTGGGTTTAAGTCCAGTCTACCTATAAGCAATATTTGAACAACGGAATCTATATTGGCATCGATAGTAAGATCATTTTGTATACCACTAATCACTAATGTGCCATTTCCAGTTTCATTATCAATCGTGCCTGACCAGTTAAGCTTAATGTCTACATTTGGTGACACATTTTCGCTCAAGTGAACAGTGCCATAAAAACGTTGTTCATTGACCGTCAACTGATCAAGATAAAAATACATCTCATCATTGTTTAATGTGATGCTTGATTTGAAAGACCGAATATTGATCTCGGTATCGTCAGAGATTACCTGCGCTTTATTGAGACTAAATTCATCTATGTAGACACCAAAAGGCAGTCCTGGATATTGCAACTCAGGAAGCTCGAATGTTGCATCCGTATTTGTCTCGGACTTCGTTCGAACAACAAGATCAATCAGTGCCAATTTTTTCACATTGGCTTCAAACTGCAGTAAGTCTGTCGCTGACCAATCAAGCTCTAGCCTGGCAAGACTAATATCATTCACATCACCGTCATTATACTGCAGATCACTTAAGGTCAATCTGTCGAGCAAACGACCTTCAATAGATCTAATCGTCAGTGGTATATCGTTGGTCTTGATCAACCAGTTAATAAACCATTGCGAACCGGTTTCTGTCGCAGCGATTGTGGTGAACAACAGACCAAGAGCAATCGCAACCAGCAACAAAAATATTATGAAACGTAACAATATTTTCATAATTACAAATCTGGTCCTATTCTTAAATGTAACCTTAGCAAGTTATCGTCATCATCCAGAGGATGAGCAAGGTCAACTCGTAACGGACCCACTGGTGAGCGCCAGCGTAAACCAAGACCAACACCGGTCTTTAAACCGGTATTCCTGCCGGGGCCACCAAACGCATTACCTGTATCAACAAAACCGGCAACACCCCATTTTTCTGTAAAGTATTTTTCTATTTCGAAACTGACTACGCCGAGATAACGACCGCCAATAACATTGCCGGTACTATTGATGGGACCTAAATCCTGATAGTCATAACCACGAATACTATTGTCACCACCGGCAAAAAACCGTTCGGAAGGTGGCAGTGCGCGAAAGTCATCAACCCACATACCGCCCAAATCACCGCGTATGAATATACGAAAATCATAAGGTAGGGCCTGCAGATAATGAATGTGCAGATCACCACTGAGCAAATTAGTATCAGAAATAATAGAATCTGTTGCACCGCGTATTTCAAAACTCAAATCCAGTCCATGTCGGGTATAAAGTTCATCATCAACAATTCTTTTATTCCATCGAAGCCCGGGAATAAGAAATTTTGCAATGCCGCTTTCATCACCTATCTCAAAGTCATCACGCGAAAGCGCGATAAATCGGTTTTCCAGGATACCCCAGAAGCGGCGTTTACTTTCAGTCACCGATATTTTTGCAGACAATGTATCAAACGAATCAACTTCCTGTTGTCGAAAGCCTGCAGTTATCTGCAACCATTCATTCGACGGGTGTCGACGCGGTATTTGATAATTGGCAGAGACGCCCTGTTCGCTTTGCGAGAGTTTTGTCTCAGCGCCTAAACGATGTCCGCGTCTATTCCACCATCGATCGGTGTAAGCTAGTTTGGAACGGACACCTTCATCAGTCGCAAATCCGATAGAGGCCTGAAAGTTATGTCGCTCAATCGGACTTACGGTAACATCTACCGGGATAGTGTGATCTTCCGGTTTTGATAATCGCGGACGTGCTTCGACACTCTTGAAGTAATTGCTATCTAATAATCTGTTTTGAATGTTTACAACTTTGCCGGCGCTATAATCACTCTCAAGTGGTATATCCAAAAAGCGTCGAATCAAACCTTCATCAAGAAAATCGGAATCCTGTTTTATATTAATAGTACCTAATCGATAACGCCCGGCACTATCATACTTAAGCAAAACTCGCGCTTCGTACTTTTCCATATCAATTTTTAATATAGATTTAGTAAATCGACCATCAAGATAACCAAGTTCAGCCGCGACTGATTCTATAATCGATTTTGTCCCACTATAGTCAGCATGGTTTAATTCCTTTCCTGCCTTAATTGGAAGATCACGCGTCAAAGTTTTAAAATCCGAATCTTCCGCTGCCTGACCCTTGATATCGATACTAACTTCACTCACCAACATACGTCGCCCTGGTGTAATACTGATCTCAACCGTCGGACATTCCGGTGTATCGATGACATCGATTGAGACTTGAGACTCGTAATAACCGAAGGCTTGTAATGCAAGATTGGTTTCCTGCAGCGTTTTTTTATGGCGGCGTTTTAATAAATCAAGCGGTGTCGTACAAGGATTTCTGGAAACACCAACATGTACCCGAACATTTTCAGCGATCATGTCTTCAACACCATCTATAACGATGTTCACGGTTGGCTGATTCGTTGGTTCTCCATTAGCACCTTCAGTCGTCTTATCATCTCCAAACGGCAGCCAGGCACAAGCCGTCAGCAGTAGCGATAACGTTAAAGAGGCAAAAACTCTGAACATTTAATTTGAACTCAAGAAATGATGATAAAGATTAAATAAGGTAGTTATGAAAACGCAGAGAGAATCTGTGAATTTAGTAATCTAAACGTTGGATAACCACGCTTGCATAATATCATAGAATTTAGTTTTCAATATCAACAAGTAACCTATGATAATGAGACTAGGCGGGGGTGGGTTTAGTTCTAATTTGTGCCATGGTCAGAATAATCAAACCGGTGATTATTCCCGGAAGACCTTCATACACCATCGCATGCCAACCTAGATAACGCCATAAAATTGCAACGCCCAGACCGATACAGACTGTAACTATACTGAGCATCTGGCCCGGTCGCGCACCAAGACACAATACGATAAGTAATGGTGCAAAGGCACTCGCCAAACCCGACCACGACATAATGACCAGATTGAATACACTTTGCTCATTCGCCAAGGCCCATATCAGCGCACCTGCTGTTATCAGGATGGTTGTGGATTTTACGATAAGCGCACTTTCTATTTTATGTGGCAACAAATCATGTGTAATGGCTGCGGAACAACTGAGGATTAATGAGTCGGCCGTAGACATTGTTGCCGCGAAGATACCTGCCAATACCAGACCAACCAGTACCGGTGGCAATAACTCAAGTGCCATCGTCGGCAAGGCTAACTCTGCATCGAATGACTGAATATCGGCCAGATAAATACGAGAGAGTAATCCAACACCGGTAGCCATTAGATAGAATGCCGTGAACCAGAGGTAATACCATATACGTGCCTGACGCATTTTATGTTCACCATCTAATGTCATAAAACGAACCATAATGTGTGGTTGTCCTATCACTGATAAACCAGCGAACATCCAACCTACTACAAATAACGCCATGCCAAAAATACCTGGCAGTGCCAGTTCTTTTGGAAACAGATCGAGAAAACCATCAACAGCTTCCATTTTTGTAACGACTGAATTGATACCGCCAAGAGCATCAACGGTAACAAATAATAAAATACCCATGGCAACGATCATAACAACTGATTGAGCTGCGTCCGTCCAAATTGAAGCGCGAATACCACCAGCAATACAATACATCGCGACTAATACACCACCCATGACTGCTCCGGCCCAATAAGGCCAATCAAACAAAACATGGAGGGCTTTGCTGCCTGCAACAAGCTGCGCACTGGCATAAGTAAGTAAAAATATAAATGAGATAAGCCCGATCAGCCATTGCAATGAACCGTTATTATGGCCGTACCATTGACTCAAAACACCGGCATAACTCAATTCTTTGGTGCGTGTTGCCGCTAACTTAAGTTTCTTATGTATAAATAAAGAAGCGAGAAAGTCACCGGAAATCCAGCCTATCATTAACCAAATAGCAGCCAGACCAGTGACATAGGTATAACCAATGACACCGATAAACATATAACCACTATTATTGGTTGCGACTGCAGACAAGCCTACCAACCAGGGTTTGATGCTGGCGCTGGCAAGATAATAATCATTGTTTGTACCACGGCTCAGAAAGGCAGACGAAAGACCAATCAATGTAAATATCAGTAAAAAACAAATAAACGAAATAGTGATCATTACTGATATTTATATTTTTTATTAAATTACGTAACTGGCTGCTATAAAAACAAGGTAAGAAATACACTCAAACATGCGTATTGGCCCTCGATAGTTTTAGCTGATTCAACCAAAGCAATTTATGTTGGAGTGAATCTTTATTTTAAAATAAAGATTATTGGCATGTTCGAAAGAAAACTATGATGCGATACATATCGCCCTGCCATGATCATGCACTTCTACAAGACAACCATGCAAGCTCCTAATAGCCTTTTCATAATCTTCTTCGTTGACGACGAATTGCATATCGACCTGACGCATGGACTGATGCATTGACAATACACTGATGTCTTTTTCCGCTATCGCACACACTGCTTTTGCTAAAATACCCGGAATTTGCATATCACTACCGATAGCAGAAACTATGGCAACCTTTTGCTGATTAATTTCGGCTTCGGGAAATTCTTTTTCCAGCACGGCACGAATTCTCTTAACTGTTTTAAGATTACTCGATAGATAATGTGTGATCGTATTAGCGTTAATATCCTTGGAAACAATATGTGCTTTGAACCTTCTGATAATTGAGAGCACTTCACGATCATACAGATCAATATTACCAGCCATATCCTGGGCAAAAACCTCCACCGCATAAACACCCTTACACCCGGCTATAATTTCAACGCACGGCGTGTCACTAATGTAATCGACAGTAATAAGCGTACCATTATGATCGGGTTCATAAGTATTTTTGACACGTAGGGGAATCAATTTTTTTCTAAGGCCTTTTGCTGCCTGTGGATGAATCGCTTCCATACCCAGATTGGCTAACTGATCTGCCACATCATAATTAGTTCTGCCGATAGGGACGGCATTGTCTTCACCAACAATCTTTGGATCAGCACTACTCAAATGAAATTCTTTATTTATGACTGCTTCACGCGCTTCTGTTAAGACAGCGATACGGCTAAAGGTCATTTCACTGTAACCACGATCAAATGAAGACATCAAACCATCTTGTGTATGTGCGTAGCCGGTTACAATAGGCAATTGAGTTTCCAGATCCAGCTGACTGAATACCAGTTGAATGTGTTCGTCTAGTGATAAATGTTTGGATTTTTTCCATGCTGTTAAATCGACAAAGCATGCATTAACACCATCGCGTTGTAATAATTTAGCTGTATTCCATGCACTATGTGCCTCACCAATACTCGCTAACATTTCCCTTACTGTTGATAAATGTTTATCCAGGGCAAAGTGTCCGTGTAGACATAGGCTCTGCAAGTCTTCCAGACATTTAGTGGCGTCATCAAATCGTGCACCGATAAATTCATTTGCTTCCTGAAGCAATTCACCATCAAAGAAAAGCGAGCGATTAATACCGAACATTTCTTTCTTTAAGTACTGAAGTGCCTCGCGCCAACTATCATCTTCCAGGCTGTTGGCAAAAAAAGCGTAGACACCCGGCTGACTACTTTTTTTATGTTCCAGCAATTTGTCTGTAATACCGGCATAAGCAGACACAACAAAAATACGTTTATAAAGCGTATCCTTTTTCACAGGCTTAAAGATGATATTGTCTCTGACCGAAACATAATCACTCATGGAAGTCCCACCAATTTTTTCTACTACATGTGACATAAAGCTTTCACCTATTTATTCTCATTCTGGGCACAATTAACACAACGTCGGGTTGTGGGCACTGCAATTAATCGTTGTATAGGAATAGATTCTTCACACTCAACACACATCCCGCCATCTTCACGCTCGATCCAATCCTTATTAACTTTTAATTGCGTTAATTCCTGTCGAGCAATATTCATAAGTGTTCCTTCAACTTCGACATCACTCATTTTATTTGCATTCTCTGACTGAACAGAATCGGTATCATTTTGCACGTTGTCATTATTATCTTCCGATTCCAGGATGAATTTTAATCGTGCAATACGTTTATCAATTGATTCAATCAATACTTGTCTATCTTTAATATGCATAAGTTTCCATACTGTTTTTAATAGCCATACTAAGCAGAGATAGCATCGCCTTCTAATTCATACGCGCCTTCTGCGTTATGGACTTCATTACCATTCAAAGGTGGATTAAACACACAGGCCATTTTCATTTCTTTAAAGGCTCTTAATACATGCTTGTCATTTTTATCCAGAATATAAATGGTGCCTGCTGATATTGGGTATTTTTTTCCATCAGCAAGCGTTTCTACTTCACCTTCTCCCGAGATACAGAAAACAGATTCGAGATGGTTCTGGTAATGCATCTGAAAATCAGCATTTTCATAAATTGTCGTGATATGAAACGAAAAACCCATGTTGTCATTACTTAATAAAAGACGGGTGCTTTCCCAATTATTATCAGGTGACACAATCCGACGATTTGAGTTTTCAGCTTCTTGTAATGTTCTAACTATCATCTTTTCACCTCTCTTCTAAAATTTTAAGTTCAACCACCATCTTTTCCTTACCACTACCTGTAATAATCATCGAGTCACCCTGTGCAAAATAAATTCGATTTGAGAAACGGACATGTTTCGAACATAACCGACACCTGTTACACAGCGTAACTGATACAGGTATGACTCGTTATTAGTTGGCATAAGCTTACGCTCACCTTGCCAAACGTTGATTAACTGACTATCAGTCACAACCACACAGGTTAATCAGATAGATCAACTTGCCATTTTGACAGGGGTGAAATAATCTTTTTCTTCCGGAATAGATTCTTCCCTGGCGCAAACTTCTTTTATTGCCTGCTCGACAATATCAATCCCTTTTTTGAGATTTTCCATACCAATGACTAATGGACACAAGAATTTTACGACATGATCATCAGCACCACTGGTTTCAATAATCAGTCCTTTTTGAAATGCCTTGTGGGTAATCTTTCCTGCAACTTCACCACTGACACAATTAATACCCTGGAACATACCGCGTCCGCGCGTAGTGAAATTACCTTCACCATATTTTTCAACAATGGTATTCAAGCGCTTGGAGACATATTCGCCTTTAAATTTTATTTCTTTAGAGAAACTATCATCCATCCAATAGTTTTCAATGGCAGCCGTTGCTGTTACGAAAGCAAAGTTATTACCGCGAAAAGTACCGTTATGTTCGCCCGGTTTCCATTGATCCAGTTCCGGTTTAAATAATACGACAGCAAATGGTAGTCCATAACCGCCGAGGGATTTAGACATCGTGACAATATCAGGTGTTAATCCGGCGTCTTCAAAACTGAAATAAGTCCCTGTTCGCCCACAACCTGCCTGAATATCATCAACGATCATTAATACATCGTATTTTCTACAGACTTTTTCCAGGTTTCTTAACCATTCAAAACTTGCCGCATTAATTCCACCTTCACCTTGAACAGTTTCTACAATGACGGCAGCAGGCAAGTCAATACCACTACTCGAGTCTGATAAACATTTATCCAGATAAGCGGTTGTGTCGATATCATCACCCAGATAACCATCATAGGGCATACGGCTTGAACCATTTAGACTTACGCCTGCAGCACCTCGATGATGTTGATTACCTGTTGTTGCCAATGAGCCCAGGCTTACACCATGAAACCCATTAGTAAAAGAAATCACATTCTCACGTCCGGTCACATTACGCGCCAGTTTCAACGCAGCTTCTACAGCGTTGGTGCCGGTTGGTCCGGTAAACTGAACGATATAATCAAGCCCACGTGGTTTTAGTATGTTTTCATTGAATGATTCAAGAAATTCACGTTTTGCTTTAGTGTGTAAATCCAGACCATGTGTAATGCCGTCTTCATATATATATTCCAGAAGCTTCTCTTTAAACAATGGATTATTGTGACCATAGTTCAAGGTACCCGCACCAGCGAGAAAATCCAGGTATTTGGTACCATCTTCATCATACAACCACTCACCTTGCGCTTTATTAAATATGCGTGGAAACGCTCGTGCATAAGACTGAACTTCAGATTCGATCTCGTCAAAAATTTTCATAATATTTACTCCTGATTAACTTATTCTTTCGATTACTCTCGCACGCTATTTCTAATCCCTAGCGGCGGTAAATGGCCCAATCTTCATTAAAAACTCGGAATCATGACTTCCATCAAAATGATCTTCATGATCAAACACTATCGATTCCCGCATCTCGGTTCCCAGATTGTCTGCCAAGTGACTAAATAATTTTCGTGATGCCTGATTCGACTCAGTAATTGTCGTCTCAATATTTGAGACACCAGCACATGAAGGGCGGTTGAGAATGTGTTGCAACATTTTATTTGCGATTCCCATTCCCCGTTTCTCTCCATCCACTGCCACTTGCCATATAAATAAGGTGTCATTTCGTTTCGGGATAATGTATCCCGAGATAAAACCAACGAATTCACCCTGATACTCAGCAACAACTGACGTATCGGCAAAATGACTACACTGCAGCAAATTACAATAAACCGAGTTTTGATCTAATGGCGGGCATTTCGCGATTAAACGAAACACCGACATTCCATCTTCAGATTTCGGTGCTCGGAGCGCTAACATGGCAAAACACCGCCTTGTAGGCACTTCATCATATTTTTCACTGTTTTTATTTAGTGTTCTAATTAAATTAGGCGGGATAATACACAAAAACTCGCAAGAAATCACCAATTTAAGGGTTTATTGTGTCATTACAGCCAATAACTCATTGTTTTATTTAGTTAGAACACTAATCATTTAAGATGGGTGTATTGAAAGCCCTTGAACTGCCTTGGTTTGAGCGATTTCCGTAGTGGATTCGGTTTTAGATTCGATAAATGAGCTTTCAGCGATATAAATCAATTATGTTAAATTAGCGGACGAAAAGTCACCCGGCATTTATTGCAAATGCTGGTTTAACGACGAATTGATATAAATATCGAACGGCAAGATTTATGTATAATCAGTTCTGTTTAATAACGTCATAAAGGTATCGGCTTTGAATCGCATTGAAGAAGTTCTTGTTGCGCTACGTCGTGTCATCAGAGCCACTGACCTACATTCAAAACATCTGGTTAAAACCACCGGCCTGACAGCACCACAGATTTTATTGTTGCAAACTATCCGTGATCAGAACGATATCACTATTGGTGAAATCGCGAGTAACATGAGTCTTAGTCAGGCGACAGTCACCACGATCATCGATCGTTTGGAAAAACGTAAATTGGTTTATCGTGAGCGTTCACAACAAGATAAACGAAAAGTACATGCGCACTTAACCGATGAAGCAAAGAAAGTATTAAAGAATGCGCCAGTGCCTTTGCAGGATCAATTCTCTGTCCAGTTCACCAATCTTCAGGAGTGGGAAAAAACCATGATAATTTCGGCATTACAGCGTGTCGCCGAAATGATGGACGCGCAAAATATCGATGCATCGCCACTACTGGATGTCGGTATATTGGATCGACAGGGTGAGTCTTTAGAAGAACAGGCTGCGAAAGAACAGGACAAGGATGTAAACTAATACCCCCGTATTTAACAAATACTCCTTCAATTTCAAGTAATTAAAAGCTTCAGGACGTCATTGCATCCTGATGTGCTTCACAAAAAGCCCGATAAAAGCTAAAAAAGTCGTTTTCGGTTAAAATCTAAGCTCTTTCATGCTTCAGCAGCAAGCTTGTTAGCACCATCAATTGACGAAATATCCGAAGGGAAACACTTTAAATGACACAATATGGGCAAGTCATACCGGATTTAACAAACTATATGTTCAGAAGTGAACCCTTTTCGAATTGCGGAATGCTTTCGAGTAGCTAAACTCCATAACCATAAAGTACATAATCGATGATAAATATAGTTTATCGCGAAGGCGAGTTAGAAAATCTGTTAAGCGTCAGAAATAAATTTGTCGATTTAATAGAGCAGTACACTAACGAATCGCATGATCTTGATAGAAACAAGATGCTGGGTAGTATTTTTGACACTGTTTTTTTTATCGGAATTTGTAATCTTCGCGAGAAGATGCCATCAGTAAAAGAAGTCTATTTAAATGTGGGTGAATCAAGAAACAAATCACTCCGTAGCCTGGAGCTACTGGAAAAAATGGAAATAGTAATAAGAGAAAACGATAAAGATGATTCGCGTGTAAAACGAATCCGATTAACGAGTAAGTTTAAAAATGATTTTGAGAGTTTTGTAGAACAATGGGTAGATTCAAGACGGCCAGTTGCTGAGCCTGATAATAACTAATGGAAGTTGAGCAGTATGTCTAATGTAACAAATGATCTGAAAAATATTCATCGATCTGAACAAGAAAAGAATCAGGGTAGTTGGGTTGAAAAGATCTTGCGTTCAATGAAGCCAAAAAATAACCAACAGACGATGGTTCACCCTTGTATTATCAATGGGGAACACACGCTTGTTTATGAAAATGGTCTGGAAACAAAAGACCCGCTTTCTTATCAGCAAATAGTCGATTTTGCCAAGCTACAGGGTTATAAGTTAAAAGAAGACAGGCGTTCAGACTTTCTGGAAGGCGTTAAGCGTGTCAAAAATCATCGTCGTGCAAATGTCATGTCGGTAATGATGCTGACAGCAAGTCTAATGTCACAGACCGCACAGGCAAATTCTGATGATGTGCATGACCATGGTGTGAACATCAGCACTGATGCGACACAGACACAAGCTACAGCTGAATTTGATTTCGATCTGGATTCATATGACACTCAGGAAGAACTTGCTGCGGGATTACTGAGCTGGATTAACAGTCATTCATCATTTACCTACGATATTAATAACCTCCCTGCAATTAAAAAGGTATCTGCCCAAAAGATAGCTGAAGTCGCCTTTGGTGGTGAATTGCCAGCGGCCGTTAATCCAGAGAATTTAAAAATATTTGGCTTATACAACTTTAATGAGAAGGCGGTTTACCTGCTCGACTCAATTGATTTGGAAACAAATGAAGGTAAGGGTATTTTATTGCACGAGTTGGTACATTACTTACAGTATCAGACAGGTGTCAGTAACGATGCCAAATGCAAGAATGAACTTGAATCTTTGGCCTATGTACTTGAGGCAAAGTTCCTTGAGTCCAATAATCATAAACACAAAATCACTTCATCTCATATTGACAAGGTAAGTCAGTGCAGGACTTAATCCTGTCCTGACCGATCAATATTAGCTTTGGTCTTGCCACCATGCGGTAAATTCATCGAAACTAATCATGCCAGTATGATTTTTATCGACCTTGTCGAACATAACTGTCTTTTGAGTCAAATCAATACTGCTGTCTAATTCGTCAAGCACGTGGCAGAACTCATCCCAACCAAGAGTCTCATTCCCATCTGAATCGTATTTATCAAAAAGTTTTCTTATATCCGCAATTTCACTCGTAGATGAATCTGTCATGCTGTTCTCTCATGGTTAGTTATTTAAGTTTTTAATTTATTGGCAAGCCGTGGGCATTAAATCCTTTGTCATCGTGCCGCTACATAGCCAATCTAGTTTATCGCCTTTGACTTCGGGCGTTAAGACTATCTTTGTTCCATTAATATCCGTTGCAATGCTGACGTTTTGCTTGTTGGTAAAATACACCGTAATTGCGCCGGGGCCATCTACACCGACTTCTATATTCTTTACCAGCGACTTTGTGAAATCAATTTCGATTTTTTTACCTGATTTCTGCCACTCTTCAGCGCCGGGCAATACACCTTTCTCTTTCCAGTAATCCTTTACAGCTATTTTATATTTTATAGCTGTCGATAAGCCCTGTAATACTTTCGCAGGATCAGTTAAATCCAGTTTTTTGGAATCCGAGAAGATAAAATTCCAGCTAAGGATAATCACTGCAAGAATTAAAACGATAAGTGTCTTGTTCATAACTCAAGCCTTTGCCATCGCCACCAGTGTCTTTCGTACTTCAGCTGCAGTCGCAACTGATTCAGTAAAATTGATGCGATGAATCCGCGAACCAACTCGAAGATGGAAACCCTCGCTATCAAGACCAATCATCACTGGATCTGACGTTTCATAATCTATCTTAAAAGTATCACAGTAATGCCTAATTGCGGCAAGATGATCAGCATTCATATGATCCAGCATTTGTCGCTCTTCATCAAGACTGAATGGATTGCTCAATAGAAAATCATCTTTTTCGATCCAGTAAACCTGACCAAAGCCACCAATAAACCGGACTCGAACGGGCTTGATGCAATAAAAATTAAAATCATGTGTCTGATGATAGCCGCGAGATTGAGGGAAATAATTATAGTAGCGCTCGGCACTCTCGGCGTCGTTCTGATCGACTAATTCCGCATCACCAATATAAGTGACACGCCCAACCGTCTGTAAATCATCAGCATTACCCTCGGTGACGGTCAACGATACTTTGGGATCAGACAAGATATTCTTTGTGTGTTGCGCAATGGTACTAATCAATATGATCGGCAAATCCTGTTTGTTCAAACAATATGGAACGATCGATCCAAAAGGATATCCGACAACATCGACAGAATGTGTGCTCAGGATAGCTTGATAGTCTGATAATAATATTGCTCTTGCCTGCTTTGCTTTTAGTTCTTTATTCATGCAAATAATGTTAACAGATATACCTAAAAGCCGTATGATGAAAAACGTACAAATGATGCTTATAAAAAATTTACTTTTATAAATACGGGTAACGTATATGGGACAAGAGATAGAGTCTGATATTTTATCACCCCATGACTTTAGTGTTTTTTCAAAAACCCTGAATGATGAAACACGTCTTCTGACTGAGTACTTCAACAAAAAGATTTTTTCCAGCGATGGCCCTGTTGGCGGTTATGAAGTCGAAGCAATACTGGTAAATAACCATGGTCAGCCAGCTTCGATTAATCAGGAATTTCTGAATAAACTAAACAACCCGTTAGTTGTGCATGAACTTGCCGCATTTAATGTCGAAATTAATGGCCCGCCGGTATACCTGAAAAATCATGGCTTAACGCAGATGCAATCCAATCTTCAGAATACATGGGATGCATGTCGGGAAGCGTCAAGAGAGTTTTCTGCCAACTTAATGATGATCGGCATATTACCGTCGCTCCAGGAACAGCAATTAACACTGGCAAACATGTCACAACTTAATCGATACAAGGCGTTAAACGAGCAGATCTTCAAATTACGAAACGGGCAACCGATCAGGCTTAATATAGTGGGTAAGGAAAAAATAAAGGCAATACACCACGACGTGATGTTTGAATCCGCCTGCACTTCATTTCAACTACATCTGCAGGTACCATTCGAACGGGCTGTCGACTTTTACAATGTCTCAATCATGCTGTCGGCGCCCATTATCGCCACCACGGCAAACTCGCCTTACCTGTTTGGTCATGAACTCTGGGATGAAACCCGCATCCCATTATTTGAACAGTCGATTGAACTCGGCGATGTTGATTATCGTCGAGTTACCTTTGGTAGTGGTTATGCAAAACATTCAATGATGGAATGCTTTGATGAAAACCTGGCGCATTACCCGATACTGGTACCGCTAAAGAATCAGGAAAAATATGAACACTTAAGTAATTTAAGGTTTCACAATGGCACTATCTGGCGCTGGAACCGACCTTTAATTGGATTTGATCAGAATAAAACACCGCATATACGTATTGAACACCGCGTGATCCCGGCCGGTCCGAGTGTTATAGATAGTATTGCCAATGCCGCATTTTATTTTGGGCTGGCGTATGCCTTTGCCAATGATGTTAAGAAACTTCAGGAAGAATTATCTTTTCACACAGCCAACCAGAATTTTTATGCTTGTGCCAAACATGGCCTTAATGCAGAACTATCCTGGCCTAACCATAGCAAACTACCTGTCAGGAACCTGTTGTTAAATGAATTGATTCCGGCGGCAAGACATGGACTTGAAACAATCGATATCAATCCGGATGATATTGATCAATACATGACCATTATTCAGGAGCGCGTCGAGAACCAGCAAAATGGCGCTAATTGGCAACGACGATGGGTACATAAGCATGGCAAAGACATGCAAGGTCTCACCTGTGCCTACCTGCAACAACAAAACAGCGGCCTGCCGGTGCATAAATGGGAAATATAAATGTTAAACATTGTTACTGAATTAGACGAAACGATCCTGACTTTGCCCGCGCATCGATTGCACGAGCAATTACCCGGACCAACACTGGTGCAGTTAAAAGGCGAACGCGAACCGGAAATATTTGTATCTATATTACTTCATGGTAATGAAATCACCGGTTGGGAAGTAGTAAGAAATATCCTGACTAAGTATCAGGGACAAACCCTGCCTCGTTCATTAAGCATCTTTATCGGCAATGTCGAAGCAGCGCGACTCAAACAACGCAAACTGGAACATCAATCCGATTTCAATCGCGTCTGGGGTGATGGCGATACGGCCGAACATAAAATAGTACAGTCGGTGTTGGACATCATGCGTAAACGTGACATTTTTATCAGCATCGATATTCATAATAATAATGGATTAAATCCAAACTATGCCTGCATCAACAAACTCGATCGACGCTATTTAAAACTGGCGCGCGAATTCAGCCGCATGGTTATCTATTTTGTCCGACCAAAAAATGTGCAAAGTCTGGCATTCGCCGAAATGTGTCCGGCCGTGACATTAGAGTGTGGTCAACCCGGAGATGAATATGGCATTCAGTTAACGACCCAGTATCTCGATAAAATGATGCAGCTTGATGCGCTGGAACCTGAAGCCGATATTGAACAAACAATCGATCTTTTTCATACCACCGGCATTATCAAGATTCCTGAACAATATAGTTTCAGTTTCACGGGTGATGACGCAGATATTGAATTCATTAAAGGAATTGAGAAATTAAACTTCGAGGAAATAATCAGCGATACATTACTCGGACATATTAAACCCGACGGCGTGGTACCATTTATCGTCATGGATGAAGAAGGCCACGATGTATACGATCAATACTTTGTTGTGAAAGATAACAATATCTATACCAAAGTGGCTCTGGTGCCCGCCATGCTAACGACCGATAAGAACATCGTCAGCCAAGACTGTCTATGTTACTTGATGGAGCGTTACGATATTGAACAGGGTGAAAAAATATTGAACGATGATGGACCACTTTGGAGTTAATATTTTGTAAATCTGGCT
>JBFIJV010000014.1:0-20359 GCA_041600575.1 Gammaproteobacteria bacterium | reverse complement strand
AATAGTTGTATTGTTTTCGCCCAAAGTTCCACCGGCAAGAACATGCGCCCGGTTAGCGATAACTTCATTCATATTCATATTACTTTGTGTGCCTGAACCCGTTTGCCATACGACCAGCGGGAATTGATCATCATGTTGACCGTCCAGAACTTCATCACATACTGAAGAAATCAGATCTCTTTTTTCTGCACTTAATACGTTCAATTCAGTATTGGTGTATGCAGCTGCCTTTTTTAGCAGAGCAAAGGCATAGGTAATTTCGATTGGCATCGTTCCTTTGCCTATTTTGAAATTACTCAGGCTCCGCTGTGTTTGTGCACCCCAGTATTTATCATTAGGGACTTCAATTTCACCCATCGTATCTTTTTCAATTCTGTATTTCATAATTAATTGACCTATATTCAATTTTTTTATGCATTTTAAATCAGGTGTAAAAAAGGCGGCAAGCTGCCGCCTTTTTTATCATAAGCAAAAACATTTAATTATTATAGTTAGTTCACTACCGCAACAGGAATTGACTCTAGCTTTGAATGCGCTTGTGAAGCACTCTTTTGGAAAGACTCGATCTCATCAAAATTCAGGTAGCGATAGACGTCCGCTGCCATCGGATTCAGATCAGCTGCAAATTCCATATATTCTTCCATAGTCGGTATATGTCCTAGTATAGAAGATACGGCGGCAATCTCTGCGGATGCCAAAAAGACATTGGCTCCGTCACCTAAACGATTCGGAAAGTTACGGGTAGATGTTGAAACGACCGTTGATTTGGCTTGTACACGTGCCTGGTTACCCATACACAAAGAACAACCCGGCATCTCTGTTCTGGCACCAACTTTCTCAAAGATCGTGTAGTAGCCTTCCTCGGTAAGTTTATGCTGATCCATTTTGGTAGGTGGGGATATCCATAGCGTAGTGGGCAGCGCGGCTGTATTTTTATCTAACATCTTACCAGCAGCACGAAAATGACCGATATTGGTCATACAGGAACCGATAAATACTTCATCAATCCTGGTTCCTGCTACTTCGGATAACGGTTTAATATCATCCGGATCATTCGGGCAAGCAAGCAAGGGTTCCTTGATTTCATTCAGATCTATTTCAAATACCTTGGCGTATTCGGCATCGGCATCCGGTTCCATCAGCATCGGATTCGCAATCCAGTCTTCCATGGCTTTAGCACGACGATCTAATGTACGCGCATCACCATAACCTTCAGTAATCATCCAGCGTAAGAGGGTGATATTGGATGACAGATATTCAATGATCGGTTCTTTGCCTAAACGAATGGTACAGCCACCAGCGGAACGTTCTGCACTGGCATCGGACAATTCGAAGGCTTGTTCACATTTGAGGTTAGGCAAGCCTTCAATTTCAAGGATACGACCGGAGAAAATGTTTTTCTTACCTTCTTTAGCAACGGTAAGATCACCCGTTTGAATAGCAGCATAAGGTATCGCGTTGACTAAATCACGTAGGGTAATGCCGGGTTGCATATCGCCTTTAAAGCGAATCAAAACAGATTCGGGCATATCCAATGGCATAACGCCGGTTGCTGCTGCAAACGCAACCAAACCGGAACCGGCTGGAAAAGAGATCCCAATCGGGAATCGTGTATGTGAATCGCCACCGGTACCAACGGTATCCGGTAATAACATCCGATTTAACCATGAATGGATAATGCCATCACCGGGTCGTAGTGCAACACCACCGCGGGTCTGGATAAAATCAGGTAGCGTGTGATGCGTAATCTCATCGATAGGTTTTGGATAAGCCGCGGTATGACAAAATGACTGCATAACCAGGTCAGCAGAAAAACCAAGGCATGCCAGATCTTTCAACTCATCGCGTGTCATTGGCCCGGTCGTGTCTTGTGAACCGACAGTAGTCATTCTTGGTTCACAATAGGTCTCGGGACGAATGCCTTCAACACCGCAAGCCTTACCTACCATTTTTTGAGCCAGGGTATAGCCCTTGCCCGTATCATTAACAGGTACAGGTACGCGGAAGAGGGTACTGGGTTCCAGACCTAGCGCTTCGCGCGCACGGGTAGTTAAACCACGACCAATGATTAAAGGAATACGACCACCAGCCTGGACCTCATCAAGAATGAGCTTGGTCTTTAATGCAAAATTACATAGCTCTTCACCTGTTTCGGCATTCTTGACTTTGCCTTCATAGGGATAAATATCGATTACATCTCCCATCTTCAATTTGCTGACATCACATTCGATTGGCAGGGCGCCTGCATCTTCCATGGTATTGAAAAAAATCGGCGCTATTTTTCCACCGAGACAGTAACCGCCATCGCGTTTATTCGGGATGAAGGGGATATCATCTCCCATGTGCCAAAGTACGGAATTGGTTGCTGATTTTCGTGACGATCCGGTTCCAACTACATCACCAACATAAGCAAGCGGATAGCCTTTTGCCTTTAATTCTTCAATTTGTTTAATAGGGCCAATTTCACCTGGCTTGTCCGGGGTAATGCCTTCGCGTTCCATTTTTAACATGGCTAGAGCATGTAGTGGAATATCGGGTCGTGACCAGGCATCAGGTGCCGGTGATAAGTCATCGGTATTGGTTTCGCCAGAAACTTTGAATACGGTGACGGTGATTTTGTCGGCTAGTTTTGGTTTAGAAGTAAACCATTCTGCATCAGCCCATGATTGTAGAATTTTTTTCGCATGTTCATTGCCAGCGTCGGCTTTTTCCTGGACATCATGGAATGCATCGAACATCAACAGTGTGTGAGACAGTGCTTTTACTGCGGTTGGTGCCAGAGCGTCATCGTCAAGACAATCAATTAACGGCACAATATTATAACCACCAAGCATAGTACCCAGCAGTTCAACGGCCTTAATTTTATCAATTAACGGAGATTCTGCTTCTCCCTTTGTGATCGCCGCCAGAAAACCGGCTTTAACATAAGCAGCCTGATCAACACCGGCAGGAATCCGATACGTAATCAGATCGAGGATAAACGCTTCCTCTCCAGCAGGTGGATTTTTTAATAATTCAACGAGTGTCGCTGTTTGTTCTGGCGATAATGGTTGTGGTACGACACCCTGGTCGGCGCGTTCTTTTACATGTTGGCGATAAGCTTCGAGCAAAACAATTCTCCTTTAGTTATTCTTGGATGGGATGCCTATTTAGCAACCAGATCGAAGGCCGGCTAGTATAATTGAAGATCGCGTCAATGTTTAATCGAATTTACGATTTATTTTGGTGCAGAATCAGTGTATTGAATCAATAATCCCGCCACCCAGACACGCATCTTCCTTATAGAATACAATGAATTGGCCGGGTGTGATGGCCCTTTGTGATGACTCGAAACTGACACTAAAACTGCCATTTTCATTTTTTTCAATGACGCAATTCTGATCTGCCTGTCGATATCGATTTTTTGCCTGGCATTTATAAGGAATCTCCGGGATTTTACCTGATATCCAGTTTATGTTGGAGGCCGTAAGACCACGGCTGTGTAATAGCGGATGGTCATGGTCTTGTGCGACAACCAATTCATTGTCTGCAATATTTTTTTGCACAACATACCATGGCGCATCACCGGCACCTTTTACGCCACCTATACCGAGCCCTTGTCGTTGTCCCAGGGTGTAATAAAAGACACCATCATGTTCCCCTATAGTTTTATTGTCAGTCGTTTTGATAAAACCGGGAGCAGGTGGAATATAACGACTCAGAAACTGACGAAAGGGCTGTTCCCCGATAAAACAGATTCCAGTACTGTCTTTTTTATCATGTGTGATTAATCCGGCACGTTCGGCACGTTGTCTCACATCGGCTTTATCAAGTTCGCCAATGGGAAAAATTGCTTTTTGTAGTTGTGACTGATTCAGGCGACATAAAAAATAACTTTGATCTTTATTCTGGTCCATTCCTTTTAATAACTGAAAAGTATTTTCCTGTTCATTAATTCGAGCATAGTGGCCGGTAGCAATTTTTTTGGCGCCGAGATTCTCGGCATGTTCCAGAAAGGCTTTGAATTTAATTTCCTGATTACATAAAACGTCAGGGTTAGGCGTGCGTCCGTTTTTATATTCACTGAGAAAATTTTTGAAGACTTTATCCCAATAATCAGATGAAAGGTCAACGGTATTTAACGGGATATCGAGTTTATCGCAAACCAACATGGCATCTTCAACATCGGTTTCCCATAGACAGGCGCCATCTTCCGATTGGTCATTCCAGTTTTTCATGAACAAGGCTTCAACCTCGTAGCCTTGCTCTTTCAATAACATTGCCGTTACCGATGAATCTACTCCACCGGAGATGCCAACGATAATTTTATTATTGGAAGAATCAGTCATAGTCATAAATAATGATGTAGTAGTTCAAGCGGATAAGAATCACCTTCCAAATGATCTTTAATACAACGCGGTACCAATGGACTACGCATACGACTCTGTTCTCTTTCGATTTCTTCCGGCGTTAACCAGACAGCACGCACTATTCCTTCATCAAGTGCTTGTCCTTTATTTTCCTTAATGCAATGTCCATAAAAGCAAAATCTTAAATAGGTGATATCTGCCTGATGCGGGTTTGGATAAAGGTAAACACCAACCAGTGATGATGGTTCAAATTCCCAGGCTGTTTCTTCCATCACTTCGCGTTTTATTGCTTCTATTAATGTCTCACCTTTTTCCAGATGCCCGGCCGGTTGATTATAAACAAGGTTTCCGTTGATTGATTCTTCCACAAGTAGAAAGCGGCCATCTTGTTCAGCAATTGCCGCGACGGTTGTATTTGGTTTCCACTGCATTCTTAAGTTCCTGCTAATTTAATTTTTCTGGAGTAAACGTGTTATCCAAGATGCTGACTCTTGGGATTGGTCAAGATATTAAAGTTTTCAACTGCTCTTGCTATCTTTTTTAATTTTTACGATGTCAGGTTCGTCCCAGCTTCCCTTGATGCTGTATTGGTATCTTAATATTTCATCAATTCTTTCCGGTATAGACTTAAATAATTCACCGGTGAGATAAATTACAGCACCCACACCCACACCAATGGGTCCAAACAAGGCGCTGGCAACAGGTAAACTATTGGAAAATTTTGGTGTAATGGTCGCGACCTGATCATAATCTTCGTTAACCAGCCCGGTACGCCCGGTTACGATGATATTTGCAGCTGGCCCGATCAATTCAAGGTTGTTGGTATAAGCGTGGCCTTGTTCCAGGTTGAAGTTACCGCTGATACTATCGAAAGCGAATCCTTTATTAAATAAATCACTAAAATCAAGTGAAAGTCTTCTTGGTAAAGTTTGAATACTGAGTAGCCCAAACAGTCGGCCAGCGGAAGGATCGATATCAAGAAACCGACCTTTCTCAATTTGCATGTCAAGTTCACCATTTATTTTTTCAATGGAAAAATTCATCGGTGTGTCCATCCAGTTTGCATTCATTTCAATCGATGTTTGTCCCTCTTCAATATTAGCGGACTCGTAATTAAAGGTGCTTAGCATAGTTTTTATTGAGTCTGAATTTAGTTGAGCATTAAATTCAGAACGATCGATATCATCAATACGTAGCCATGTCCCTTTTGCATTAATATTAAACCCCGGCTTATTTATACCAAGACTGCTTATGTTAATACCATTTTCAATGTTTTTGGTTAGCAGGTGCAATTCACCAAGCTGATTATTGTTATAGGTAAACTGACTGATACTAATATCAAGCTCAGGCATTTTATTGATGTCTGATTTTTTTGAACGATCCTCATTTTCATTTTTTTCTAATGATAACGTTTCCAGATCGACCAACAATTTATCCTGTTGATTAGCATTTCCCGGCGTTAATTGGCTGTAACCTTTTATATCTTCTCCATCAAAATATATTTTCCAGCCTTCAACCGGGTTGCTTAATTTCAAATTAACAGCATTAAAACTATTCTCGAATATTCGTAATTCACCGATATCAATGTCACCGGTTATTTTACGCACAGGGTCAGTCTTGTTGTTTTGTGCAGCAACGATGCTATCTAAATCGATAATACTGGCCCATTCAGACAGATCCAGCTTCTCCAGTTTGCCTTGTATTGAAATATCACTGCTTTCTGTTGTTTGTGGATGTTGTTGACCAAGACCAATGAGGATGTTGTTGATCATCAGATTTTTACTGTTATCAACCATTACATCGGTAAAAAAAACATCATTATAGTTAAATTCAATATTGTTAATTGATACATCGGTTAAACGTGTAGTAATTGTTAACGGTTTTGTGTCCAGTTTATTTTTACCGAATGGATAAGGCAGGTTTATTTCTATGCCGTTTAAATCAGATCTTAATTCAACATCTCTGGCGCTGATATTATTCTCGGGGAGGTTTTTTTTAATTGTAAAAACCCAATTACTTTCACCCTCAAAATAATTACTCAGGGTTTTTCCCGTAGTAGTGAAGGATGGGAAGAAAGTGCCAAGCTGGTTAAGAATAAATGCTTTATCAGCAAGACCCGAAATTTCGAAAATTTCAGAGTAAGTCTCTTCTTTTTCAATTCTGGGAATACTCAGTTTTACTGGTGTGCCGTAATACAGCGCATCAATGTCTTTGGCCCATACTTGATGGTTCGTAAAGTTTACTTCACCATTTACTTTTTCCAGACTAAGGCCGGGTAGATTGGATTCGATTGTTGTATCGCTAAAGCTAATAAGCCCTTCGACACTGGTATTATTTTGACCCAGAGGAATGTCCAGCTTCAGATCCAGATCAAATTCCCCGGCAATGTTATTCACTAATGCACTAACAGCCTTGTTTTTATTGATTGGGCTTTGTTCAATAAAATTTTTCGCGTCGTTAGTGTGACCTGTCAGCGAACCGGTGATATTCAATCGGTGTTTAGCATACCCCAGGTCTTTAATTTCTGCCGAAAGCTCATCTATTTTTGCATCAAATATATAGCCTGAACGTGATGCTATAGTCAGATCGTCATTGTTTATCACGATCTCTGCAGTAAAATTATCTATAGCAGGCCATTGCTCATTATAGTCAAGTGTCATATTTTCAATATTAAAGATAGCCTTGAAATTACCTTCAGCATTATTAAACGGATAATCGTTAAGGTATCCGTGGAAGATTAAATCACTGGATAAAATCTTTCCGCCAGCTAGTGCTTTATTAAACCAGTCCCTTAATTGTGGCTTGGTTTGTTTAGGTAAATAATTTGAAATATTCTCTATGTTTGTCTCATCAATGTGCATAACCACGTCGATAAAAGGATTTGCTTTATCAAGCTGAATGACGCCGGTTGAATAAACCGATAAATCTGTAGATGCTAATTTCAGATTTTGCAAGATCACTTTATAAGCATCATCCTTTATTATTTCGATATCGGCTTTCAGCTCTGAGAAAAATAGCGGTTCATCATAGAAAGCACTCAATTTTATTTTTGGTAGCTCAGTGTCAAGTTGTACCCGTATGTTTTCATTGTTGGTGCTTAATGATCCTTCCAGACCGAAGATAGAAAGATTTTTATCAGATGAAATATAATCAAGATTTTTAAATTCGGAATTAAATTGAAGTATTCCTCCCGAATTTGAATCAGGGCTGTAGCTGATACTTACATTGTTCAATTCCGCACTGATGGTTTGTTGTTCCAGTGTCTCCTTAAACTGGTCAGGCATGATGTTGCCAGCTATAAGGACAGGTAATATCTCTTCCAGTTTTAGATAGGAAAAATAAGCGTTATAACGATGGTTATTATCAGCGTCTTCTTCAATTATTAACTGGTGCTGTGAAGGTGGCCACAAACCATGTTCAGTTCGTAAATTTTTAACGTTTACATTTAATAACCAGTTAGTGTCTTCTTTACGTTCACCAAACAACGCCACATCTATATTATTAACCGGTAATTTAAAGTTGTTAGCCTTGACCGAAAATCCAGAGTAGTTTGCCTCACCATTAAAATCCATTAATTTGGAGTTCTTCCAACTTGTCCATAATTTGAAATTAGCAGCACCATTAATACTTTTTACCGGGTATTCATCCAGTAAATTATCGGGTCTAAATTGCTTCGCATCAAAATAGGCAGTACCACTCCATTCAGGCGTCAGGATATTGCCGGTAACGTCGAGTAAAATGTTTAATGACTGTCCGTACTGTTCCGGCAACTTGATATTTGCCGCGAGTTGCAGACGCTTTTCATCGGTTTTTAATTCAATACGGACATCCGAAAATTCATTATCTTTATTTGGTTTTTTTTCATCAAGCCAGGTGACTGATGCATTTTCGAGCACAATATGTTTTTGTTTTAATAACCAGCCGGATAATGCTGCCTGATTATCTTTATTGGCACCCGGATTTTGATCATTATTACTATCACTACTAATCGATATTGATCCATCCGAGTGTCGGTAGATGCTAAAATCGAGACCTGCAACAGAGATATAACTTGGAATGATCTCCAGTTCCCAAACGCTATCTACCAGATCAATGCCTATTTGAGCTGAGTCAAATCGGGTGATAACACTGGTATTGTCTTGTGTATAAAGATCGATGTTGCCGAGATAAAGATTGGGGGTCCAGCCTTGCCATTCTGCAGTTATCTTCTCGATAACTACCGGGTGTTTCATTTGTTTACTGACCCAGGATTGTATTTCAGTTTTGTAAGTTTCAATCTGGGGCAAAGCGAGGCGTAATACTGTAACGATAACGGCAGTATTCAGGATAATAAATGCAAATGTATACCAGAAAAAATGGTATAGACCTGTAAGAATTTTATTTAACATTAACGACTAGTCAAAGCAGAACGATATCGTATTGTTCTTGCGTGTAATAGGTTTCTACTTGAAAATTGATTGGTCTGCCAATAAACGCCTCGAGTTCCGCCACACTGGTTGATTCATCGTCCAATAGCATGTCGACAACTCGTTGTGAGGCAACAACCAATAATTTATTTGCATCAAATTGTCTGACTTCACGTAATATTTCCCGAAATATTTCATAACAAATTGTTTCCGCTGTCTTAATAGATGCTCTGCCATCACAGGTAGGACATGTTTCGCATAGGATATGTTCCAGACTTTCTCTGGTTCGTTTTCGGGTTAACTGTACAAGTCCGAGTGAAGTGAGTTCACTCAATGTTGATTTGGAATGATCTTTTTCAATATTTTTTTCAAGTGCACGTAACACCTGGCGGCCGTGTTCTGAATCCTTCATGTCGATAAAATCTATAATGATTATGCCACCCAGATTACGCAGGCGAAGTTGCCGGGCAATTGTGTGCGCTGCTTCAAGATTTGTTTTGAATATCGTTTCTTCCTGATTCCTATGACCAACAAAGGCACCGGTATTGACATCAATGGTTGTCATTGCCTCTGTTTGATCAATGATCAAATAACCGCCTGATTTTAATTGCACCTTTCTGTTTAGTGAACGTTGTATCTCATCTTCCACCGAGTACAGATCCAGTATCGGGTGGCTGCCAGTGTAGTATTCAATTCTGCCGAGGAGCTCGGGGATAAAGTGTTTGGAAAATTCCATAACACGTTGATAAGTTTCTTTGGAATCAATGCGTACCTTTTCAACTTCGGAGTGAACCAGATCACGCATGGTGCGCATTACCAGCGGTAAGTCCTCATAAACAACACTCGGAGGAAACGTATTCTTTGCACGAACCATGATGGATTCCCAGATTTTCCTGAGAAACTCTATGTCTTTACAAATATCTTCGTCAGACACATGTTCCGCTGCGGTTCTGATAATGAAGCCACCTTTTTTTAAGATTTCAGATTCGCGTAATGCACCGTGCAAAATGACATTATCTTCGTTACCAACCGCCAGTTTTTCGATACCTGATAAATAACCCAGAATGATATTTCTGAGTCTTTCACGTTCTTCCTCAATTTCTATTCTTTGAGAAATACCTATCGTCGGATAATCGGGCATGAACACGATGTAGCGTGATGGAATTGAAAGACGTGTTGTCAATCTTGCGCCCTTGCTGCCAATGGGGTCTTTAATTACCTGAACAAGAATTTCTTCTCCTTCATGGATAATAGCTTCTATCGGTTGTATTTGTTCCAGCTCCTGCTTTTCAATATCATATTCGCTATTATTCGCGACGATATCAGAAGAGTGTAGAAAACCTGTCCGTTCAAGCCCAATATCAATGAATGCTGCTTGCATGCCAGGCAGAACACGAGACACCCGTCCTTTAAAGATATTACCCACAAGCCCGCGCTTTTGTGATCGTTCAATATGAACTTCCTGCAATACACCATTATCAACAACGGCTACGCGTGTTTCTTGTGGTGTAACATTGATAAGAATTTCTTCACTCATGAGGTTTAGTTTTCAATGGTCGCAATATCTTTAGCTACAGCCTTCAGGAACTTGAGATTATATCATTAACTAGTTTTATATGTGCTTAAGAAATGGCGAAATTCTCTATGTTAGAAGTCGGCTGTTAAATTAATCAAATAAGCATAAAATGATTCATTATGGATTTTAGTAAATTAACAGAGATTCTCCCAACAGGGGCCGTATTGCTATCTGAAGAATCGCGGCGCGTTTATGAATGTGATGCATTATCAGCGCATCGGGTAATGCCCGGCTGTGTTGTCTTGCCGGATACGGTAGAACAGGTCCAGGCCATATTATCGTATTGTCATACTAACGATATTCCAGTTGTCGCCAGAGGTGCAGGTACCGGCCTGTCGGGTGGTGCGATGCCCCACGCAGAGGGTGTATTGCTGAGTCTGGCAAAATTTAACAAGATAATCGAGGTTGATCCAATTCAGCGAACTGCTCGCGTTCAACCAGGTGTTCGTAACCTCGCTATTTCCGATGCCGTCAAGTCAGATGGATTATATTATGCTCCTGATCCTTCATCCCAGATCGCCTGTACCATTGGTGGAAATGTAGCGGAAAACTCCGGTGGTGTGCATTGTCTGAAGTATGGCCTCACAGTGCACAATATTATGCAACTGAAGCTTGTCACGATTGAAGGTGAATTAATTACGGTGGGTAGTCATGCCTTTGATTCAGCCGGATATGATCTACTTGCCTTGCTGACTGGTTCTGAAGGAATGTTGGCGGTGATTGTTGAAGTTACGGTAAAGCTTGTTCCTAAACCGCCCTTTAGCCGGGTTTTGCTTGCTGCGTTTGATGATGTTGAGAAAGCCGGTAATGCCGTTGCGGGTGTCATCGCTGAGGGTATTATTCCCGCCGGTCTGGAAATGATGGATAAGGCCGGTGTTCGAGCGGTTGAAGACTTTGTTCACGCCGGTTATCCGACTGATGCAGAAGCGATCTTATTATGTGAATTGGATGGTTCTCAGGGTGAAGTAGAAACAGGATTAAATGCAGTCGAACAATTACTCACTCGATACGGTGCGACAGAAGTCCGGGTTGCGCGTAATGATGCTGAATCAGATCTATTTTGGGCTGGAAGAAAAGCAGCCTTCCCGGCTGCGGGCCGAGTCGCACCGGATTATTATTGTATGGATGGGACCATTCCAAGAAAACATATCGCTCAGGTCCTGTCAGGTATAAATGATTTATCGAAAAAATATAAACTCGATGTGATTAATGTGTTTCATGCGGGAGATGGAAATTTACATCCCTTGATATTGTACGACATCGCTATCCCGGGTGAATTAAAACGCACAGAAGCATTTGGCAGCGACATACTCAAACTTTGCATTGAAATGGGCGGTACCATAACCGGTGAACACGGGGTTGGCATAGAAAAAATAAGCGAGATGTGTATCCAGTTTAGCGATGATGAATTGGAACAGTTTCATGCTGTGAAAGCGGCATTTGATAAAAAAGGTTTGTTAAATCCAGGCAAAGCGGTGCCTACTTTAAACCGATGTGCAGAATTTGGAGCGATGCATGTACATGCAGGCAAAGATAAGTTTCCCGAACTCGAACGTTATTAATACGTTTACTGCTGATATTGAATTAAACCGGTTTTTCATTAATTACTTTTTTCAAATATAAATTACTCAGATGATTGTTCTATGCAAGAAAAAATTAAAATCATTCAGGACCAAATAGCTAATGCCATTGAGCAGCATGAGCCACTGAAAATTGTGGGTGGTGATAGCAAAGCTTTTCTTGGTAGAAACATCGTTGGAACTTCATTGGAGATGTCCGATTATAGTGGCGTAATAAATTATGAACCGACAGAACTGTATATTACGGTGAGGGCGGGAACAACGCTGAACGAGATCAATAACACCTTGGCCAAACATGGCCAAATGTTGGTTTTTGAACCACCTCAGGTTAATGCCAGGACCACAATTGGTGGTGTTGTCGCGACAGGTCTGAGTGGACCACGTCGACCATACTCAGGTTCGGTCCGTGATTATGTTCTGGGAGTGCATTGTATAAATGGTCTTGGCAAGGAACTGACATTTGGCGGACAGGTAATGAAGAATGTCGCCGGTTATGATCTATCGCGATTGATGACCGGAGCATATGGTACGCTGGGCGTTATACTAGATATCTCACTCAAGGTTATGCCATTACCTGAATTTGAACTGACTTGTCATCAGTCATTATCACTTGATGATGCACTGGCGAAGATGCTTGAATTATCAGCCCTTGCAATACCACTATCTGCCTCCTGTTATGATGGTGAAGCGTTATTTATTCGTTTATCAGGGGATGAAAAGGTGGTCAAAACGTCAAGTAAAACTATTGGCATGGATGTGTTTGAGCAAGCCCGGCAATTCTGGAATGAATTACGTGATTACAAATCGTCTATTTTTAATTCGAAGAATAATATTTGGCGATTATCTGTCCCGGTGACTTCTGTGCTGGATGTCGGTAATGAACCGTGTTTAATAGAGTGGGGTGGTGGTTTGTATTGGCTTGATTCGAAACGTCCCGCTGAAGAAATATTTAATTTGGCTTCTGCCGCAGGTGGCAATGCGATGTTGTTTAAAGGTACTGATCCGCAACAGGAAATTTTCCAGCCTTTAACAGATGGGCTATTGTCATTACACAAAAATTTAAAAAATGCCTTTGATCCGCATAGCGTATTAAATCCAGGAAAAATGTACGCAACTATTTAGAGCTTATGCAAACATTCATAGAACAATCAATTAGCGATACATCAGAAGGTAAAGAAGCCGAACGTATTTTACGTTCCTGTGTGCATTGCGGTTTTTGTACTGCAACATGTCCAACCTATCAATTACTGGGTGACGAACTTGATGGACCAAGGGGGCGTATTTATCTAATCAAGTCGATGTTAGAAGGAGAAGAAACATCGAATAGAACGCTACAACACCTTGATCGCTGTTTGACGTGTCGCGCATGTGAAACAACCTGTCCTTCAGGGGTTGAGTATGGAAAGTTACTCGATATAGGTCGCCATCATGTTGAACAAAAAACATCCCGACCATGGCATCAACGTCTGTTCCGATTTTTAATACTACAAACCTTACCTTATAAAAATAGGTTTAAGCCGTTATTGAGGGTCGGACAATATTTTCGTTTTTGTCTTCCCCAAAAGATAAAGACGATTATTCCGGCTCATAGAAAGCAAGCAAAAATAGATACTATTCAAAATCATGCACGTAAGGTTATTTTATTTTCCGGTTGTGTGCAGCCGGCGTTGGCTCCGGAAATAAATCAGTCTGTAGTAAAAGTATTAAATGCGCTCGGTGTCTCTATTGTAGAAGTTAAAGACGAACAATGTTGCGGTGCTTTGAGTCAGCACCTTACTGCAACAGAACAATCCCTGGCCTTTATGCGACGTAATATTGATGCGTACTGGCCGCTTGTTGAGCAAGGCATAGAAGCAATTATTGTCTCTGCCAGTGGTTGTGGTGTACATATCAAAGAGTATGGTTATTTATTGCGAGAAGATGAGGTCTATGCCAGCAAGGCGGCAAAAATTTCAGGTTTAACAAAAGATATCTCGGAATTCGTATCGGAATTTGATTTGGAAAAATTGCAGTTGGAGACGCCTAAAAATGTTGCATTTCAAAGTCCATGTACATTACAACATGGCCAAAAATTAAATGGTGTGACTGAAAACCTGTTAAGCCGGATAGGATTCACGCTGGTCGATGTAACAGATGCACATTTGTGTTGTGGCTCGGCAGGTGTTTATTCTTTATTACAGACAGCGATATCGGGTAAGTTACAAACGAATAAAATTGAGAATTTGCTGCGTGGACAACCAGAGATGATACTTACAGCCAATATTGGCTGTCTTAAACATTTACAGCAGAAAAGTCCGGTACCGGTCAAACATTGGATTGAAGAAGTAGCCGCATTAATAAAATAATGCAGCTACTGTTCGTGGGGGGTAATCCGGATAGTTCTCGTTAAATCATTTTATTCGATGATTAACATACCTGACTCAGACTCAGCTTCTGAATCATCATCGGCAAAATCACTATCATTAAAGATATCGTCATAACCGGTGGCAGGAGGATTGCCATCATGGACGAGAAACTCACGTTGTTGTAAATAAGCTTCGCGGGTGAATGTATAAGTATCAAGTGCTGCTTCGTCACGAATATTCGATGCTTCAAGCAGATTGGCGCGTGTATTTATAGCATTTATAGCGCTGATCGGGGCGAAGATTATACCTGACAAATAAAAGAACGGGTTTAACAGAGTGCTTGGCACTTGATCTGTTACATCACGCGTTGAGGTTGGTCCCAATAGATAGAGATAAGAGCCTTGATCTACACCCCAGGTAGCGAGTGTTTGGCCAAAATCTTCATTATTTAGAGGCATACCTATCGGTGTAGAAACATCAAATAGACCTGCAATACCAAACGTTGAGTTATAGGTAAAGCGAAGCATATCGGTTATTCCCTGTTCAAATTTTCCTTGCAAAAAATCATTCAAGATGACATTTAAGTAACCCAGATTATTGAAAAAATTAGTTACACTGGTCCTGACGGGTAAGGGAGCTAGATCGACATATGACTCAGCAATAGGTTTGATAAGGTGCTTATCAAGAGTTTCAGTCACATTAAAGACCACACGGTTTGCCGGTTCTAATGGATCAGGATCACCGTCATTATTTATACCTTGTGTTGTTGCGCAGCCCGTTGCCAACGACAGCATCCCGGTAAGAACCAAGAGCTTTGCTAAATTAAATAAACGCCATCCAGTCATTTTCTACTCTCTCTTGCAGTGCAAATAGGTTGTTATTATTTATCGGCAAATATTGACATACCTTAAGGCTGGAGACAATTTTTTATATTGGTTTTGTCTATAATTCAGGCTGCAAAAGTCTGATTTTTTCTTCCAGGTCGGTTAATAGGGCAGTAAACCCCTGATTCTTGATGATGGCAGAATAATCTGCTCGTTTCAGAGATAGGTCATTAATGCCATCGGCGATGACGCTGATTATTTTCCATTTATCATTTTCTTTTTGGACGATGTAATTAAATGATACCGGTTCATCATCTGTACGCACGAATTCTGTTTTTACCAGGTATCTGTTTTTTTTCATCTGTTCCGTAGACAGGTTCTTAAATGATTGTTCCTTATACGAGTCAAATCGATCGACATAAGTGGATATGGTTAAACGATTAAATAAATTTATAAAGTCCAATTTTGATTTTTCATCAAGCGTTTTCCAGTAGCGGCCTAATATAACTTTCGCAATGAGAGGTGAATCAAAGTTTTCAAGAACCGTCTTCTCCATAACGTCATATCGGGCTTGAAAGCTTTCTTTATCTGCAGTCTGCATGATGTTAATTAATGATGTATGTAATTTGTTAACGGGGGCCTGAATAGCTTGTTCCTGCTGGGTTTCAGCCCATGAACAGGTGCAGATAAGCACTGTTGTGATGCCCAGCAGGGTCTTTAGGCATTGTTGGAACTGATGAAACGGTAATGTCATTGTGTGCAATCCATGGTTATTTAAATACGTCAGATTATCGGGCTGTTTTATAGTTGTTTTTTGCTATAAAAAATTAGATGCATTTAACTGGATTTTGTTGCAATTAATTATAATGACGATTTTTCCAGACCGCACCTTTGCCAAAATAGTAGTAAAAGGCGGAACTCCATGTCATTAATAAATAAAGAATGCCAGTCAGTGGCAAGGACAACGCGTAGACAGGGTTCATCGAGTAGTAGCGTAAGGTAGGTAGATAACAAATGACTTGCAGAGTAAGGATGATTATACCGGTTATGAAAACATCAAACTGGCTTTGTAGTAATGCGATAATCGGTAAACCGAATGCAGCCAACATTAGCATAGTACAAACAAGTAATAACAAAGGAGAATAACCCAGTTGAGTATAGGCGGTTCTTGCCACCATCTGCCAGATCGTTGAGAGCGTATCGTAACTTCGAATGCTAATGGCCGAATGAGTTAAACCCATCCAGATATTATGGCCTTCCTGTTTAATCTGTTTTGCTAACGAGCAATCATCAATCAACGCATCTTTGATACAGTTAAACCCCCCCAGTTTTTCAAGTACATTTGTTTCAAGCATGATGCAGCCACCCGCAGCAGCAGCGATAGATGATGTGGCTTTATTAGATAACTGAAATGGATAAAGTAATTTAAAAAAGAAGATAAAAGCCGGCATTAAAAACTTTTCCCAGCTTGATTCCATCTTTAAATGAGCCATCAAAGACAACATTTTTAAATCCTCTTCGCAAAATACTTTGAGCAGTGTCGGAATAAGGTTTGGTTTTAAAACGATGTCAGCGTCTAGTAATAAAAGGTAGGGAGTCTTGATGTGTTGGCGTCCCTGTTCCAACGCCCATAGTTTACCACTCCATCCGTCGGCCAGAGTTGTGCCGGGGACGATTTTGAGGTTTTCCAAATTGACGGATTGAGCCAGTTCGGTCGTATTATCGGTGGATTGGTCATCGACCAGAACTACCTGTAGTCCATTACCCTGTTGTTTCAGGGCACTTAAGGTTTGGATTATTGTGTCGGCCTCATCCCGTGCAGGGATAAGTACGGTGACATCGGATAAGTCCGGATTTTCTATGTTTTGGCTATCGAGAGATTCTCGAGTACCCCAGGGTCGCCAAGGCAGCATGAGTATGGCGACCCAGATAAGCAATCCTGGCATTACTGCCAGGAGAGTTAATTCCATCAGGCGACTTGTTTGCTACTACCGCAACTCTTTGTCGCTTTATTTTCAGCAACCAGTTTCGGTGCGGTTACTGCATCATCGTCATAGAGTATGGGTAATTCAGGTGCCATTTCTCCATCGGTTTTGGGTCCTTTAAGGAATATACCCAAGGCCTTGAATGGATGACTTACCGTGTCGTTAACAGCCGTGGCTTCATAGCCACAATGAACCATGCAATTAGCACATTTTGGATTGCGTCCGGTGCCATAATTTTCCCATTCCGTTTCTGCCATCAAGGCAGAGAAGGTCGGCGCATAACCTTCACCAACTAAAAGGTAACAGGGTTTTTGCCAACCAAATACGTTACGGGTTGGATTTCCCCAAGGTGTACATTCATAGGTCTGGTTACCGGCCAGAAAATCAAGATACAAAGATGACTGGTTGAAACGCCATTTTTTACCGATTCCTAGTTTGAAGATATCTCGGAACAGTTGTTTGCTTTCAGTTTTCTTAAGGAATACATCCTGTTTTGGCGCTCTTTCGTAATTGTATCCCGGCGATATAGTGACGCCTTCAACACCCAGTTCCATTGCCATATCCATGAACTCTGCAACTTCATCAGCAGTTTCGTTCTGAAACAGGGTACAGTTTATGGTGACACGAAAGCCTTTTTCACGAGCGAGTTTGATAACGCTAATACATTTATCAAAAACACCGTCCAGACAAACAGAAGCATCATGACGCGTTTTATTACCGTCAAGATGGATAGAAAAGGTCAGGTAAGGTGATGGTGTGTACTCATCAATATGTTTCTTCAGCAACAACGCATTCGTACACAGATACACAAATTTCTTGCGCTCGATATAGCCTTCAACAATCTGTTTCATTTCTTTGTGTATCAGCGGCTCGCCGCCCGCAATGGAAACGACAGGAGCACCGCATTCATCGATGGCATGCATACATTCTTCATAACTGAGGCGTTTATCCAGAATTTCTTTCGGATAATCGATCTTGCCACAACCGGCACAGGCCAGATTGCAGCGAAATAAGGGTTCCAGCATCAATACCAGTGGATATTTTTTTTCACCACTAAATTTTTTACCGAGGATATATTTTCCCATCCTGAATTGCTGAATTAGAGGTACACCCATTAAATAAACTCCAGATTTATTGATTGATTATTGATGTTCTATGCTATTTTTAAGTGCCGACGCACTAAAACCCGTCAAGATAAGTGATGTCTGCTCGAATGTACAGCCTGTACTTTAGTTAATTTCAAGCTTTATCATCAGGACAGCTTTATTCAAGTAAGTGATTGTTCTTCTTGCATGCCTCTTTGTCACTATTCATAATGACGCTATTTTAAAGCAAATACGTAATGAATAACGATATAAAAACGCCACTTCTAGACCATATCAATTGCCCTGCAGACCTGAGAAAGCTGCCAGAATCACAATTAGAGCAGCTCGTAGAAGAACTAAGATTATTTTTGCTGCACTCTGTAAGTAAGAGTGGTGGCCACTTTGCGGCAAGTTTGGGTGTGACTGAACTGACCGTCGCACTACATTATCTGTACAATACACCTGAAGATCGTCTGGTCTGGGATGTGGGTCATCAAGCCTATATTCATAAAATCCTGACCGGTAGGAAAGATCGCTTACATAGTATTCGTCAATGGGAAGGTTTAGCTCCGTTTCCCAAACGTGATGAAAGCGAATATGACACCTTTGGGGTAGGGCATTCCAGTACTTCTATTAGTGCAGCCCTGGGTATGTCTATTGCAGCTGCCAGAACCGGTTCAGATCGCAAATGTGTTGCCATTATTGGTGATGGCAGCATGACAGCAGGTATGGCCTTTGAGGCGTTGAATCATGCCGGCGCACAACATAGCGACCTGTTGGTTATTCTGAATGACAATAATATGTCTATCTCACCCAATGTTGGTGCGCTGTCAAATCGTTTTGCGCAGTTAATCTCTGGCAAGATCTACTCCAGCATGCGCAAAGGCAGTAAAAAAGTATTATCCAATATACCGAATGCCGTCGAATTAGCGAAACGAGCAGAAGAGCATGTTAAGGGTTTGATTGTTCCCGGGACGTTGTTTGAAGAATTCGGATTCAATTATATTGGCCCGGTAGACGGCCATGATCTGCATGCGCTGATCGCTACCTTAAAGAATATCAGAGAACTCGATGGTCCCCAGTTTTTACACATCATCACCAGGAAAGGGAAAGGTTATGAGCCGGCTGAGAATGATCCGGTTAAATATCATGGTGTCACACCCTTCGATCCACACAAGGGTATTGTCCCATCCGCTAAACCGTCTTCTTCCGGTCCAACCTATAGCAAGGTTTTTGGTGATTGGGCCAGTGATATGGCGACACTGGATCATCGTTTTGCAGCGATAACACCAGCGATGCGTGAAGGCTCTGGTCTGGTGCAGTTTGAAAAAGATCACCCGGGTAAATATTTCGACGTCGCTATCGCAGAACAACATAGTGTTACCGTTGCTGCCGGTATGGCTTGTGATGGTTTAAAGCCGGTTGTCGCGATCTATTCTACATTCCTGCAACGCGCTTATGATCAATTGATTCATGACGTTGTGGTGCAGGAATTACCGGTATTGTTTGCGATAGATAGAGCCGGTTGTGTTGGTGCTGATGGTCCAACTCACAACGGTTCTTACGATCTCAGTTTTATGCGCTGTTTGCCGAATATGGTCATCATGGCCCCGGCAGATGAAAATGAATGTCGTCAGATGCTCTATACAGGTTATCAACTCGATCAACCCGCAGCAGTTCGCTACCCACGTGGTACCGGTCCCGGTGTGGAAATTCAAAAAGAGATGACTGCATTACCGATTGGTAAAGCGGAACTCAGACGCAAAGGAAAGAACCTGGCAATACTGGCATTTGGAACCATGGTCGAACCTTGTGAACGTATAGCAGAAGAACTTGATGCAACGATCGTAAACATGCGCTTTGTTAAACCGATCGATGAAAAGTTGATTGTTGACATGTGTGCTGATCATGATCTGATTGTTACAGTAGAAGAAAACGTTATAGCGGGCGGTGCAGGCGCAGCCGTGAATGAAGTTATTGCTGCACATGGCATTACCCAAAAAGTGGCCAACTATGGTTTACCGGATAGATTGCTTCAGCATGGATCCAGAGAAGATATGTTAAGAGATGCCAAACTGGATTATGACGGCATACTTGATTTTATTTCTGCGCAGTTAGATCAGTCTGAAAAGGAACGAAAGGTTAGTAGTGCATCGTAGTTAGTTTTTATCTTTCAGATATTAATTTTTGTTGAATATTGGTTTCGCTT
>JBFIJV010000013.1:0-21213 GCA_041600575.1 Gammaproteobacteria bacterium | reverse complement strand
GCATGGATCCCTCAATAGCTGCACTAACATCATTAACGGATATATTTCGAGCATCACCATCTTTGCCCTGAATACAAATTGCCTTATCACCCCAGGGGCGAAAACGCTCGGGACTCATGATGCTGAAAAAACTTATTGTTGGTATTTTCAGCGCGCTTGCAATATGGCCGAGCCCGGAGTCAGGGCCAATATAAAGACAAGACTTTTCTATCAAAGCAGCAGCATCCAATAAACCATTGCCCACAGTATTTATATATGGAAGCTCTATATTACTACACACTTCAAGCGTCATGTCTGCTTCGAACTGATTGCCTAGAAATATCACGCCTGAAAAATCATGTTTATGTTTATTAAGCAACCCAATAAGGTTTATCGTTGACATCGACTTAATCGGTTTACGACTATCTCCAACAGAAATAGTTAATAGCTTGTCTTTATCTGTAAACACAGATAACTGTTTAAGTGCATATTGTCTATTTTCATCCGTTAACCAGATTTCTGTATCCGGGATTGGGTCATTTCCATGCAAACGATGAATAACGCCAATGATTTCTTCAACAGCATGTGATCCATAACTTTTAGAGAAATATTTAGTGTATCTTTTTTTACCGCGCAGCAGATAGGCAAGACCATCACTCCTGACATCAACGATGATGTCATAACTGTTTCCCCACAGTTGCCTCAATAGTGCCGGGACACCGCGCCACATTATGTCTTTATCCTTCAAATATAGTTCGTTCAAAAAAGGACAGTTTGCGTATAACTGCATGGCGCGCTTATCAGTGACTATATCAAATGAAGCATCGGGGAATTTATTATGCAACGATCTTAGTGTGGGCGTAGTCATAATTACATCGCCAACATTACTAAGCCCGACAAAAAGTATTTTTTTTACAGCCATAAAATAATTAATATCGTACCAAACACACGTTATGACTATGATTCATTATTAGCGTAATCACTATACGATTTTTCTTCCACCAGCTCAGAACCTGTTTCGTTATTTATATTACGTTTTATATCGGCGCGTTTATCATTAGTAACATAAACAGAGCGGGCTAATGTCACAAACTCTTCATCGAACAACTGTTTGCCTTCCTTGAGTCTTATTTTATCTTCTATCTCCCAAAGGCTTTCATTTACTTCTTTTAAAGCCTTAATGCTGTCACGAAGATCGGCTTTTACATATACAGACGCTTCCCATTGAGCTAACAAGACATCCAGTTCTTTTTTAACGTTCACCAGTTTAGCCTGATCATGAATCCTTTCTGTTTTAATTTGAAGTATTGTTATTTTGTCCAGCAGTTCGCCCACCGAAATATCTATTTTTATACTCACAAAACCGTTCCTCTTTAATTATTTGCCAATACAAAACCGTGAAAACACAGCGCCCAATACGTCGTCGCTGGTCACCTTTCCAGTTAACTCATCAAAGCCCGTTAAACATTGTCGTAATGATTCAGCCTGCACTTCCAGTCCAGCGCCTTCATCTATGTCCGCAAGCACCTGCTTTAAATTGTTGCTTAGCATTCGCAAACAATCAACATGACGTTGTCGAGAGAAAACAAGATCTTCTTCGCCACCATCTATATCAAGGTTTGCTGCTATTGCATCGATCAAGCTGCCCATGCCCTTGCCGGTTTTAGCGGAAACAAAAATCTCATTATCAATATTCGCGAAATTACTATTATCACAAAGATCTATCTTGTTTCTCACAATAATAAGCTTCGCGCCCGCAGCAACCTGTGCAAGCAGGGCGGCATCGATATCAACATGACCTAGAGTATTATCATGAACAAAAAGAACTATGTCTGCCAGGCCAAGTGCTTTATGGGCACGATCTACACCAGCCAATTCTATTTCATCACTGGTTTCTCGAATGCCAGCAGTATCAAGCAACGTCACCGCATAGCCGCCCAGCAAAATTTTTTCCTTGATAACATCTCTCGTTGTGCCGGGTGTAGCTGAAACTATCGCTGAATCTATACCGGACAGATAATTTATAATGCTGGACTTGCCTGCATTCGGTTGGCCAACGATAACTATTGTCGGGTTTGAATCAAGCACGCGCCCGGCCTCCGCTTTTTTTAACAAGTCATTAAGGATATCCAGGCATTGCTGTATGTCTTTTGCAGCAGGGTTAGTATCGACGACAACGTCTTCTTCCTCAGGAAAATCAAGGGCTGCCTCAATTAATGCCTTCGCATTAAACACACGATCTCTGAGATTATTTATGTCGTTTGAAAAAACGCCCTGTAGCGATTGCATTGCGCCAAGCGCAGCTTTTTTAGAATTACTGTCTATCAAGTCGGCGACAGCTTCTGCCTGAACCAGATCAATTTTATTATTTAAAAATGCTCTTTCGGTAAATTCGCCGGGCAAGGCCAGTCTTGCGCCTAAAGACACGATCTCTTCCAGTAACATACTGAGTACTATACGGCTGCCATGGGCGTGGCATTCCATAACATCCTCACCTGTATACGACGCCGGGGCTTTAAAAAATAGAGCAATGCCTTTGTCTATTATTGTTTTATCTGACAAAGTAAAAGAAACGAACTTCGCTCTGCGAGGCTCTGGCGCTTGACCTGTTAAAGCGGTGAATATTGAACCGGATAGTTTTCCGGAAACACGCACTATGCCTAGTCCGCCTCTGCCGGAAGGTGTTGCTATTGCAGTTATTGTTTCATTTTTTTCAGTCATAGCGTAAGCCGCTCAACCGAATTATTTAGTAGCGCTGGCGCGCTCAATATTACGCGTGATCATCCATTGTTGGGCAATGGACAGCGTGTTGTTAACTACCCAATATAAAACCAGGCCGGAAGGAAAAAAAGCAAAAAACACGGTGAATACAATTGGTAGCACTGACATAACTTTCGCTTGCACAGGATCCATTGGCGCAGGGTTTAACTTCTGTTGTATGAACATCGTTATGCCCATCAACAAAGGCAAAACAAAATAGGGATCAGGAATAGACAGATCATGGATCCATAAAATAAAATCCGCCTGCCTTAGTTCAACGCTTTCTAACAAGACCCAATATAAAGAAATAAACACCGGTATTTGAATCAGGATAGGAAAACAACCGCCCAAAGGATTGATTTTTTCTTCTTTATAAAGGGCCATCATTGCCTGATTAAGTTTTGCCCGATCATCTTTATACCGATCCCGGATACTGAGCAGCCTTGGCTGAACCTTGCGCATGTTCGCCATAGAGCGATAACCGGCGGCTGATAATTTATAAAAACAAATTTTCAGGAAAAGCGTTACCAAAATAATTGCCCAGCCCCAGTTTTTGGTAAAACCATGGATATAATCCAGAACCCAATAGAGTGGCTTTGCAAGAAACCAGAAAATTCCGAAATCAACCGTTAGATTAAGGCCTTCAGCTATATGTTCCAGTCGCTTTTGAAGTTTTGGTCCAAAATAAACACGGTGCTTCAGGTTGTCGCTGGATCCCGCCGAGATTGTTTTGGCCGGACTAATTGCACCGATAACATAGCTATTGTTATCCGGGTTTAGTGTGTAGTAGTGAAACTTGTCTTCTGTTGAGGCGGGAATGAGCGCGGTGATGAAATAATGCTGCAACATTGCGACCCATCCATTCGTAATATCAACAGATAGTCGGTCTTCTTTAATATCATCGAAATCTATTTTTTCGTAGCGCTTTTCAGGAGAAGAAATGACGGCGCCAGTATAGGTGTATATAAGCCGGGATCCTTTGTCTACTGGATCGGTACGGTTTATTTGTCCATAAGCACTACCGGTCCAATCTGATGCTGTCGCATTTATAACTTCATAGTTTATATCCGCGACATATTGGCCTTTATAGAAGGTATATGTTTTTATTACTTTTAAACCATTTTCAGATTCCCACACGAGCGGGACGGAGAGGCTGTCTTTGCCATCTAAAACGTAATTATTTTTCGGCGCGGTAAAAAGTGTTTTATGGTTAGCGCCGTCTTGTTTGCTTAACAGCCCGCCTTGTATGATATAAAAATTATTACCATCATGATCTAGTAAGACCACTTTATCGTCTTGCTGTTTTTTGGAAACAGGATAATTTAATAACTCAAGGTGTTGTATGGTGCCGCCCAAGGTATCAATTTCTAAATCGAGAAGATCTGTTTTGACATGAACTCGCTCGCCGCTTGTGGTGTGTTTGTTATTTCCGTCGACGAACAACGAAGGCGTTTGTTTACTTGATTCTGTGCCTGGTGTCTCGGGCAAATCATCAATATTAGGCGCCACCTCGGCTAACGGCTCGTAAACCGGCGCTTCACCGTTGCTTTGAACAGGCTGTTGGTTTCCGTAATCTTCTTGCCAGGACTGCCAGATCATTGTTAGAACCAGGCCCAGTGCAACCAATAAAATAAACCGTGTTGTTTCCATTAATTATTCTTCATTGTTTTTTGAGGAACCGGATCGAA
This sequence comes from Gammaproteobacteria bacterium, assembly GCA_041600575.1. GTDB lineage: Bacteria > Pseudomonadota > Gammaproteobacteria > Eutrophobiales > Eutrophobiaceae > UBA7359. The sequence continues at coordinate 16,786 of JBFIJV010000013.1, read as the reverse complement.
ACCGCCCTCATGAAAAGGATGACAACAACAAATACGTTGTACGCCCAGGGATAAGCCTTTAATAGTTCCGTGTTCTTTAATGGCCGTAACCATATATTCAGAACACGTAGGATAGAACCGACAGCATGGCGCTAAAAACGGGCTAAGATAACACCTATATATCGAAATTAATTTGATTAAAAACAGCTTCATTTACAGAGTTTTTCCCAGTGTGTGGCTAATCTTGGCTCAATTAACTTACTGTTAACATCAAGGGAGCCCTTAATAAGCACAACCACGTCTTTGCCTTCCAGCAGGTTTTTTCTTAACCGAAAACTTTCCCGGATTACTCGTTTCAATCGGTTGCGTTCAACTGACTTCGGGATGTGTTTTTTTGGAACAGCTAACCCGAGTCGAGCCTGTTTATTACCATTGTCTTTGGCAATCAACAAAAATGATTTGTCGCTGGACCTTGATCGTGAAGAAAACACAAGCTTGAACTCTTCCGGTTTTGTTAGTCTGTTTCCTGCTCGAAAACGCTCCCCGAAAGAATTCACTCTTTATAAGAAAATTATGCTGAAAGCCTTTTTCTGCCTTTATTACGGCGTGCTTTTATTATTAATCTTCCTGATCGACTCTGCATACGTGCACGAAAGCCGTGGTTTCTTTTGCGTTTTAGGTTACTTGGTTGGAACGTTCTTTTCATATGCGATTGCCTTCGTCTACTTTACGGCTCTTAAAAGGGCGCATATGTTACTGTTGCAACAGCAAATAAGTCAATTACAACCTGCAAATATAACAAAAATTGTTCTTGTGGATAACTATTTTGATCGGGTATACACTCTTGGTTTCTCTTCATTATCTGAAATTCAACGAGGGTTTATTAGTGGGTATTTCCCCATGGAAACGTTGCCTAGAGCGGCTTGAGGGTGAATTATCACCTCAACAATTCAATACATGGATACGACCACTACACGCGATAGAAGGCGATAATGTGGTTCGGTTGCTGGCCCCTAACAGGTTTGTGCTTGACTGGATTAGTGAGCGCTATTTAACCAGAATAGAAGAATTACTGTCCGGACAAGAAGTAAATGGTGAACACATTTCACTCAAAATTGAAATCGGTAGCCGTAGCAGCAATAAAACAGAAACTCGATTAAAAGAAACGAACAACAACGAAAAAACGGGGCTTTCAAGCAATAAAGTCCCAACAAAATCGGTTAAACACTCTAACAACCTCAACTCTTTTTTTACTTTTGATAATTTTGTTGAAGGTAAATCCAATCAATTAGCAAGAGCTGCATCTATGCAGGTCTCTGAAAACCCTGGTAGTGCCTACAACCCATTGTTTATATACGGTGGTGTTGGTTTGGGTAAAACCCACCTTATGCATGCTGTAGGTGCTGCCATTATCCAGCAAAAACCTGGTGCGAACATCGCTTACCTCCACTCTGAAAGGTTTGTTGCTGATATGGTCAGGGCGTTACAACATAACGCAATCAATGAATTTAAGCGGCATTATCGATCGTTGGATGCTTTATTAATTGATGACATCCAGTTCTTTGCTAAAAAAGAACGATCTCAGGAAGAATTTTTTCACACGTTTAATGCCTTGCTTGAAGGACAACACCAGATTGTGTTGACGTGTGATCGCTACCCTAAAGAGGTCAACGGGCTTGAAGAACGTTTAAAATCGCGCTTCGGATGGGGCCTTACTGTCGCAATTGAACCACCTGAACTTGAAACCCGGGTTGCAATTATAAGAAAAAAAGCTTTATTGGTACAAAAAGAAATTCCTGATGAAGTATCTTTCTTTATTGCGAAACGTTTTCGCTCAAATGTGCGGGAACTTGAAGGGGCTTTGAATCGTGTCATAGCAAACTCAAACTTAACTGGCAAAGCGATCACACTGGAGTTCACACAATCTTCTTTGAGAGATCTGCTCATAATCCAGGATAAGCAGGTTACTATGGAAAATATTCAAAAAACGACCGCTGAATATTATAAAATCCGGGTAGCTGATTTATTATCAAAACGACGCAACCGATCTATTGCCAGACCAAGACAAGTTGCTATGGCTATCTCTAAAGAATTAACCAATCACAGTTTGCCTGAAATAGGGGATGCTTTTGGTGGCCGAGACCATACAACTGTCTTACATGCATGCAGAAAAATACAAGAATTAAGAAAGACAGAGCATAAAATTGAAGAGGATTATGTGAACCTGACAAACATACTAACAAGCTGACCATAAACTGTGCATAAGTATGCTAACAACTTTACCTATATATTTATTCACATTTCATTAACAGGCGCTTGTGAACTTATCCACAACTAGTAAGACAGGTTAAAAAACCATAAACTATTGTATTATAAAGATAAATTAGGTTGTTAACATAATTTTAATTACTAATAGTAATAATAATAGGTATATATATGAAATTTAATATAAATAGAGACGTTCTATTACCCGTATTACAAACCGTGAGTGGTGTTGTTGATAGACGTCAAACCTTACCGATACTTTCAAACTTATTGCTGAGTATAGGTGAGGGAACATTATCTGTTACCGCTACTGACATGGAAGTAGAGCTGATAGTCGCGATTGAATTGAAGTTGCAAGAAACCGGCGAACTAACGCTTCCAGCAAGAAAACTATTAGACATTTGCCGGGCATTACCGGCAAAAGCCGAACTTCAACTTGAAGTCAAAAATGACAAAGTATTGATTAAGTCAGGCAAAAGCCGGTTTACGTTAGCGTCATTGCCAGCCCAGGAATACCCGGTGATAGACATCACTGAAAATATTGTTAGTTTCAAGATAAAACAACAAGAACTTGAACAATTACTGGAAAACACTCAGTTTGCAATGGCTCAGCAAGATGTTCGTTACTATTTAAACGGCTTATTACTGGAAATCTCCACCGACAAACTCAGGGCTGTGGCTACAGATGGCCACAGACTGGCGTTAGATGAAGTAACTATAAAGTCACCGATAAAAGAACCGATGCAAATTATTGCTCCAAGAAAAGGTATCACGGAGTTAACACGTCTGCTCCAGAATGAAGATAGCGAAATAGAAATACAAATCAGCACCAACCACATCCGGGTAAAAAACGACAATATTTGTTTTACAAGTAAACTAATCGATGGCCGTTTTCCTGATTATCAGCGTGTTATTCCAGAATTAAGTGAAACTCCGGTTTTTGCTGATAGGGAAGAACTAAGAAACAGCCTCACTCGAGCTTCTATTCTGTCCAACGAAAAATATCGGGGTGTGCGCATTATATTTGACTCAAACAGTCTTCGAGCATTAGCTCATAATCCAGAGCAAGAAGAAGCTGAAGAAGAGTTGGAGGTGGAATACAAAGGAGGAGAAATTGAAATAGGATTTAACGTTTCGTATCTACTGGATACGCTTTCCATCATTAAAAGTAAAAAAGTAAAACTAAGCGTCCTGGATCCGAATAGTAGTTGTCTAATATTGCCCGAGGATGAATCGCGCTGTCAGTACGTTGTTATGCCGATGCGTCTGTAGTTGATGTTTTATATTGAACAGCTTAATGCCTGCTCAATTCGCAACTTAACAGAATTTAGTATCGAGCCCGGCTCAAAACTCAATTTTTTTTATGGTCCAAATGCGAGCGGAAAAACATCTATTCTCGAGAGCGTATATTTATTATCACGCATAAAATCATTTAGAAGTAAGCGAATAAATGACGTTATTACCAAAGGAAAAAACAAGCTACATGTCTTTGCCAGAGGAATAAACCAGGGAACCCCCTTTTCCGTGGGGATCGAGAAGGGCCATGGTATTACCAGGATAAGGTTTGATGGCGAAGCAATACAAACGGCATCAGAGCAAGCAAAACTACTGCCGGTGTATATATTAACACCTGATCACCATGTTTTATTTACAGGAACCCCTAAAGACCGAAGGCATTGGCTGGATTGGTCGTTGTTTCACGTGGAACATGATTATATAACGACATGGAAAAGCTATCACCGCGCGCTACGCCATAGAAACGCACTATTAAAGTCTGAACGAGCGATTAACTCATCTGAGATTGATGGATGGGAAAAAAGGATGAGTGAAGAGGCGCAAAGAATTGATGGAATGAGGCTAGGCTACCTTTCCAATCTAAATAGCTTATTGAATGATCAGTATATGCCACAGGTCTTGATTGGTAATGCCAGCATCAAGTATTTAAATGAAAGTTATGCGGCACAAGATCTAAAAGAGCTCTTGTCCAAAAACAGGAACGAAGACAGGAAAAGGGGTTACACAAACTTAGGCCCACATCGAACAGATATTTCATTTAGTTATGAAACTTTTAATGTGGCGAAGCATTTGTCTCGTGGACAGACCAAGCTTTTTAGTGCCGCCTTACTTTCTTCGCAAATAGACAAATTAAGAAGATCAGGAAAAGACGCCATGGTGCTTGTTGATGACCTTGACGCTGAGCTTGATAAGGAGTCTTCAGTAAAAATGCTGGATTTATTGTCGCTTAATGATACACAAACGTTCGTCTCTTCGTTGTCTTTGCCAGAATGGGCGCAGCAACATAAAGACGTTCATGGCATGTTTCACGTGAAACACGGAAACATAAAGAAAATGGTAGAATAATCAGGTTTGTTAATGAGAGAAAATTATGTCTGAAGAAAACGTATATGATTCGTCGAAAATCAAAGTTTTAAAAGGCCTTGAAGCAGTCAGGAAACGGCCAGGAATGTATATTGGCGACACGGAAGACGGCACAGGCTTACACCACATGGTGTTTGAAGTGGTTGATAACAGCATCGACGAGGCCTTGGCCGGCCACTGTGACTATATAAAAATAATTATTCATTCTAATGAATCTATTACCGTTACGGATAATGGTCGCGGTATCCCGGTTGGTATCCATGAGGAAGAAGGGCGTTCTGCAACCGAAGTAATTATGACCACACTACATGCCGGGGGTAAGTTTGATGATAATTCATACAAAGTGTCCGGTGGTTTGCACGGCGTCGGAGTGTCGGTCGTAAACGCCCTATCAGATAAGCTGGACTTAAAAATTTATCGCGAGGGTTTCGTTCATAGCCAAACATATAAAAACGGCGATCCGGTCTCCCCCTTAGAAAGAGGCGAAGCTTCAGATAAAACGGGCACCGAAGTAACTTTTCTGCCAAGCCTTGCCATCTTTAAGCATTTGGAGTTTCACTACGATATCCTGGCAAAGCGCTTACGGGAATTATCTTTTTTAAATTCCGGCGTACGCATCGAATTGCTTGATGAGCGTAGCGGCAAGACAGACTTGTTTGAATATAAGGGTGGAATCAGCGCCTTTGTGAAGCACTTGAATCGCAACAAAACACCCCTGCATGAGACCGTAATTGACATAATTGCTGATAAAGAGGAAGTGGGCGTTGAATTGGCAATGCAGTGGAATGACTCGTATCAGGAAAATATATTTTGTTTTACCAACAACATCCCGCAAAAGGACGGTGGTACGCACCTTTCAGGCTTTCGGGCGGCATTGACTCGAAGCTTTAATCAATACATGGATAAGTCGGGAGCTGCGGCCAAGGCCAAGGTAGCCATCACTGGCGATGATGTTCGAGAGGGACTAACTGCTGTGTTGTCTATAAAGCTGCCAGATCCAAAGTTCTCATCACAAACCAAAGACAAACTTGTCTCAAGCGAAGTCAAGTCAGCGGTAGAGTCTTGTGTTGCAGAAAAAATCCAGGAATTTCTATTAGAAAAGCCTACAGAAGCGAAAGCCATAAGCGCGAAAGTGGTTGAAGCAGCCAGTGCGCGAGAAGCTGCGCGAAAGGCGCGTGAGTTGACTCGGCGAAAGACGGCTTTAGATATTGCCGGACTTCCAGGAAAGTTAGCTGATTGCCAGGAAAAAGATCCTTCTTTATCAGAGCTTTTTTTGGTGGAGGGTGATTCTGCTGGTGGCTCCGCCAAGCAAGGGCGCGACCGTAAAAACCAGGCGATTTTGCCTTTAAAAGGCAAAATCCTGAATGTGGAAAAAGCCAGGTTCGATAAAATGTTGTCCTCGGTAGAAGTGGGCACGCTAATTACGGCTTTAGGGTGTGGTATAGGTCGGGAAGAGTTTGATCCTGAAAAGCTGCGCTATCATCGGATAATTATTATGACAGACGCTGATGTTGACGGCGCACATATTCGCACCTTGTTGCTTACCTTTTTTTACCGACAAATGCTCGAACTCATTGAGCGTGGCCATGTTTATATTGCACAGCCCCCTCTTTACAAAGTAAAAAAAGGAAAACAAGAGCGTTATCTTAAAGACGAGGCGGAACGCGAAGCCTATTTGCTTGAGTTAGCATTGGAGAACAGTCAGCTTTATCCAGCGGAAGGTCAGGAGCCTATCGAGAATGAGGCATTAAGAAGCATGGTCGATCGTTATATTTCGATGAACCGCGCGTATAATCGTTTGTGCAAACGCTATCACCCCACCATTGTTGATGCGATTCGTTATATGCCAATAATCACCGAGCTGGACTGTTCCGAAGAAGCGGTTATAGCAAACTGGTTTCAAGAGGTAACGGACAAACTGAATAGTGACGACGCTCATATTACACAGTATAGTTTTGAGCTCTTCCCTGCCGGCGATGGCGTTTTCGGAGCGAAGGTTTCGGTGTCTATACATGGCCTTGAGTCGAGCAATATTTTTGCCCCAGAGTTCTTTTCATCAGAAGACTATAAGAAGCTGTCTGCTTTAGAGCAGTTGTTGAGTTTAGAAGAAAGCGCCTCTATACAAAGGAATGAGCGTAAGCAAGTAATCACTTCTGTTAAGCAGGCCTTCGATTGGTTATTAAAAGAAGCCGAACAAGGATTGGCTATTCAGCGCTATAAAGGCCTGGGTGAGATGAACCCGGATCAATTGTGGGAAACCACAATGGACTCGTCGACCCGTAGTTTGTTGCAGGTCAAAATTGAGGATGTGATCGGTGCCGACGAGGTGTTTACGACGTTGATGGGGGATCAGGTTGAGCCCAGGCGTGAATTTATTGAGCGTAATGCGCTAGTGGTGGAAAACCTCGATACCTGATTATTTTTAGGTTCTGGCAATAGCCCAAACATCGACGCGACGACACCCGGCCTTGATTAATAAAGAGGCGATCTCATTAACGGTCGATCCGGTGGTGACTACATCGTCGATAATAGCGACATGTTTAGGCGCCCAACTATCGGTCAACGCAAATGCGCCTTTAACGTTGTTTTTTCTCATTTGACCTGTCAGTGAGCTTTGTGGGCCGGTATTTTTTATGCGTTTACATAAAGCGGTGTTAACAGCCAGCCCCATACGCTTAGCAATATTTTTAGCTAACTCCAGAGACTGATTATAGCCACGTTGTTGTTGTCTTATTTTGTGTAGTGGGACAGGGATAATAGTCTCGGGGAGGTTGGTGTTGCGTATGAGCTTGTCTGTAAGTTTTTTAGCAAAGCAAGCAGCCAGCTCCGGGCGCTTATTGAATTTAAAGTCCTGTATCAGTCTTTTGGCCGGGTATTGATAATTAAGCAAAACTTCCGAGCTAGAAAAGCAAGGGGGTTGTTTAATACAGGCGCCGCACAGGACTCTGTTGGTTGTTCTACGAGCACACACAGGGCAGCGCTCGATGTTTATAATCAGGTCTTGTTCGCATGCATTACACCAGACATCGCTACAGCTAGATAAACAAAAAAAGCAGGCACCCGTGAAAATAGTTGTTTTGGCTTCCATGTCTATTTGTTAACCTATCCATAAATTAAAAGTTTACAAGCGCGCCGTTTATTAATTGTTACACATTGGTCTATTTATAATAAGCATTAGACCAAATGAATTTATATAAGACACCAAATTATGCATCAAGAAACGAAACCAGCAGTGAAAAACAGCTGGACCAAAGCTGAAGTTACAGCGCTTATTTCTAAATCATTTAATGATTTGATCTTTGAAGCACAACAAGTGCATCGACAATTCTTTGATCCCAATGTGATTCAGCTAAGTACGCTTATGAATATTAAAAGCGGCGGCTGTCCCGAAGATTGTGCCTATTGTCCCCAAAGTGCACATTACAATACGGGTGTGGATGCAGAAAAACTTCTGCAGCTTGATGATGTCGTTGAGCAAGCACAAAAGGCTAAAGACAAAGGCGCAACAAGATTTTGTATGGGAGCTGCATGGCGGCAGCCAAAACAAAAAGATCTGGAAAAAGTCATAGCCATGGTGGATGCCGTGAAAAAGATCGGTATGGAGACTTGTGTAACGCTTGGCATGTTAAAACAGGAACAGGCTCAAGAATTAAAATCCGCAGGACTCGATTATTACAATCACAACCTTGATAGTTCGCCAGAGTTTTATTCTAAAGTAATTAGCACCAGAGATTATCAAGAACGATTAGATACACTGGATCATGTTAGAAGTGCCGGCATCAATGTTTGTTGTGGCGGCATTATTGGTATGGGTGAGGACGTCAGCGATAGAGTCGGGTTATTAATTAGCCTGGCAAATATGGATATTCATCCTGAAAGCGTCCCGATAAATATGCTGGTTAAGGTTGAAGGCACGCCTCTGGATGAAACGGAAGATGTCGATGCAATAGATTTTATCCGGATTATTGCGTGCGCAAGAATAATGATGCCTGCTTCATATGTGCGTTTATCTGCGGGAAGAAGTGAAATGACAGAAGAGATGCAGGCCTTATGTTTTTTAGCGGGCGCAAACTCTATTTTTTACGGTGAAAAACTATTAACAACAGACAATCCTCAACTAACAGAAGATCAAAAATTATTTGAACGGCTGGGCATTCAATCAAGTCGCCATTGATAATTAAACCGCCTTAATAAAGTTTAAAAAAGTGAACTTGTTTGACGAAATAGACCAACGCAAAAAAGACGGTTTATTCAGAGTAAGAAAAACACTAGATAGTCCACAAGGCTCGTTAGTAAAGATAGGTGATGAGGAATATTTAAACTTTAGTAGTAATGATTATTTGGGTCTGGCCAATAACGAAGTTTTGAAAGGCGCAATGATTGATGCCATACATGAATTCGGTTTAGGTGCAGGATCATCGCAGCTGGTAGTGGGCCACTTAAAGCCACATCAACAATTAGAAAAAAAATTAGCGGCATTTTTAAAAAGAGATGCTGCTTTAATATTCCCGACTGGCTATCAAGCTAACCTGGCCATAGCGTCCGTGTTGATCGATTCAAACACCGTTGTGATACAAGACAAGCTTAATCACGCTTCATTAATAGACGCAGCACTTTTATCAAATGGCAAACTCGTGCGTTACCGTCATAAGGATCTAAAACATCTCGAGCGTGTTTTAGAAAAATATAAAAACAATAAATTAATCGTTATGTCTGACGGTGTCTTTAGTATGGACGGCGATTGTGCACCCTTGATTGAAATCGCGGACTTATGCAAAACATATAACGCGATGTTAGTCGTTGACGACGCACATGGCCTGGGTGTCTTGGGTGATACAGGCGCTGGTTTGCCAGAGGAATTAAGGCTCGGACAAGAGCAAGTGCCGTTATTAATTGGCACCTTTGGCAAGTCTTTTGGCCTTGCTGGCGCATTTGTTTCTGGCGATGCCTTATATATAGAAGCGTTTATACAAAAAGCGAGGACCTACATATATACAACAGCAATGTTACCCGCTGTAGCATCGACAATTCTTTGCGCAATAGATGTTGTCGCTAATGGAAAGCAACCACGAAAACATTTAAAAAATCTAATCAAGCATTATAAAAAAATGATTGATGAAACAGGGTTAGAACATAACGATTCGGAGACACACATACAGCCATTTGTGATTGGTGAATCCAGGGCAACGACAGCATTAAGCAACGCGCTTCTAGAAGACAAAATTCTTGCGACAGCAATTCGACCCCCGACTGTCCCTAAGGGAACTTCACGCTTAAGACTAAGCATTACTGCTGCACACAGTGAAGCGCAAGTGACAACGCTTGTGCGTTCAATTAAATCACATTTACATGAAACCTAGTCGGGAATTAAATTGTTTGCTGTTGCATGGCTGGGGTGTTTCTAATTCCATATTGGAAGGTTTTAGCAAGAACTTAAGTTGTAGCGAAGCGGTATCAGCGCCCTGCCTTTATACAATGGCCGCTCAAGCCGAAGACTACAAACTGGAATCAATCGTTGCAATGTTAAGAGAAAACATAAAGCAGAATTGCGTTGTTATTGGTTGGTCATTAGGCGGTTTGCTCGCAACTCGATTGGCAGGCAGTTGCAACAAAGTTAAGGCCATTGTTTATGTTGCCAGCCCGCCATGTTTTATCAACAAAGCAGGCTGGAGTGGCGTGCTAAGTCCTAAAGCAATAGATGATTTGCATTGTTACCTGCTAGGCAATCCTGCTGCAGCATTAGATTATTTTGCGGGATTAGTTGCGCACGGTGATAGGAATAAGAAACAATCGATTAAAACAATACGTAAAAATATGGCAGATATTACGAACATACAATTACTTTCGCGTTGGTTGATCGAATTGATAGAGCAGGATCAAAGAAAGAATTTCTCGGCATTAGATATGCCGATTAAATATCTTTTGGGAAAGAATGATTCGCTTATAGGCACAGATACGATAGAACAAATAAAACAATTACGACCAGAAACAGAATGCAGTGTAATTAATGATTGTGGCCACGCGCCGTTTATTAGCAAAAAAGAGGAAACGATAGAATTGATTAACAGGTTTATTAATGAAAAATTCAAATAACAATGCCTATTCAATCGAGAAGCGTCTTGTTTCGCTAGCGTTTGACGCAGCGGCAAAAGATTATGATGCGGTCTCGCTGTTACAACAGACGGTTGCTGATCGTTTAATAGAGTCTCTGGATCTTATAAAAGTAAATCCGACGTCTATTCTGGATCTCGGATCGGGTACCGGCTATGGATCAAGAAAGTTAAGAAAAAGATTCAAAAAGTCCCGGTTTTTTCAATGTGATATTTCTATAGAAATGTTAAAAGCCGCGCGCAAACAATCGCCGACATTTTTTTCAAAAAACCATTTTCTCTGTGCCGACGCCGGCAAATTGCCTTTACAAGATAATCAGTTTGATTTGGTGTTTAGTAGTCTGATGTTGCAATGGTGCGATAACCTCGATGTTGTGTTTGCAGAAGTTAAACGGCTGTTAAAGCCCGGCGGCATGTTTTTATTCGCCAGTTTTGGACCGGATTCATTGAAAGAGCTTCGTGAATGTTGGCAACAGGTTGATGAACATGTGCACGTTAATGCCTTCGTCGATATGCATGATATTGGCGATGCCTTGATACGAAAAGGCCTGGGTGAACCGGTCCTTAGCGTGGAGCATATTGTTTTGACCTATGATGAATGTAAGCAATTAATGCGAGAATTGAAAAGTATTGGTGCGCACAATATAAATGAAGGCCGAAGAAAAACGCTGACGGGCAAACGACGAATCAATAAAGTTATAGCGCACTACGAAACATTTCGATCGGAAAACAAATTGCCCGCAACCTATGAAGTTGTCTATGGACATGCCTGGCAACCTCAAACTGAAAAAAGCAGTGCTCGGGAAGCAGGCCCCCAATCGATCTCTTTAGACAAAGTGAAACAAAGTCTTAAGGCCAGAAACACCGAATGAATCCCGCAAAAGGTATATTTGTGACTGGCACAGATACGGGGGTCGGAAAAACATGGATTACGGTCGCGCTGATGGAGGCCCTCAAAAGACAAGGGCGTCAGGTTTCGGGAATGAAGCCCGTCGCGAGCGGCGCTGAAATTAATAACGGTCGGTTGATGAATGACGACGCTCGTTTAATTATGCAATATTGTAGCGAACCAACCGATTACGATTTGATCAACCCGATCCTTTTCGAGCCGCCAGTGGCCCCGGCCATTGCAGCCAAACGAGCCAATGTAACGATTAATCTCGAACAAATAAAAACCGCATATAATCAATTATCGCTCGGTTGTCAGAATGTAGTTGTGGAGGGCGTGGGCGGTTGGCGAGCCCCGATCTCTGATTCTGTTGGTTCGGTGGATTTGGTGCGTGAACTGGCGTTACCGGTAATTATCGTGGTCGGATTACGACTGGGCTGTATAAACCATGCGATTTTGACGGCAGAGGCAATCAGGGCTGATGGTGTAGATTTGTGTGGCTGGGTAAGTAATCAGCTTGAAAAAGACTACTTATACAAAGAAGAAACAATCAATTTATTAAACGAAGCGCTGGGTTGCCCACATGTTGCTGATCAGGTTTATACGGATGAATTTTGTCTGGACAACATGGCTGAAAATTTTCATAGCTCATTTATATCGGGCTCATTGATTAGATAGTATAATCTTAAGGTTGCATCGAATGGCCAATTTAGGGCATATTGTTGCACCATGACAGGCTAGAAATTACATAGTTAATTATTTCTTGTTCAATATTATTATAAAATCAGATAAAAGTGGGCCGAAGTGATTCTTTCCCTGGGAGATACAAGGGAGACAAAAGTCGGATTTGTGGTCATGCCGAATAAAGCGATGCCGTGGCATCAGCTTGTTTGCATTTATGCCATAATGACCTGCTTTACTGTGAGTGTTGCGCTAGGGTTTTTCTTTCAAGGGTTAACGCTAATATTACCATTTGCCGGATTAGAGCTAATGGCTTTGGGCGTCGTTTTGTATATAAGTGCCTGGCGTGGCGGTGTAAAAGAGGTGGTGAGCGTTGCCGGGAATACAATCAGAATTGAAGTTGGTTATGATTTTCCCGAAAAGACTTACGAATTGAAAAGGGATTGGGCAAAAGTGGTTTTAGACTCGCCCCGGAGTAATTGGTATCCGAGCCGTCTTTTACTTAGATCGCACGGAGAACAGGTTGAGATAGGTCGTTTTTTGAATGAAGAAGAGCGTCAGGGCCTCGCACAGGAGTTGCGAAGATTAATATAAGAATTAGATTAAAAAAGTTTAGATTCATAGAAAAAATAAAAATCATCAATGCTGAGGAACGTTGTAATGTCAGTCGATAAATTAAAACGAACTGTGCTCGGAGCTATAGCGGCTTCATTTTTTTTGGTCAGTGGTGCAGTTTTTGCCGCAATAGGCGATATGCCATTAAATTTGACTAAGGGCGTCACTGAGACCAGTCAAAGGGTCTACGATCTACACATGATCATCCTGTATATCGTTACAGTGATTGGCATTATTGTTTTTAGTGTGATGTGTTGGTCAATATTTCACCATAGAAAATCTAAAGGTGCTGTTGCGGCACAGTTTCATCACAGCACCACGGCTGAAATAGCCTGGACAATCATCCCTATAATTATATTAGTTGCTATGGCGGTGCCCGCCACGAAGACCCTGATATTTATGGAACAGACTGGCGACGCCGAGATGACATTAAAAGTGACCGGTTATCAGTGGAAATGGAAATACGACTACCTTGATGAAGGTGTCACCGTCTGGAGCGCGCTTGATCAAGCTAGCAATGAAGCCCGCCAAAGAGATTCAGGCATCGATCCAGGTACAGTGGAAAATTATTTATTAGATGTTGATAACCCAATCGTCCTTCCTGTTAATACGAAGATTAGAATATTGACGACGGCGGCAGATGTAATTCATGCCTGGTGGGTGCCTGCCCTGGGGTGGAAACGAGATGCGATTCCAGGTTTTATCAATGACAACTGGACGAATATAAAAGAGCCTGGCGTTTACAGAGGGCAATGCGCAGAATTGTGCGGTAAGGACCATGGCTTTATGCCGATTGTTGTTCGTGCGGTTTCTAAACAAGAATATGCTGCATGGATTGAAGAACAAAAGGCCGCGGCGCTTGCAGCTGCTGATGGTGCCAATCGTGAATGGGCTAAAGATGAGCTTTTAGCAAAGGGCAAGGAAGTATATGCAGCTAACTGTGTTTCATGTCACCAGGCGAATGGTAATGGTGTGGAAGGCCTCTTCCCGGCATTAAATGGTAGCGCCATTGTAAATGGCCCCGCCGCCGACATGATTAATATCTTGCTGAACGGCAAGAATTTAATGCCCGCATTTAAAGAGCAATTAAATGACGCTGACCTTGCTGCGGTTATGACGCATGAGAGAAACTCTTGGGATAACACAGCAAAAGACATTATTCAGCCGGCTGATGTGAAAGCAGCAAGATAGTAGAGTTTTTAAATAATTATTAAACGATAGATAGTTAATAGAGGATAGATTCATGAGCTACGCAGCTGTCCACGATGATGAGCATCACGACCATAAACCAACCGGCATAGGCCGTTGGTTATTTTCAACAAACCATAAAGACATTGGCACCATGTACCTGGTGTTTGCCTTAATAATGTTTTTCATTGGTGGCGCCATGGCAATGGTGATACGACTGGAGTTATTTCAGCCTGGATTACAATACGTAGATCCGCAGTTTTTCAATTCGATGACAACGGTTCATGCCTTGGTCATGATCTTTGGTGCGGTGATGCCAGCCGGTGTTGGTCTCGCTAACTGGATGATACCGATGATGGTCGGTGCGCCAGATATGGCAATGCCACGAATGAATAACATGAGCTTTTGGATTCTACCTTTTGCTTTTACCTTGTTGCTATCCACATTCTTCATGCAGGGTGGTGCACCAGCAGGTGGCTGGACTATGTATCCCCCATTAGTATTACAACTGGGCGATGGGCTTCCTTTCTTGATCTTTGCCGTCCATTTCCTTGGTCTTTCATCCATCATGGGCGCGATTAATATTATTGCGACCGTCTTCAATATGCGCGCACCAGGCATGACGTTTATGCGTTTGCCATTATTTGTATGGACCTGGATTATTACCGCGTTTCTGTTGATTGCGGCAATGCCTGTGCTGGCTGGTGGTGTAACCATGTTGTTAACCGACCGATTCTTTGGCACCGCGTTCTTTGATGCTGCCGGTGGCGGCGATCCGGTCATGTTCCAGCATGTGTTCTGGTTCTTTGGTCATCCGGAAGTCTATATTCTGGTATTGCCTTCATTCGGCATTATCTCCCAGATTATTCCCACCTTTGCACGTAAACCGCTGTTTGGATATGCCTCTATGGTTTACGCAACAGCATCAATTGCATTCTTGTCGTTCTTTGTTTGGGCGCATCATATGTTTACCGTGGGCATGCCATTAGCCGGCGAACTATTCTTCATGTATGCAACTATGGCGATTGCTGTTCCTACCGGCGTAAAAGTCTTTAACTGGACGGCAACCATGTGGAAGGGTTCGATGACCTTCGAAACACCGATGCTGTTTTCAATAGGTGTTCTGTTCATGTTCACCCTGGGCGGTTTTACCGGGTTGATGATGGGCATTACGCCAGTAGACTTTCAGTATCACGACACTTATTTCATCGTAGCGCATTTCCATTATGTGCTCGTACCGGGTATCGTTTTCGGTATCGTAGCGGGCGTTTATTATTGGTTGCCAAAATGGACCGGCCATATGTATGACGAAACACTAGGTAAGTGGCATTTCTGGTTATCAACGATTTCGGTCAACATTTTGTTCTTCCCAATGCATTTCTTGGGATTAGCAGGCATGCCGCGTCGTATCCCTGATTACAATACGCAATTTACCGACTGGAATCAGATTATCAGTATTGGTGGTTTGGCCTTTGGTTTGAGTCAGCTGATACTTGTTTGGGTTGTGATCAAGTGTATTCGCGGCGGAGAAAAGGCTACAGATCAGGTCTGGGAAGGCGCTCATGGGCTTGAGTTTACTCTGCCGTCGCCACCACCGTTCCATAGTTTTACGACACCTCCGGAAGTTACAGATGCAACTGCTCATTCATAAGGGGGAGTACTTTTTTAATGAGTGATAACGAACAAACTGCCGCTGAAAAGAAATTAGCTGCCAAGAATATGCGGGTCGCAATAATTTGCGGGCTAGTTGCTCTGGCATTCTATGTCGGCTTTATCATGTTCTATATGTAATTATGGCTGAAGCAGCGACACGCACAGCACAAAAGCTTTTTTTCTTCGCCGTTGCGATGTTCGGTTTTGGCTATGCTATGGTGCCGTTGTATGACGTGCTTTGCGACGTTACCGGGCTGAATGGTAAAACCGGTGAGATATCTCAGGCGGCTGTTGAAGTCGGGCATGTTGATAAGGATCGATTGGTCACGGTCCAGTTTGACACTAATGTGAATACTGCTTTGCCGTGGAATTTTAAGGCGATGGAATATACGATGAAAGTTCATCCGGGAGAAATTTCCGAGGCTGTTTTTGTTGTAGAGAATAATTCTGATAAGGACATTATCGGACAAGCCGTGCCGAGTGTGGCGCCTTCTCAAGCATCGTTGTTTTTTAACAAAACAGAATGCTTTTGTTTCACTAAGCAAACGCTTGCGGCCGGTGAGCGAAAAGAAATGATTGTCCGTTTTGTCGTTGGCTCAGAGTTGCCAGAAAAGATAAAAACAATGACGTTGTCTTATACATTTTTTGAAGCGCCTGATAGTAAAGATGTTGTGTTCTCCAACGAAAGCACTGTCGAGGCGATTGATGCAAAAGGTTAAAAACAATAATTAATTGAAAATGAGGAATAGTTATGTCTGACTCACACGGTGCTTATTTTATACCGGAACCAAGCCGTTGGCCGATTGTAGGAACTCTGGCTTTGTTCCTGTCATTCATTGGCGGTGGCATGATGTTAAATGGCTCAGGTTTTGGGACATTTCTTTTGGGACTTGGTATAGGCGCAGTTATCTATATGTTTTGCGGTTGGTTTTCTGACGTTATTGGTGAGAGCCTCGCAGGAAACTATAACAAACAGGTTGATATCAGTTTTCGTTGGGGAATGAGTTGGTTCATTTTCTCTGAAGTC
>JBFIJV010000012.1:0-21625 GCA_041600575.1 Gammaproteobacteria bacterium | reverse complement strand
CAAGGTCATTGATAACGAGTTGGCGCAGCAACGCTAGGTGCTCCAGTTTAATTTTTCACGAAGTATATGAAATTGATCGTGATTTGGCGGGTGGATCAATCTGATTTTCTTGTTTTTCTTTTCAACCCGAACCCGATCACCTGAAATCAGTTCAATTTTAGTTTCGCCATCAAAGGTGAGATGAGCATGGTCCACTTCTCTGGTACCAATGACAACTTCGATACAACTATTTCCATCAATTACAATAGGGCGGTTCGTTAATGAATGCGGGCAAATGGGGACTAATAACAGGGCGTCCAGTGATGGATGGACAATCGGACCACCCGCAGCAAGTGCATAGGCAGTAGAGCCGGTAGGCGACGAAATGATCATGCCATCGGAACGGTGTTTATGTACAAATGCGCCATTAATATAAGTCTCCAGTTCAACTAAACGCGCAATGTTCCATTTTTGAATAATAATATCGTTAAAGCCATAACCTTCAAAGATGCATGTATCGTCACGAAATGCCTGTGCTCTCAGCAGGAAACGAACATCTTCAACATAGTGACCCTTTAATATCTCATCCATGTTACTGGCGATGTCGTCTGCAGGTATATCAGCCAGAAAACCAACATGACCAAGATTTATACCCAGCAATGGCACATCCAGGTCACATAAAATATGTGATGCCATTAACATTGTACCGTCACCGCCTATAGCGATAACCAAATCGCAGTGTTTACCTAATTCTCGCGCGTCATAGACATCAAGTTTGTGGTCGCCGAGTAAATCAGCACAGCATTTATCCAGGATTACTTCTTGTTCATGCGAATCAAGATACTCAACCAGTTCGGCCAGTGTTGTTTGAATAGCTTTAACGCCAGAATTGGTAATTAGTCCGATACGGTTAAACATGGTTTTGGTTCTGTCCTGTTGGTTTTCCGACAAACATAACACGCCCCGAGAAAGCGACCAATATATCTCAGAAAGTTATTCTTTATGAGAATTTATTTTGTAGGTGTCGAAGATATTTTGCACTCATTACAGGAGAGTGCTAAATTTCAGTTAATTATTCAGGTTTTCCAAGATTATTATGGTTTCAGCAACAGATTCTTCACAATTATCGGAACGAAGCCTTTATTTATTCAAGGCGCTGGTTGAACATTTTATTGAAGATGGGACCCCGGTTGGCTCTCGCACACTTTCTAAAGATGCGAATCTAAACCTGAGTCCGGCCTCAATAAGAAATGTGATGGCAGATCTTGAAGATCTCGGCTTATTACATTCGCCGCATACTTCTGCTGGTCGAGTACCTACCGCCAAAGGTTATCGTTTATTCGTTGATAGCTTGTTGCGCGTCAATGATCTTAAGTCTTCCGAGGTAGAGAAAATAGCCAGAGAAATGGCACCCGAGAATGACTACACTTCTTTGATGCAACGTACTTCATCGATGTTATCGAATATTACTCATTTGGCCGGGGTCGTAATGTTGCCGCGGAACACGCAATCCAGATTGAAGCATATTGAGTTTGTCTCTTTATCCGCAAACCGGGTGCTAGTGGTATTGGTGGTGAATGATCGTGAAGTACAAAATCGTATTATTAATACCGGTAAAACCTATACCAGTGCAGAGTTACAACGAGTTTCTAATTATCTCAATGAGATCTTTGCTGGCAAAGATCTGATCACGGTTCGTGCATCGATTCTGGATGAATTGGAAAAGATGAAGGAAGAGGTTAACCAGTCTATGCAATCGGCGATTGAGATGGCACAGATGGCGTTCAACAATGACGAGAGCACGAGCAAAGGCGATGAATTACTTTTCTCCGGGCAAACCAATCTTATGGATGTCGCTGAACTGTGCGATGTTGATAAATTGAAGAAACTGTTCGAAACATTCAATCAGAAGCGGGATATTCTGCATTTGCTTGAACAGGCGATAAATGCAGATGGAATGCAGATATTTATCGGTGAAGAATCAGGTTACGACGTGCTCGACAACTGTAGTGTCGTCACATCTCCTTATGAAGTTGATGGTGAAATACTAGGTGTTTTAGGCGTAATAGGACCAACACGCATGCATTATGAGCGAGTTATTCCAATTGTAGATATTACTGCCAAAATGCTTGGTGTTGCCTTGAACTTCAAAAATTAACCCCCACTTAATCGGAACGCGTCCAGTTGGGATGCGGGGGTACTATTGTCTAATAAAAGAGGTTAAACATGTCAGGTCAAGAAAATGATGTAGTTCAGGAAGGGGAAACGAATGATGAGGTGCTGCAAGATATAGACTCGTCAGAAGAGGTTGTTGATGAAAGCGAAACTGAAGTACAGGCTGAATCGGAAAATGAAACTCAGGAATTAGACATCGAGACCCTGCAAAATCAACTGGAAAAAGAAAAAGAAAAAGCCCAAACAAATCTTGATACTGCCCTGAGAGCCCAGGCAGAGATGGAAAATCTACGTAAAAGAACCGCACGTGATATCGAAAATGCGCACAAATATGCGCTGGAACGATTCGTCAATGAGCTGTTACCTATCATGGACAGTCTGGAATTGGGATTATCAGCAGCAGAAAGTGCAGAAAATATTGATGATCTGAGAGAAGGCATGACGCTGACTATGAAAATGTTCAGCTCTGCGATGGAAAAATTCAATGTTAAATCGATCAACCCTATCGGTGAAAAGTTCAATCCTGAACAACATGAAGCCGTTTCAATGCAGGAAATTGAGGGCGCTGAGTCGGGAACCGTTGTGACGGTTATGCAAAAAGGCTATGAACTGAATGGCCGTTTAGTCAGGCCAGCTATGGTCGTGGTGGCTAAGTAGCGTATTTATTCCCGGGCGAACGAATCGAGTCTGGCTTAATAAGTGAAATTTATTCTTTATAAGACTTGAAATATCTAATGTACGCCCACATTTAATTTAGCAATATTAATATTAACAATATTAACTATAAATCAATCAGTTAAGTATTTTTGGAGAAAGCGAATGGGTAAGATTATAGGAATTGACCTCGGTACTACCAACTCTTGTGTGGCGGTACTGGAAGGTGGCAAGGCAAAGGTCATAGAAAACAGTGAAGGTACTCGAACGACACCGTCGATTGTTGCCTACACAGATAACGAAGAAGTTCTTGTTGGACAATCAGCCAAGCGCCAATCTGTTACTAACCCGGACAATACGCTTTATGCGGTGAAACGACTGATAGGCCGTCGTTTTGAAGAAGATACTGTACAAAAAGATATCAAACTCGTGCCGTACAAGATCGTCAAGGCCGATAACGGTGATGCCTGGGTCGAAGTAAACGGTAAGAAAATGGCGCCACCTGAAGTTTCTGCACGTGTCCTCATGAAAATGAAGAAAACAGCAGAAGATTATCTGGGCGAAGAAGTGAGTGAAGCCGTTATTACAGTACCTGCTTATTTCAACGACTCACAGCGTCAGGCAACCAAAGATGCGGGTCGTATTGCCGGTCTTGAAGTGAAACGAATTATTAATGAGCCTACTGCTGCCGCACTGGCTTATGGCATGGACAAGAAACGTGGCGATGCCAAGATCGCTGTTTATGACCTCGGTGGCGGTACCTTTGACGTATCTATTATTGAAATCGCCGAAATCGATGGCGAACATCAATTCGAAGTACTCTCAACCAATGGTGATACTTTCCTTGGTGGTGAAGACTTTGACTACCGCGTCATAGATTTTCTCTGTGATGAATTCAAGAAGGAGAATGGTGTAGATTTACATAATGATCCGTTGGCGTTACAACGTCTTAAAGAAGCAGCAGAAAAAGCCAAGATTGAATTATCGTCCAGCCAGCAAACTGATGTGAACTTGCCGTACATAACGGCGGATTCCAGTGGTCCTAAACATCTTAATCTGAAACTGACTCGTTCGAAACTGGAGTCGCTGGTTGAAGAATTGGTCGAACGCACTATTGCACCATGTCAGGTTGCACTTGATGATGCCGGTGTTTCAAAATCTGATATTACCGACGTTATATTGGTCGGTGGTCAAACACGTATGCCAATGGTTCAGGCGAAAGTAGAGGCTTTCTTTGGCAAAGAACCACGCAAAGATGTTAATCCTGATGAAGCTGTGGCCGTTGGTGCAGCGATTCAAGCCGGTGTTTTAGGTGGCGATGTAAAAGACGTGTTATTGCTTGACGTTACACCACTATCTTTGGGTATTGAGACCCTCGGTGGTGTCATGACCAAGTTAATTGATAAAAACACAACCATCCCTACCAAGGCTAATCAAACCTTCTCTACTGCAGAAGACAGTCAGACGGCTGTGACCGTGCATGTCCTGCAAGGTGAGCGTGAGATGGCAGCGGGCAATAAATCGCTGGGTCGTTTTGATCTAAGTGACATTCCTCCTGCGCCACGTGGCGTACCACAGATCGAGGTTAACTTTGATATCGATGCGAATGGTATTTTAAATGTGTCTGCAAAAGACAAGGCTACCGGTAAGGAACAGTCAATCATTATTAAGGCCTCAAGTGGTCTTTCTGATGAAGAGATTGACAAGATGGTTAAGGATGCTGAGGCACATGCCGAAGAAGACCGTATTGCGAAAGAGTTGATTGAAGCCAGAAATATGGCAGAGAACATGATTCATGCCACCAAAAAATCAATCACCGATCTCGGCGACAAGGTCGAAGAGCAGGAAAAGAAAGATATTGAAGCTGCAATTGCTGATCTTGAAGAAGCCTTAAAAGGTGACAACAAGGAAGCGATTACCGAGAAGACCACCAAGTTAACAGAAGTTGCTGGAAAACTGGCAGAGCGTGCCTATGCTGCCGAACAAGGTTCAGCAGAAGCAGGCGATGCGGGTGGTGGCGATGCTGGTGCTAATAAGAGTTCAGCAGATAATGATGCTGTCGATGCTGAGTTTGAAGAAGTAGAAGACGATAAAAAATAATCGTATCGAAACATTAGTTACTACAAAAGCAGCATAATTAAATAGAGCAGCCTGGAGATGATTTTTCTTCTCCGGGCTTGTTTGCGTTTAAATATATTGTGTAATTGATATAAAAAATAAGAATTTAAAAAGAGTAAAGGCATGGCTGAAAAACGAGATTATTATGAAGTACTAGGTGTTTCCAGAAATGCCGATGAGGCAGAGTTAAAAAAAGCCTATCGCCGCTTGGCAATGAAATATCATCCGGATCGTAATGAAGGTGATGATAAAGCCGAAGACAAATTCAAAGAAGCTAAAGAAGCTTACGATGTTTTGACCGATGGCCGTAAACGTGCGGCTTATGATCAATTCGGGCATGCCGGCGTAGATACGAGTGCTGGCGGTGGCGGTCCTGCGGGAGCCGGTTTCGGTGATATCTTCGACAGTGTGTTTGGCGATATTTTTGGCGGCGGCGGTGGTCGCGGCGGTAACCGCGTCTATCGTGGAGCAGATTTACGTTACAATCTTGAATTGTCCCTTGAAGATGCCGTTTCCGGCACGACCGTTAAAATTCGCGTGCCTAAAATGGTTGTCTGCGAATCCTGTAAAGGATCAGGTGCGAAAAAAGGTAGTTCCCCGGTAAATTGTCCAACCTGTGCCGGGCATGGCCAGGTCCGAATGCAACAGGGATTCTTTTCTGTGCAACAAACTTGTCCCCAGTGTCGCGGACAAGGCAAGATAATCAGTGACCCATGTGGACCTTGTCGCGGTGAAGGTCGTGTCAGAGATAGTAAAACAATCTCCGTTAAAGTGCCTGAAGGTGTTGATAACGGTGATCGAATTCGCCTTTCAGGTGAAGGCGAAGCCGGGGAGAATAGCGGCCCTCCTGGTGATTTATACGTACATATCAGTGTTAAAGAACATCCGATATTTGTTCGCGATAGTACCGATCTTTATTGTGATGTGCCTATCAGTTTCACGACCGCAGCATTGGGCGGAGAAATTGAAGTGCCGACGCTGGATGGTAAGGTTAAATTAAAGATCCCCGCTGAATCACAAAGTGGAAAACTATTCCGCTTAAGATCGAAAGGTGTTCGTTCAGTGCGCAGTTCATCCAAAGGTGATTTACTGTGCCGAATTGTTATTGAAACACCGGTAAAGTTGAACAGTGAACAAAAAGAGTTGCTAAGAAAATTTGAAGAATCAATGGTCAATGGTGGTAATAAACACAGTCCTCAAGCAACTTCATGGCTCGATGGTGTGAAGAAGTTTTTTGATTCAATGACAAGCTGATTGGAATGGCGTTTTTCTTATTTATGACTCGGTTTGTGACGGCATAGTGATGTTAAAACCGGGTTAATCCGGAGCGCTAATCAATAGCTAACTCTCTGGTCAAAACAGAGTCATCCAACCGGGACACATACAACGTGAAAAATCATATACTTTATTTTGCTGATCCAATGTGTTCATGGTGTTGGGGTTTTGCACCGGTTATACAGTCTGTTCAGCAAACATACAGTCAGCAGTTTCCGATACATATATTTCTCGGTGGTCTCGGAAGAGACACCCATGAGCCTTTAGATGCGAATGGTAAAAAATCAATCCGGGAACATTGGGAACATGTCCACCAACAAACTAATCAACCGTTCAACTTTGAATTCTTTGAGCGGGATGGTTTTATTTATAACACGGAGCTGGCTTGCCGCGCGGTCGTAACCGCAAGACGATTATATCCAGACCGTGCATTAGATTTTTTGTTTCATCTTCATCATGCATTTTATAAGCAACTTAGGGACGTTACCGATCCGTTAACGCTATTCGATTTAGCGGAAGAGTTTGGTTTTGATAGTACGGCGTTTAAAACTGATTACAATTCCAGCGAAGCACGGCAAGAAACTGAAACAGACTTCGACGCGACTAAAGGTATGGGCGTCAGCGGTTATCCAACACTATGTATAGGTAATCCTGAGAATGGTTATTCCGTTATGACAGTTGGTTACCGACCGTGGCAGGAGATTGAAGCTGGCATTAATACCTGGATAAAAAGTACAAGCAACTAATTCTCTTATAGGGCAATTAAAATGTATAATTGTCTCAAATTAAAGATTAATAGAGGCGTTTTAGCATGTCAGTAAGAGTTGGTGTGTGTGGTGCAGCAGGACGAATGGGCAAGACTATTCTGGAAGTCTGTAATGATACTGATGGTGTTGAAGTCACTGCCGCGTTTGAATACAGCGAATCGCCCATGCTGGGCATAGATGCCGGCGAAGTGGCAGGAATTGGCAAACTTGGTGTTGTCATTTCTGATGATATATCAAGTGTGGCTGATCAGGTCGATGTGATGATCGACTTTACCTTTGCTGCATCGGTTGCCGCCAATATTAAAAAATGTGTCGCTTCAAATTGCAAGATGGTCATAGGTACAACTGGCCTTAGCGAAGAAGATCATGCACAAATCAAAACTGCCTCCGAAAATATAGCCATAGTGTTTGCACCGAATATGAGTATTGGTGTAAATCTGTGTTTGAAATTGTTAGAGATGGCTGCTCAGGTTATAGGCCATGATGCAGATATCGAAATTATAGAAGCACATCATCGTCACAAAAAAGATGCGCCATCGGGTACCGCGATACGTATGGGACAAGTGGTAGCCGATACTCTGGGACGTGATCTAAAAGACTGTGCAGTTTATGGTCGTGAAGGTATAACCGGTGAACGGGATAAAAACACGATTGGTTTTGAAACGATCCGCGCAGGAGATATCGTCGGTGATCATACTGTCATGTTCGCAACCGAAGGAGAACGTGTTGAAATTACACATAAAGCTTCGTCAAGAAAGACGTTTGCTAATGGTGCAGTAAGGGCAGCACAGTGGTTGGCAGATAAAGATAAAGGCCTATTCGATATGCAGGATGTACTGGATTTAAAAAATTAATTTTTAATACGGATATTGATAATTAATCGTGATAAGCGAGAAACAAGTTCAACGTCTCTATGATCAGTCATACGTTTCCTATATCGCAACCTATTTTGCTGCTGTATTGGCCTATTGGTTATTTAAAGATATTGCTCCAGAGAGGATAATAAATACCTGGTTTATTATTTTTTCATTATTTACAGCAGCCCGTTTTATTCTAACCTGGCGTTACAAACAGAATAAAAACAAAGAGCATTATGATATCTGGTTCATACTGTTTTTAATTGCAACAGCTATCTCAGGAACATTATGGGGGCTTACCGGCTTTCTGTTTATACCAGACGATACATTAAGCTTGCTTGATTCCGTTTTAGATCATGGCATCTTATTATTATTTATAGCGAGCTTGATTGGTGGGTCAATTATTACCTATTCGGCGAGCAAGATGGTCTACATGAGTTTTTCAATCCCGGCGATCGTCCCTCAGTGCCTTATGTTGATTGCTCAGGGTAATAAATATCATTCTTTTCTCGGCGGTATCGTCCTTGCTTACGCCTGTATTATGTTTGTGATATCTGTTTATATAAACAGAGTATTCACTGAATATAATAAAATTGAAACGGAAAATGAATTCCTTAAAAAAATCATAACCTCAAGCGGTATCAAAATAAAACAAAAAGAAGGTTTGGAATAGTTATTGTAATGATACCGTAGTGGTCGAAGTGTAGGGTACTACCAGTGATACTTCACCCTTCCTGTGTTTGTCTTGCACACCACGCCAGTAATCAGCGGTTAGTAAATCTTGATGCTGTTGCATAAAGGCCATCTTAAGTTTTTCATTCATTGATAAAAACCTGATAAATTCTTCAGGAAATATGTCGTTCTTACCAACGTAGTACCAGGTCTCTGCAAGCATTTCATCTTCAAAATCACTCGCCTCCGGGATCTCCCGGAAATTACAATCTGTGACGAGTGATACCTCGTCATAGTCGTAAAAAATTACACGGTTGTGTGGTGTGACACCAAAATTTTTCAATAATAGATCGCCTGTAAAAATATTTGTTTGAGCAAGATCTTTTATCGCCTGACCATAATCTATAATTGCCAGCGTAGCTTCTTCTTCCGACACTTCATTAATGAACAGGTTTAATGGACGCACACGTCTTTCTGTATAGACGCGTTTTAATAGAAGATTATTGCCTTCCTTACGAACACTTTCTGACGCGCCATCAAGTAACTCATCTGTTAGCTCTTTGGAAAAACGATCGATAGGAAATTCAAGATTTAGAAATTCCTGAGTATCAATCAACCTACCCGCCCGATCATGTTTTGACACAAGTTTGTATTTTTCAATTACTTCATCACGAGATACCGTTTTCGGGTAGCCAAACTTATCGCGAATAATCTTGAATACAAGATTGTACGACGGCAATGTAAAAACAATCATCACCAGTCCGGTGTCACCTTCAGCATGCATGAACTTGTCTTTGGTGTTGCTAAGATGCTTGCTGAAAGTACGATGACGTTCTGTTTTTCCCTGTCGTAAACGTCCGAGAACAGTATAGAGTTCATCAATCGGTTTCTTGGGTATTAAAGATTTAAGAAAATGAACAGCACCGACGACCGAGTTTGGTTCAGCAAAATAATAAGAGCGGGTATAACCGAATATCAGACTCACTTCTTTTTCGTTTAGAAAGACGGCATCTACGACTATACCACTGTCTTCATTTTTAAACGCGATAACAATAGGCGTTTCGCCTTCGTTGAGGATCAGTTTCCCAACCAGGTAGGCGCGCTCTGCCTGATAGAAAAATGAGTCAATAAATTCAAACCTGATGTACTGAATATCTTTGCTGAATTTAGCTTTCGTATGGGCTTCGATGGTAGTAGCGATACGATCTGCATTACTGGCGATATCGTCGTAGGGTATTCGAAAGGAAAAATCATCAAGGATGGTTTCAAATATACGTTCCAGTGAAACCCAGTAAGGATAACGCCTGATATTGAGCGATAATATCAGGCGCAGATCGTCTGATGGACTGGATGAAGTAAACTCTATTTCCTGATCAACACCTTCAGTACCAAAAATACGTCGAGTGGTTGAGTTAAAAAAAGTTTTTATAAAGTCATTATCAGGAACTTCATCCAGCCGTTCACCAAAATAACTTCTTATCTCATGCCAAAGTTTTTTATCATCAACGCGCGCGCCCAGTAACTTACGCAGACCGTGCACGATACGTCGAACTGATTTTTCATACAGATCGACACGGTCAACAATATCTTGTTGATGTCCTTTCCAGTCCCGTTGCTCAAAACGTGTGCGAGCACGTTTTGTCATACGATGAAAGTTATTGTTATAACGAATAAATCCGTCGTAGATAATCTGCGAGCATTCTGCGATCAGATCTCTATCTGACATAATCGTTAAGTACGCTAAATCATCACAAGTTTGAGATTAATGCGTCTGCGAATTCACTGCATTTTACTTCCGTTGCACCGTCCATTAATCGTGCAAAGTCATAAGTTACGGTTTTATTCGCAATCGTTTTATCCATGGATGTAATAATACGATCCGCAGCTTCAGTCCAGCCTAGATAGCGCAACATCATCTCGCCCGATAATAACAATGAACCCGGATTAACTTTATCCAGATCTGCATATTTAGGAGCAGTACCATGTGTTGCTTCAAATATGGCATGACCCGAATCGTAATTGATGTTTCCGCCTGGAGCGATACCAATACCACCGACCTGCGCAGCCAATGCATCAGAGAGGTAATCACCATTCAGGTTCATCGTCGCAATGACTTCAAAATCTTCAGGACGTGTTAGAACCTGTTGCAATGTAATATCTGCGATCGCATCCTTGATTAATACCTTGCCATCTTTATCTGCCTGGGCCATTTCATCTTGTGCGGCCTGCATGCCTTTTTCGGCTTTGGTGCGTTCCCAGATATCCCAGCTATAGGTTTCTTTATTAAATTCTTTCTCAGCCAGTTCATAACCCCAGTTACGAAATGCGCCTTCTGTGAATTTCATGATGTTGCCTTTGTGGACAAAGGTTACACTCTTACGCTTGTTATCAATCGCATATTTAATTGCTGCACGAACGAGACGCGATGTTCCTTCCTGAGAGATTGGTTTTATGCCAATGCCACAAGTGTTTGGGAACCGAATCTTTTGGAAATAAGTCGGGAAGTGTTCTTTGAAGAGATCAAGGAATTGTTTGTTTACCTCGGTGCCTTGTTCGAACTCAATTCCGGCATATATGTCTTCTGTGTTTTCGCGGAAGATAACCATATCGATTAATTCCGGATGTCTGACTGGTGATGGCACACCTTTGTACCAACGTACCGGTCTCAAGCAGACGTATAAATCCAGAATTTGTCTTAGCGCAACATTTAATGAACTGATACCACCACCGATTGGGGTTGTTAAAGGTCCTTTAATTGCGACCAGAAACTCGCGACAAGTTGCAATGGTTTCATCAGGCAGCCAACTGCCGGTGAGACGATTAGCCTTTTCTCCGGCATACACCTCCAGCCATTTAATTTCTTTTTTACCACCATATGTTTTTTCAACTGCAGCATCTAAAACGCGTCGTGACGCTTTCCAGACATCTGGACCGATGCCATCGCCTTCTATATATGGAATTACGGGTGTATCTGGAACTGTTAATTTGCCATTCTTAATGGATATCTTTTTGCCCCCTGCAGGCGCCTTCAATGATATTGCCACTACACTGTCTCCCTATGGATATAATTATTATTAAGTTTAAGTTGTTTTGCGAGCGTATTTTAACTGTTATAAGAAATAGTAGAAAGTGACTTTAAGTATTTGACATATGATGAAAAATTATCTATTTTCTACCTCATGCGCCGATTTGAAATCAGCTTGCGGGCGCAATAAAAATACCGCTAAAGAGACAACCTGCTTTAGCTGAAGCTGAATGTGGGTTATTTCCATGGATGGAGTGTATGTCGCGAGAGGACAGGAGTCCGAAGCGACTTTTCTTAGTTCCTCCCCGCATTCACCCGGCAACAGATGTTCAGGCTGACTCTTATAAATACAAATTTAAATTAATGAGGATGCCACTATGACTAATCGCGAACAGAAACCATTAGGCCCCAATACACTTGCCGTCCGTGCCGGACAGGTCAGGAGTCAGGAAGGGGAACATAGTGAATTGATTTTTGCCAGTTCGAGTTATGTCTTTGCCAACGCAGCTGAGGCTGCAGCACGCTTTTCGGGAGATAGCCCCGGAAACATCTATTCACGTTTTACCAACCCGACAGTACGCACCTTCGAACAGCGGTTAGCGGCAATGGAACAAGGAGAACGTTGTATAGGCACCTCTTCCGGAATGAGTTCCATCGTCTGTACTTTATTGGGGTTGTTGAAGGCGGGTGATCATATTGTTTCATCACGCAGTATTTTCGGCACAACCGTCAATTTGTTGACCAACATTTTGCCAAAATATGGAATAACAACGACATTCGTTGAATTGGGAGATTATGCGGCCTGGGAAAAAGCAATTAAACCCGAAACAAAGCTGCTTTTCCTTGAGACACCTTCGAATCCGTTGACTGAAATCGTAGATATTAAAAAAGTAGCCGATATTGCACATAACCATAATGCGCTGTTGATAGTAGATAATTGTTTTTGTACGCCTTGTTTGCAATTACCACTGACACTGGGTGCAGATATTGTTATTCACTCCGCCACAAAATATCTCGATGGTCAGGGCCGTTGCGTGGGCGGTGCTATCGTGGGTAGTGACGCTTTACTGGGTGAGGATATCTATGGTTTTTTGCGCACTGGCGGTGCGAGCATGAGCCCATTTAACGCCTGGGTATTCCTGAAAGGACTTGAGACCTTGTCGATACGTATGCAGGCACATTGTCAGAATGCACAGCAGATTGCTGAATGGCTTGATGATCAGAAATTTGTTGAGAAAGTCTACTATCCAGGTCTCAAATCTCATCCGCAACATGATCTTGCAGCTAAGCAACAGACCGGAGCTGGCGGTATCGTGAGCTTTGAAGTGAAGGGTGGGAAAGAGCAAGCCTGGAATTTAATTGATTCAATTAGCTTATTCTCTATTACGGCAAATCTGGGCGACACCAAGAGCACGATTACACATCCGGGCACAACAACACATCATAAGCTGACTGAAGAGCAACGACTGGAAGTGGGCATTAAGCCGGGGCTCATCCGTTTATCGGTTGGTCTGGAGGATACTGCTGATTTGATTGAGGATCTGGATCAGGCTTCCACACGCATAAGCTGATTGTGGGCAACTTAAACGGTAAAATATTAATTTTCCTCCAGAGATTGATCTACGCCTCGTTTTTTAGTTAAACTGCCAGACTGGATATCGTTCTGATGCGGCATAACGGGCTTATCAGGCTCTGAAGCGCAGCATAAAAATAAAAATATAATAACAATAGCAGTTCGATCCTCGTGCTCTCCGCTGAAGAGATGTCTTAGCGTAAGCCCCTAAATTTAAAGAATATAAAGCAAAAGAGCGGCGTGCCCTCTTTTGCTTATTGACGGTATTTTTTCATAACAATTGGAGGGTATTTACATGCCTGGTCGTAACTTTTTATTTATCCCTGGCCCGACAACGGTGCCACGCCGCATTCAAAATGCAATGAACATCGAGCAGGAAGATATGCGCGCGATGGACTTGCCTGCATTCACCAAGCCGCTCTATGAAGACATGAAGAAAGTCTTCAAGACCAAGAACGGTCGTGTATTTATTTTTCCTGCATCAGGTACCGGTGGTTGGGAATCAGCCGTAGCCAATACGCTGAACGCAGGGGATAAAGTCTTAATGTCAGGCTTCGGTCATTTTTCAAATCTCTGGATAGATCTCTGCCAACGTTGGGGTCTGGATGTTCAGGCATTTGAGGAAGACTGGGGTGATGGTGTTCCTGTTGAAAAGTATGCTGAAGTTCTGGCTGCAGACAAGAAACACGAAATTAAAGCTGTGTTTGCTACACAAAATGAAACTGCAACAGGCGTTGCATCAGATATCGCCGGAGTTAGAAAGGCATTAGATGCCTGTAATCACCCGGCCTTATTATTTGTTGATGGTGTGAGTTCTGTTGGTTCAATTGATTTTCGTATGGACGAGTGGGGCGTAGATATTTGCGTTTCCGGTTCACAAAAAGGTTTTATGTTACCTACGGGTCTCGGTATTGTTTGTGCCAGTGAAAAAGCACTCGCATGTCGTGAAGGTTCAACCTTGCCAAAAACATTTTTTGATTGGAATGATCAAATTAAAACCAACGATTTAGGATTTTTCCCTTATACCCCACCAATGAATTTACTGCGTGGATTACGTGAATCACTCGACATGCTATTCGAAGAAGGTCTGGACAATGTCTTTGCTCGTCACCATCGTATGGCTAATGCGGTTCGCGCTGCAGTAAGTGCCTGGGGGATGAGACCGATCGCCAACGAAGAAAAATGGTATTCTGATACAGTTACTGCCGTTAAAGTCCCTGAAGGCTTTGATGGTAATGAAGTCGTTCGTCATGCATACAACTACTACAACCTCGCTCTTTCAATCAGTCTTGCCAAGATTGCCGGTCAGGCATTTCGTATTGGCCACCTTGGCGATCTGAATGAATTGATGGTATTGACTCCGATCAATGGTGCGGAAATGAGCATGAAAGATTTGGGTTACCCGATTGAATTAGGTAGTGGTGTGGCTGCAGCGCAGGAATACTTGCGTACTACGGCTAAGCCAAGAATTCAGCAGTAACCTAGCTCTAATGGCGTGCCTTAATGCACGTCTTTACCGAAATACAATCCCGGCACCTGCAGTGCCGGGGCATTCTGTTATTTAACGATAGTGTTTATTAAGCTTTTGCTAATGAATTTCTTTGATTGTTAGCAAAACGGAGGGTAAAAAACTTATGAGTTTTACACAATATGAACAGGCGCACCCGCGCCTACAACGTAGTGAACTAGCCGTTCCCGGCTCAAATCCAGGCATGTTTGAAAAAGCAGCCAAAAGTGATGCAGATTATGTTTTTCTCGATTGTGAAGATGCTGTTGTCCCTGATGACAAGGCGCAGGCACGCAAAAATATAATTGAAGGTTTAAACGATATTGATTGGGGCAAAAAGACCATGTCTGTCCGCATCAACGGTCTGGATACACATTATATGTATCGCGATGTGGTTGATATTCTGGAACAGGCGGGTAACAACCTCGATACCATTCTCATTCCTAAAGTAGGCACCGCAGAAGATGTCTATGCAGTTGATATGCTGGTAACCCAGATTGAAACAGCGATGGGTCTGAAGAAAAAGATTGGTCTGGAATGTTTAATCGAAACCGCTCTGGGCGGGGCTAATGTGTTTACCATCGCACAGGCAAGCAAACGTCTGGAAGCATTTCATTTTGGCGTTGCTGATTATGCTGCAAGCTTACGTTCACGTACCACGGTTATAGGTGGACTGAATCCTGATTACACATGTAAAGGCGTTGAAATCGATCAATGGCATGCCGCACAAGTTCAAATGTTGACGGCGTGTCGTGCTTACGGCCTGCGCGCAATTGATGGTCCGTTTGGTGACTTTAGTGACGCAGAAGCCTTTAAAGAAGCCGCCCGTCGTGTTGCCGCGTTAGGTTATGAAGGTAAGTGGGCTATTCATCCTTCTCAAATTGCACTGGCGAATGAAGTCATGTCTCCACCTGATGCCGAAGTAACACGCGCACGCCGCGTACTGGAAGCATTGGAAGAAGCTTCCAAGGCCGGTAAAGGTGCAGCTCAACTGGATGGCAAGATGATCGACATCGCTTCAGAACGTATGGCGCGTAATGTGATCGCACAAGCAGATCAAATCGCAGCCAAATAACACAACAGAATCTTATTTAAATTTATCAGGAGGTTGAATCATGGATATTCATGAATATCAGTCTAAAGAAATTCTCGCAGAGTATGGTATCCCCATTGCAGCCGGTGGACTCGCTTATAGCCCTGAACAAGCGGCTTATCGTGCGATTGAAATTGGTGGTGATGTCTGGGTTGTTAAAGCACAAATTCACTCCGGCGCACGTGGTAAAGCCGGTGGGATTAAAGTATGTAAATCAGAATCAGAAGTATCAAGTGCCGCTGAAGAATTACTTGGCGCAAAATTAGTAACTCATCAAACCGGTCCACAAGGCAAGATTTGCCATCGTTTATATATTGAAGCAGGTTGTAATATTGAACGAGAAATCTATCTGGCATTTGTACTGGATCGTGCCAAAGAAAGTGTCACCGTCGTGGCCTCTGCTGAAGGTGGCATGGAGATCGAAGAACTCGCCGTTACCAAACCGGAATCAATTATCAAGATTGCAGTTGAACCCGCAGTTGGTATGCAGCCGTTCCAGGCGCGTGAAATTGCTTTTGCATTAGGTCTTGATAAGACCCAGGTGAACCAGGCAGTTACGACTATTCTTGGCTGTTATCGTGCGATGCGCGATCTGGATGCTACCATGGTTGAGATTAATCCTTTAGTGGTTACCAAAGAAGGCAACATTCTGGCAGTTGATGCCAAGATGGGTTTTGATGATAACGCGCTATTTCGTCATCACAATATTGCAGAGTTACGCGACAAGTCACAGGAAGATGCACGTGAAATGCGTGCAGCAGATCGTGGTCTGAGTTATGTCGGTCTGGATGGCAACATTGGTTGTATTATCAATGGTGCGGGTCTGGCCATGGCAACGATGGACATGATTATGCATGCTGGTGGTGAACCCGCAAACTTTCTAGATATCGGTGGTGGTGCATCACCCGAACGTACAACCAAGGCATTTAATCTCGTCCTTTCTGATGAAAAGGTTGAATGTATTCTGGTGAATATCTTCGCGGGTATAAACCGTTGTGACTGGATTGCGGAAGGTGTTGTTCAAGCCGTTCAGAAAATTGATCTGAAAGTCCCTCTGATCGTTAGATTATCAGGCACAAATGTCGAAGAGGGTCGCAAGATCCTGATCGATAGTGGTCTACCCATTATTATGGCAGACACACTAAAAGAGGCTGCAGATAAAGCTGTAGCTGCCTGGAAAGAAGCGACTGGTAAGTAAGGAGGATACGAACATGGCAATTCATTTAAATGAAAATACAAAAGTTTTAGTACAAGGTTTTACCGGTCAGATTGGTTCTTTTCATGCAGAAGACATGATCAAATACGGCACCAACATCGTTGGTGGTGTTACACCGGGTAAAGGTGGCACTAAACATCTGGATAAACCGGTGTTTAATACCATGAAAGATGCCGTTGAAGCGACAGGCGCAGATGCAAGTATTATCTTTGTGCCGCCACCGTTTGCAGCAGATAGCATTATGGAAGCGGCAGATTCAGGTATTCGATACTGTGTTGCGATCACCGACGGCATTCCATCACAAGACATGATCCGCGTTAAACGTTATATGCGTCGTTATAAAGCAGAAGATAAGATGCTGTTGACCGGACCTAACTGTGCCGGTTCTATTAGTCCGGGAAAATGTATGATGGGCATCATGCCGGGTCATATTTATCTTCCGGGCAATGTCGGTATCGTCGGGCGCTCTGGTACTCTGGGCTATGAAGCGGCTTCACAAATGAAAGAACTGGGTATTGGTGTTTCTTCCAGTATCGGTATTGGTGGTGATCCCATTAATGGTAGTTCTTTTAGAGATCATCTAGAGGCCTTTGAAAATGATCCTGACACCGCAGCGGTGGTCATAATTGGTGAGATTGGTGGACCACAGGAAGTCGATGCAGCAATGTGGGCCAGAGACAATATGTCGAAACCGGTCATTGGTTATGTTGCTGGTTTAACCGCACCTAAAGGTCGTCGCATGGGTCATGCTGGCGCAATCATTTCTGCTGTAGGTGAAAGCGCTGCAGAAAAAGTGGAAATACTTCAGGAATGTGGTGTTACAGTTGTTCCTAATCCTTCATCGTTTGGTTCTGTTATACAAGAAGTGTTAGCTAAACTAGGCTAATGATTGTGTCATGTGAAGGGTGATAGGTATATCACCCTTCACATGACACCTGTAACAGAAAATATTAATTAAAGATTTAGGAGTAATCCTGTGAGCAAACCAAAAGTTATTCTTACTCGTAAATGGCCGGCAGAAGCCGAGGCCAAGGCAAAAGAATTGTTTGATGTTGTCTTGAATGAAGACGATCACAAAATGTCTGTGGAAGAGCTCAAACAAGCAATGCAAACGGCTGATGCTATCTGTCCAACCGTATCTGATCTTCAGATCAATGATGAAATCTTCAACGTAGATAATCGCAAGTGCAAGATCGTGTCTAATTTTGGTGTTGGCTTTAATAACATCGATACCGAAGCTGCAAAAAAGGCCGGTGTTGTGGTGACCAATACGCCTGAAGTATTGACCGATTGTACGGCTGATATCGCAATGGTTTTACTGTTGTCGGTTGCACGTCGCATTGGTGAAGGTGAACGTCTGGTTCGAAATAAAGAATGGCACGGCTGGTGTCCAACACATATGCTGGCAACGAAAGTAACCGGCAAGAAGCTCGGTTTTATTGGTTTCGGTCGTATTGCACAAGCCGTAGCCCAAAAAGCGCATTTTGGATTCGGTATGGAAGTCAGTTTTTATGATCCATATCCTCCTTCAACGGAAGTGATTGAAAAATACAGTGCCAAGCAAATGGATACCGTTGAAGATGTATTAAGAAATTCAGACTTTGTGACCTTGCACTGTCCGGGTGGTGGCTCTAATACTAACCTTCTTAACAAAGAACGTTTGGGCATGATGAAAAAATCAGCTTTCCTGATCAACACGGCGCGTGGTGATGTGGTTGATGAACCGGCATTGGTCCAGGCATTAAAAGACGGTGTTATTGCCGGTGCAGGTCTGGATGTGTTTGCGAAAGAACCGAATGTAACAGAAGACTTGCTGACGATGGAAAATGTAGTCTTATTGCCTCATCTGGGTAGTGCAACAACAGAAACCCGAGTGGCGATGGGATTACGATCATTAGCAAATGTGAAAGCATTTTTTGATGGGCAAGAACCCGGTGACCGTGTTGCTTAATAGACGCTCTTGCAAATCACTATTTTCAGAAATACCTTTATAATATTTAAGTAGGTAGTATCTTATATGTCTCCAGATCAAGCTAAATTTAATACAAGTGCAATAGACGACGCTTCAGCAGAATACGCCAAGGAGGTGGTTGGTCTTTTAACTGATCAACTTATTCAGGTTATTGAACATCGTCATAAAGAAATATTACCTTATGTCCGTGGCGAACAAGCCATTCCACCAGGCGATGGTAAATTACTGTTGGGTATACTCCAGGCGTGGGGTATCTGGTTTCAGTTACTCAATGTCGCGGAAGAAAATACCGGTATGCGTCGACGACGTATGGCCGAGAAGGAATATGGTCTGGAAAACATGCCGGGTACTTTCGCTAATGTTTTTAAACAGGCGCATCAAGCTGGCGTTAGCAGAGAAGAGGTTCAGAGTTTATTAGATGTTGCCCATATTCGTCCTACCTTAACGGCGCATCCGACTGAGGCTAAACGCGTTACCGTGTTGGAGATACATCGCCGTATTTATGTGTTGTTGTATCGGTTGGAAGGTTCTCGCTGGACACCTCGCGAACGTCAAAAATTTATTGATGCGTTGCGTAATGAAATCGATCTGCTTTGGTTAACCGGTGAATTGCGTCTGGAGAAACCTTCTGTTGCACAGGAAGTTACCTGGGGTTTACATTTTTTCGAGCAATCTTTATATGAACGAATTCCGGAAACCCATGAAAAATTAAAATGGGCGCTGAAACAAAGTTATCCTGAAAATGATTTTTCGATTAAACCCTTCTTTCAATTTGGTTCATGGATCGGTGGTGATCGCGATGGTAATCCGTTTGTCACGAATGATGTAACCAGAGATACCTTACTTAAAAATCGACAGATGGTATTGTTGCATTACATCAAGCGCATGGAAGATCTGGTACATAAGCTGAGTGTGTCCAAGGAAAATATTCATTTGTCAGACACCTTTGTAAAAAATCTGGAAATGATACTTCAAGGCATTGATGAACTCGAGCACGTTACGACCAGAAATCCGGGCGAAGTATTCCGTCAATTTCTAACCTGTATGCTAATCAAGTTACGTGGCACAGTGGAAAATGATAAGGAAGGTCACCACAGTGCAATCCGTTATATTGATGCAGATGAATATATTAAACATCTTAGACAATTAATGTTTGGTTTAAGAGATGCGGACTGTAAGCATCTGGCGCGTACCTACATATTACCGTTGTTGCAGGAAGCAGAGGCGTTTCGTTTTCGTACTGTGCGACTTGATCTGCGTGAGAACTCAACAACGATCAACAACACACTCGTTTCTATCTATAAAGCAATTCATGGACATGATACCAATCCTGACCCACGCAGCGATGAATGGAAGGCCTGGTTAATAGAGGAACTGGGTAAGCCACTGGAAAAGTTACCCACCTTTTCGAATCTGGATAAGTCTTCAGCATCAACCCTGGGTTTATTTCAGATGTCTGCCAAGATGATGGATCAACTGGACCGCGAAGCATTCGGTCACTTTATTTTGTCTATGACGCAATCTGTTAGCGATCTGCTTGGTGTTTACCTGCTGGCGAAATACTCTGGCTTGTTTAATGTTGAAGAGGGTGAAACCTTCAGTCGTTTACCGATCGTTCCGTTGTTTGAAACAATTGATGACTTACAACGCGCACCGGAGATGATGGCAGAGTTATTAAGCATTCCGCTCATCAAGCAATCGATCAAACATCAAACCGGTGTTCAGGAAGTCATGATTGGTTATTCTGATTCTAATAAAGACGGCGGTTACTTTACGGCCAACTGGGAATTGACCAAGGCGCAAACCAGCCTCACTAAAACAGGGCAGGAAGCGGGCATTCCACTCTCCTTCTTTCACGGTAGGGGTGGTTCTGTCAGTCGTGGTGGTGCACCCACCGGTCATGCAATTGCCGCACAACCGGCAGGTTCAATTCACGGACAAATGCGTATCACCGAACAAGGTGAAGTGGTGTCCTCCAAGTATGCCAACGAAGGTACCGCGCAATACCAGATGGAACTGCTGGCCGCGAGTGTGTTTGAACATACCTTGAAGTCATTAGATGAAGACGCATTAAAACCGAATCCGGATTTTGATAAAGCGATGGAACGTTTGTCTGAACTCGCGTTTAAAAAATACCGTGAACTGGCAGAAACAGATAGTCTGGTTGATTACTACAGTGCTGCGAGTCCGGTAGAGGAACTCGCAAAGATGAACATCGGCTCGCGACCAGCCAGACGTTTTGGTGCCAAGTCGCTGAGTGATCTCAGAGCTATCCCCTGGGTATTTGCCTGGACCCAAAATCGACACCTCGTTCCCGGTTGGTATGGTGTGGGTACAGCAATAAAACAATACATTGATGAACACGGTGAAAAAGGCGAACAGTTAATCATTAAGATGTTTAACGAAACGCGTCTGTTTCGCCTGATCATCGACGAAGCCGAAAAGACCTTGTCGCTGGTTGATCTGGAAGTTTCAGAATCATATTCAAAACTGGTTGAAGATGAAAAACTACGCGAAACCGTTTTCAATATGATTGTTAATGAATACAATTTATCAGTAGAGATGGTGTTAAAGATTACCGGTGAAGAACTACTCTGCGAACGCTTCAAACGTTTCAGCCGTAAACTCAGTCGTCGTTCCCCCGTTCTCTATCAAGCAGGCATGGAGCAAGTAGAATTGGTTAAGGAATTCCGAAATAGAAACGAAGACGAAGATCCATTGAGTCATTTGATACCGTTGTTG
>JBFIJV010000011.1:0-21964 GCA_041600575.1 Gammaproteobacteria bacterium | reverse complement strand
TGCCATTAAAATCTATATTAGGCGAAGTATTACAGTTTCTGAAAATACCCATGTCAGATTTTTCACCTGGTGATCTGGATCAAAAACTATTTAAAACAAACAAAGGTGTTTTTGGAATGAGCATTTGTTACGAAGATGCCTATGGTTCTGAAATAAGAAAGGCACTACCCGATGCGAATATATTAATTAATGTGAGTAATGATGCATGGTTTGGTGATTCTTTTGCCCCTCATCAACACTTACAAATAGCAAGAATGCGTGCTATTGAGAATGGTCGCTATCTGTTACGTTCAACCAATACTGGAATATCAGCAATCATTAACAACAAGGGAAAAATAGTTTCCAAATCACCACAGTTTGAACCGCATGCTTTAGCTGCAACAGTAAAGTTGTTCGATGGAGAGACCCTTTATAGTCGATTCGGTAATGGACCAATAATTATTATTGGCTGCTTGATCCTGCTTTTATGTTTTATATTAACTCGTAAAGGAGCTCTGACTAAGACTCAACAGCCTGTCTAGCCGAGCTTGCCTGTTCAAGCCGTGCTTTTAATTCCGGTTCGTTCTCAGCCATCGACAACACGTCCTTACGACTTAAACGTAATAATGTTGTTGGTTTTACCGATTTTACATTTGCCGTTCTGACTTGTGTACCTAGCAATGCCATTTCACCAAAAAAATCACCGTCGCGTAATTCAGCAATCGGCGTATCTTCATGTCCAACCTTGTAAACAGAGACCAGGCCATGAGTAATAATGTAAAGTGAGTCACCCTTCTCACCCTCACCAATTATTTGATCATCTGCAAGGAATGTCATCGCCTTTGCATGATTTGATAAACGTTCCAATAATTCATTTGATAGCCCTTTTAATAAGGGCACCATGCCGATCAAATCGTGTGGCTTTAATTTAGGCGCTGGATCAGAAATAGGTTGTAAAGCATCGATTGCAGCATGAATACGCCTTTCTATATTTGTAAACACCTTGGAACCGATTTCACCATTATGGTGTGCCTCTTCCGTAAAAAACTCAGCGGTTACTAACGCCACTTTTTCAAATAATCTTGTTTCAAAGCGTAAATAAAATTCGGGGAAATCCTCGGCAATCTTCTCCAATCTTAGTTTTCGCTTCAATGAACGCTGCCGATACTTATCTATAACGTTCTTTTTGAGATTAGCTTCAAAATCCTCAATATTACTAATTTGTTCAATTACTTTTTCACAGATAAGCACCCCGGCAATATCACGTTGTAAACTCTGCGAAAATCGAAGGTACTGATAGCGAGCTAATATACCGGCTGCAAAATCAAGTTCACGCAATTGTTTTATTAATGTATTTTCGAGGCGAACAAATAGATTCGGTTTGCTTTCATCACCGGTCGTTGAATCGATCATGGCATCCATAGACCAGCTTTCACGATCCCGTTGCAAGGAGTTTTTTATGTTCAGGTAAGTGTAATATTGCAAAAATCCAATATCATAAAGATTTTTTAATTCATGCATCTCAATACGCAAAGCTGTTATATATATATGGCGAGCTTCTATAAAATGATCCGATGCTTCCTGATCGATAGTGAAAACTTTTTGTGTCTTTTTCTGAATTAGTTGTAGTGTACTTCGAGAAATTAAATTTGCTTTATAAAAGGACTCCAGTATTTCATTGGAGTTTTGTTGTGATTGAATTAAACCATGCTTCAATTCAGCAACCTCTTCCCCCGTAAACTTATCAAAGCCCAGCTTTTTCATTAATGGTCTGATAGTAGAGGCATTTATTAATAATGAAAATAATACAACACCAAGTGTTATATAAAGAATTGATTCACGGCCCGGCATATCAAGTGGAATAGAGAGCACAATGGCTATTGCCAGACCACCTTTCAAACCACCCCACCACATAATGTGACGTTCACCCATCGAGACATGAGGCAATTTAAACATTTTAATTGTAGCTGGCACCATACTGTAAATGCCTGCAGCACGCGCGCCCAGAACAAGGACAATAGCAACAACTATACTATCAATATGAGAAAAAAGTTGAGATAGATCGACGGATAATCCAACCAGCAAAAATAATAACGAATTACAAATTAATGCGAGGACATCCCACGTTTCATCTACTGTTTCTCTTTCGCTTTGAGGAACTCGACTAACACCGAAAATTCCCAGAGTGATGGCTGCGGCGACTACCGCCATAACTCCAGAGACATGCATGATATGTTCTGCAATCGCAAAACTACTGTATGCCAAAACTATCGACATAATTAGATATAAACTGATCCCTGCACGAATTCTATAAAGCAATTCACTTAATATAATGCCGATTATTGCACCAATAAATAAACCACCAAAAAACACCCGGAAGAATTCGAATACTGCAAAACCAGCATCGGAGGTTGTAAATTGTTCGGTGATGGCCAGTCCAAGAATAATATTAAAGAAAACAATCGCTGTAGCATCATTTAATAACGACTCACCTTCAACTAATACAGTTAATCGTTGTGGTGCGCCTAATTCTTTAAACAAGGCAATAACTGCTACCGGGTCGGTCGCAGAAATCAGGGCACCAAATAATAGCGCATGAAAAACATTAAAATCCTGAATCATCCAAAGACCTATGCCAATAATGCCGGCTGATATAAGCATGGCCGGAATCGCCAACACTAGCACCGGCGCAATATCTTTCATTAATAAGCGCGCATCCAGATTCAATGCGGATTCAAAAATTAACGCTGGTAAAAACAGAAATAACACCAGATCCGGTGTTAATTGAAATTCAAGTAGTAATTCAAACTCATGATTATGACGAGCGATAGAACCGAGAATAATGCCAAGAATAACCAGAAAGACAGTATAAGGCACAGGAATGTTTTTGCAGATAGCCGCTGCAATCATTGCAACTGTTAACAGACCCATTACAACCAAAATAACTTCAGATAATGGCATAGCTATTCCTCTTAGTAACAATGTATACCAAGTTCAAAAGACGCGCAAAGCCTAGTTTTTAATTATAGCTGTATCTCCAGATTTTCGATCAAGTAATATCACCAATGCTAAACCGATTAACATCATCAGCATTGAATAAAATACCTGGCTAGTAAATGACTCGGGAATATAGGGCGTTGATGAAACAAGTCTTTCCTTATGCCGAATTATTTCATATAGACGTACCTGGAACGGCCAGATGACGTATATAGATGAAATCAATAAACCTGTGATGAACAAGATCGTATGTTGGTAAAATCTTTTTAACAGGTATGAAAGGACACGACTAAACAAAACTATTCCGGTAATAATGCCAAATACAAATGGCACTATAATTGAAAAATCAAAATGTCCTATTGCATTAAAAATGTAGGCATATTTCTTCAACATCAACAATATAAAAGAACCCGATATTCCCGGTAGTATCATCGCGGAGATGGCGATTGCACCGCATAAGAAAATAAACCAGCTATCATCCGGAGTCGATGCAGGCACCATCGTCACCACAAAGCCGCCAAATAGAATACCCAATAGCAAAAATAAGGAACGGCTTAATAATAAGTGCATTCCAAGATGACGGAACAGTAAAACTATAGAGCCCAATACCAGACCAAAAAATAAACCGTAGATAATTTCAGGTTGCGTCCGAATTAAAGTCGGTAACGACACTATGCGGGTAAAAAAGAGTAAAGCACTAACAGCGCCTACGCCTAGTGGAATTAAAAATCCAAAGTGAGGACGATTAATCATGCCCTTAACATTAAAAGAAAGGATCATTCTCAGCCATTCACTATCGAATGATTTTATCGCGTCAATGAGTTGTGGGTAGATACCAAGAATAAAGGCCATTGTTCCGCCACTCACACCGGGAACAACATCAGCTGAACCGACACAAAATCCTTTTAAAATCAATTTGAGGCGCGACATATTAAACAGATCAGACCAAACAGGCTTATCACTCATTCCCGTACACCTTAAAACCTGGCTTTCTCATTTTTAACCTTATACGTGATACTGTTTACTTAACTCGTGTACCGCATTGATAAACACGCCGGCATTCTCCGGATCAATATCCGGCGTTATGCCATGTCCTAAATTAAAAACATGTCCGTTACCTTTACCATAGCGTTCGAGTATGTAGGCTACTTCAGTTCTTATTGCTTCAGGGTTAGACTTTAGAATTGCCGGATCCATATTCCCTTGCAAGGCAACACGATCGCCTATCTTCTTTCGAACTTGACCGATATCCTGCATCCAATCAAGCCCAACAGCCTCGCATCCCGTGCCAGCGATATCTTCAATCCAGCAGCCCGCACCTTTGGTAAACAGGACAACCGGGATTTTACAGCCTTCGTGTTCGCGTTTTAGCTCAGCAAGGATTTGTTTCATATAGGCAAGTGAGAATGCATGGTAAGCCGGAGTTGTTAACACCCCGCCCCAGGTATCAAAAATCATAATGGCCTGGGCACCCGCATTAATCTGCGCGTTCAAATACAGGCTAACTGCCTTGGCAACATGACTCAGCAACAAGTGAAGCGTATCGGGTTCTTGATAAAGCATTTTTTTTATCTTGCCAAAATCTTTACTCGAACCACCCTCAATCATATAAGTTGCCAGCGTCCACGGACTACCAGCAAAACCGATTAATGGCACACTCCCGTCCAATTCTCTACGAATCAATCGCACAGCATCCATCACATATCCCAACTCTTCCTCAGGATCTGGCATAGGCAGATTCTGTATATCAGCTAACGATGTAACTGGATTATCAAATTTTGGACCAACAGATTCTATCAACCGCAAGCCGAGACCCATTGCGTCAGGAATCGTCAAAATATCTGAAAATAATATTGCCGCATCCAGAGGGTAACGTTCCAATGGCTGCAAAGTGACTTCACAAGCCAGATCCGGTGTTTGGCACAGGGTGACAAAATCACCCGCTTTTTCACGCGTCGCCCGATACTCTGGTAAATAGCGACCTGCCTGTCGCATCATCCATACCGGGGTC
Source organism: Gammaproteobacteria bacterium (assembly GCA_041600575.1). Lineage (GTDB taxonomy): Bacteria > Pseudomonadota > Gammaproteobacteria > Eutrophobiales > Eutrophobiaceae > UBA7359. The sequence continues at coordinate 16,977 of JBFIJV010000011.1, read as the reverse complement.
ATATCAACAGGTTGACGTAATAGTGCTTTAATAAAGCGATCATTTTTTAATTCATTGGACATAACAACTATCTTTATGTTTTTTAAAGGGAAATGATACTAACATAGAGGACGATATTCACTCAGAATTAATTACTGAAATTCTATAGGAATATCATACCCGAATAGTATGTGAGGTAGAGATACCTTTTTCGTACCTTAATCAGCGAAGCAAGAGATAAATGGCGTTTATTTTTTCTTTATATTATTTATGGCTTTTTCAGTTGCCTTCTTGATCTTGACCAGTTGTTTTTTCTCCCATTTTCCACCCGTAACCAACAGTCTATGGATCTTTTTTTCGCTGATTTTCAGCAACTGCTTTTCCCGTTTGAGTGCCACATTCAGTTGATTTTTTAATACGGCAATTTCGTCTTGGGCAGCTTTTCTTGCCAGTTTTAATTCTTCACCAGCGGCAAGTTTTGCATGCCTGAGTGCGTCTTTAGACGCATTAAGATCTTGCTTTAATCTATCTACCAACGCATGACGACTGTTTTCAGCAGCGCGTACTTGTGACGATGCCGTTTTTTTACGCGTGGTCTTCTTTTTGGTATTTGTCTTCTTTTTAGCAATCGATTTTTTACTGATCACCGGCTCCTGCTTGCTTACCTTTTTCTTTGCTTCAACCATAATGAGTTCTCCCTTTGGCGAATTTCCACCTGATTGGTTTTACATATTAGATAAATAAACCGCATTTATCCTTGATCTGCATCAACTTGATTAAATTTTATTAACAGGATACTTACAGTGCTTGGTCAAATCAAAAGTATAAGAGATAATCAGATTATTAATTAATATTAAAGAGAGATTCGATGATTATACCTGTTAGCAAACTTATTGAATCCGCCAAATCAAATTGCCACTGCATGGATCCGGTCGCTGCAAAAATGTTTTATGACCGTCATGACGATGCAGTCATCATTGATGTACGCGAACCAGCCGAGACTGAAGAATCCAAACTTCAAGATTCCACCAATATTCCACGTGGTCTTTTGGAAATGAAAATAACTAATCTATGTGCCGAACCGGATGTCCCGATACTATTACATTGTGGTGGCGGAGGTCGTGCCTCTTTATCGGCGCATACACTTGAGATGATGGGCTATTCAAATGTACATGTAATTGATGCGAAGTATGATGAAATTAAAGCTGCTTTTGATTCGAATGGCTGAATAGCTGTTATCCGCCTGATGTCATTTTAATAATGGTTCTATCACGCTTAATAAAGTGATGATATAAAGCAGCAGAGATATGACCGAGGATAAGTAACCAAACGATCAGTGAGCCCATAATATCCTTATGAAAAAAATCTATCGGCTTTTCGAATTCTTTAAAACTTAATCCCATCCAATCTGCAACGACTGTTTGAAAGACCAGTGTATTTTCAAACTTTGGGATATCGAATAAAAAGTAAAACTCTGTATTAACCCCGGTACCTATATAGCCAGTCAACGGCATGCTAATCATCATGCCGTATAATACATAGTGTCCAACATGTGCAGCCATATGCTCAAACCGAGTTCCCGGTTCTGCTGTAGGCACTCGATTCATATTCCGCCAAATAAGCCTAAGTAGTATCACGACAGCAAGCGATACGCCTATAGAAAGGTGTAATTGCAGCGCAGTCCAGTTTTCCGGTGTTTTCTCTTCAGTAAACCAATGTCGATAATAAACAGAACAATAGGATACTAAAAACAGAAATGCTGTCAGCCAATGTAGACTCTTGGCAATAACGCCATAATTGTCAGCTGTATTTTTTAAGCTCATCGTATTTTTTTAATCGTTTTTTAATCCAGAATAACGAATGCCTGAAAGCTGCGACATATTGTAATCCCAAGTGGCAAGGTCATTTTGATTGAACTGGTTAAAATGTGTGTGTCCACACGCTCTGGCCATCACTTGCATTAACTCAGTTGATGCCTGGAAAAAATTAAACAGTTGTTGCGATGATTTATCGATATTTAAACGTTGTCGTAGATCCTTTTTTTGGGTCGCGATACCCGCCGGGCAATTGTTTGTATTACAGATCCTTGCGGCAACACACCCGATTGCCTGCATAGCACTGTTCGCTATAGCAACGCCATCTGCACCTAATGCAAGCGCCTTAATAAAATCAGTAGGTACTCGCAGACCGCCAGTAATAATAAGAGTCACTCTACCACTTGCACCTTGCTTATCGAGATAGTGCCGCGCACGTGCCAAAGCAGGGATAGTCGGCACACTAATATGATTGCGAAACATCTCAGGTGCAGCGCCTGTACCACCGCCTCGACCATCTAGAATAATATAATCAGCACTGGCATCCAGAGCAAACTGAATATCTTGCTCTATATGATTAGCACTTAATTTAAAACCTATTGGGATGCCACCGGAAATTTCTCGAACACGCTCCGCAAACTTTTTAAAATCATCAACAGAGCTTAAATCTTTAAAGGTTGGCGGCGAAATTGCAGGCTCACCTTCTGGAATATTTCTTACTTCAGAAATCTTCCCCGTATTTTTATTTCCCGGAAGATGACCGCCTGTTCCTGTCTTTGCACCCTGCCCGCCTTTGAAATGAAAGGCCTGAACATTCGTCAGTAATTCCTCTTTAAAACCAAATTCAGCACTCGCTAGTTCGTAAAAATATCGCGAATTGTTTTCTTGCTCTTCCGGTAACATACCACCTTCGCCAGAGCAAATGCCTGTTCCTGCCAATTCAGCACCTTTCGCCAAAGAAATCTTTGCTTCTTCAGACAATGCCCCAAAACTCATGTCAGATACAAACAAGGGAATTTTTAATATTAAAGGTTTTTTAGCTTCTGGACCTATAACAAGATCCGTAACAACATCCTGATCTTCCATTAAAGGCTTATTAGCAATCTGAGCAACCATAATTTGGATATCATCCCAATGTGGCAATTCATTTCTAGGCACACCCATTGCTGTCATTGGACCATGATGACCAAGCTTACTTAATCCCTCACGTGCAAGTTGATGAATAAACGTCACGGTAGGTTCTTCTGCTGTCGGTGTGGCTATCGGCATACCAGATATATTTTGACTTACTCCCGGACCCTCCTCTCCAACCTGTGCATCTGAAAATTGTTTATGTGTACCGTCACAAAATGGTGCATTAGCGCTGTGTTTACATTGACAAAAATAGACTTCTTCATCTTTATCCGGGGTAAATAATTTGGGTGTATAAGAGGTGTCCTTATGTGAACCATCACAAAATGGCTGATTTGATGAACGTCCACAGGTGCAATAATAGTATTCGTCACTTTTTTTAACATCAACTGCTTTTGGTTTATTGTCTGCTATAACAGGATTACTCATGATTATTTGTTCCCTTATCCAAAATATTATTGATTTCCAATTTCAGTTCGATTATGTGGCTCACTATAATCCACCAGTGGGCCTAAAGGTATAATGCCAGTCGGATTAATAGTCTTATGGCTTCCGTAATAATGCTTTTTAATATGATCCATGTTGATCAACTTTGCGATTCCTTCGTGTTGATATAGATCTCGTGTATATGCCCAGAGGTTCGGGTAATCTATCAGGCGTTTCAGATTGGTTTTAAAATGACCAACATAGACAGGATCAAAACGTATCAATGTTGTAAACAGACGCCAATCTGCTTCAGTGATCTGCTTACCCAGCAAGTAACGACTTGTCTCTAGCTTTTCCTCAAGCCAATCTAATGTTTCAAACAAAGCTATTAATGCCCCTTCATAAGCTGCTTGAGATGTAGCAAACCCCGCTTTATAGACACCATTATTTACTGATTCATAGATACGTTGATTGAGTGCATCTATTTCTTCACGCAATGGCTCAGGATAATAGTCACCACTAATAGCGCCTAGACCATCAAATGCACTGTTAAACATACGAATAATCTCGGACGATTCATTAGAAACAATCGTGTTTGTTTGCTTATCCCATAAAACAGGCACAGTGACGCGGCCTGAATATATATTGTTTGCTTTCAAATAGACCTCGCGCAAATACTTTGCATTAACAATTGGGTCACCAATTACTCCGTTTCCATCAGCAAACGTCCAACCATCCTCACCCATATACCAGTGCACAACCGATAGCGAAATTATTTCTTCTAATCCTTTAATCTTTCGAAAGATCAATGTGCGATTTGCCCAAGGGCAGGCAAGAGAAACATATAAATGATAACGACCTGCCTCTGCCTTAAAACCGGATCGGCCAGTTGGGCCGGCAGCACCGTCTACCGTTACCCAATTTCTAAACTGAGCGGCAGAACGTACAAACTGTCCTTGATTTTCTTCAGTGTCATACCATTTATCCTGCCATTGCCCTTCGACTAACAGTCCCATTGTTTTCTCCTAGAATCGATTATTTTGAAAATCTTCAAATGCTTGTAATATTTCTGCCTTGGTATTCATGACAAATGGACCGCCACGAGCAACCGGCTCATTTAACGGCTTAGCTGATACTAATAAAAATCGACTTTCATCATTCGCTACAACAACTAAACCATCGCCTTCATCCAGAACCCCAAGCTGATGATTGCCAAGCTTTCTCTCAGTTCCACCGATGGATAACTCACCATGAATAACATAGATAAATGTGTTGTCCTCTTTATTAATAGTTTGTTCGAATGATTGTCCTTGCGGCAAACTAATATCCATGTACACAGGATTGACATAGTTATTAACTACCGGACCTCGAATACCATTATTGGTTACACCTGCAATTACTCGCACCTCGCCACCATTACTCAAACGGTCATGTGAAATATCAATTGTAGAAAACTCCTGATAAGCAGGTACTTGCATCTTTTCAGCAGCAGGCAGATTGAGCCACAATTGATAGCCCGAGAGTAATCCGTTTTCCTGTTCAGGCATTTCTGAATGAACGATGCCTTTGCCTGCAGTCATCCACTGCACACCTCCGGCCTCAATAACGCCTTCATGCCCGGCGTTGTCTTTATGACGTAATCGTCCTGCAGTTAAATACGTTACTGTCTCAAAACCACGATGCGGATGACTTGGAAACCCACCTATATAATCTTCGGCTTGATCGGATTCAAACACATCAAACAATAAAAAAGGATCGAGCATATTAAGCTCAGGCGAACCAATAATGCGTGTCAACTTAACACCGTCACCATCTGATGCCGGGATACCCGAGATTATTGCTTTTAAATTTCGACTTTGTGAATTCATTTATTCGCTCTCAATATTTTTAAACAAGACTTTGCATAACATTAACTAACTGCGTTTTTATTTCTGAGTTTTTGATAATTGATAGCTCCAAATCAAAGTTTTCATAAAAACTGGGTACTGATAAGTCGGCTTTAACAATGCCGTCAAAATAAGGTGCTGAATTTTTTGCCGCGGTTAATACACTTGCCGCACCGCCAGGTCCAGGAGATGTCGAAAGTAAGGCCATCGGTTTATTTTGAAAGACCTTTGGATTTATCCGTGAACTCCAATCGAATATATTTTTATAGGCCGCTGTATACGATCCATTATGCTCTGCAAACGAGATAAGCAGCGCATCACCATCGGCAATTTTCTTTAGAAACTTTTTCGCTTTTTCCGGCTGGCCTATCTCGGCTTCCTTGTCTTCACTAAACAATGGCAACTCATAATCATTCAAATCCAGTATTTCGATATCAACGTTATCGAGTAACGATGCTGCATAAGTCGCCAATTTTTTATTTATGGATTTCCTGCTATTACTGGCAGCGAAAGCAATTATTTTCATATGAGCCCCTCTAATGTTTGGTTTTTAAAGATCTTATCTGTTGATAAATTAGAGATAAACATCAATAATTAGAACTTATTGTTCACTTTTTAAGAACTATTGATATGGGCCAACTGGAAGACATGAATGTTTTCATTCGTGTGGTAGAAGCAGGCGGTATAACGCGTGCAGCCGAACAAATGGGTTCAGCAAAATCAGCAATTAGTCGACGCCTGGTCGATCTTGAGACACGTCTCGGCGTGAAATTGTTAAACCGCACCACACGTAAATCCAGTTTGACTGATGCAGGTCAGGCTTACTACGAACGCGCCATAAAGATTAGAGATGATGTAATTGAATTAAATACATTAACGACTGACTCTAATATCGCATTATCAGGTTCAATAAACCTGGCAGCACCTTTATCATTTGGCCTCTACCACTTGTCCAAAGCCATAGATATATTCATAAAGCAAAACCCGGAACTTAGTATCAATGTTAATTTTTCTGATCGACGCATCGATCTGATTGAAGAAGGAGTCGATCTTGCTTTTCGTATAGCAGACTTACAAGATTCAAATTTAATAGCTCGAAAAATTTCACCGATTAAATTCAATTTATGCGCCAGCCCCGAATATTTGAATCAATATGGCATACCTAAACAGCCCGATGATTTAAAAAATCATCGCTTGCTTCAATATAATGTCTCTGGAAAATCACAGTGGAAACTAATCGATAAAAAAGGAAAGCAGCATACCGTTAATGTGTCTGCAGATATTATTGCGAACAATGGTGATTTTTTAAAAGACATGGCCATTGCCGGACATGGAATCGTAGCCAGCCCTACTTTTATTTCATGGAAAGCTATAGCGACGGGTGATTTAGTGACTGTATTATCAGGCTTTAACTTGCCGTCAAAGAATGCCTACGCTGTCTATCCACAAACGCGTTACCTGTCACAGCGCACACGAGTGTTTATTGACTTTCTAATCGAGTACTTTGGCGATAATCCATACTGGGATCAAAGTATCGATTACTGAAATTAAAACCTGTACTCTCTTTTGAAAAAATTCAAATATATGCTTTAAGAACTTTATCACGATCGCGTCTTTTTGATACGCCAATTTAATACCAGATAACCTGCAATACCAGAGAGCAAGGAACCGATTATAATTCCCAAACGATCATCAAACAGCAAGTTGACATCTGTTTCTTCAAAAGCGAGCGAACCGATAAACAGACTCATCGTAAAGCCAACGCCACATAATAGTGCGACACCATACAACTGCACTAAATCGACACCCTTGGGCAGTGATGCGATACCAAGTTTTAAACCTAACCAACAAAAGCCAAAGACACCCAGTTGTTTACCAATGAATAATCCCGCTGCAATACCTAAAGGCACCGGATGTAAAATATAATCGATGCCAATTCCTTCCAAAGAAATGCCTGCATTGGCAAAGGCAAAAACAGGTAACACCACATAGGCAACCACGGTATGCAAATCGTGTTCGAGTTCTTTAAGCGGTGAACGCTCGGGATTTTCATTAGATCGCATCGGAATAAAAAACGCGACAATGACACCCGCCAAGGTTGCATGAACCCCGGACTTAAGGACGGCTGTCCATATAACAAGACCGATAAAAATATAGGGCGTCACACCAATTACATTTTTCCGGTTCAAAATATAAAGTATCGGCAAACAGGCTAACCCGACTAACAATGAATTTAACGATAAATCACTGGTATAAAACAAAGCAATAATAACAATCGCGCCGATATCATCCATAATGGCTATGGAGACCAGAAAAACCTTCAGGCTGGTTGAAATACGATCGCCAAGCAGTAGCAATATGCCAAGGGCAAAAGCAATATCCGTCGCTGCCGGAATGGCCCAGCCCTGAATTGCAATTTCATCGCCCCAGTTTATCCAGGAATATATTAGTGCCGGTATAAGCATGCCACCCAATGCACCCATCGCTGGCAAAACAATATTACTCGGACTGGATAATTCACCGTCCATGATTTCACGCTTCAGTTCAAGCCCTACCAGAAAGAAAAAAACCGCCATCAAACCATCATTAATCCATAGCAATAATGGTTTCGCGATCAGTAGTGGGCCTATTCTGATTTCAACAGGAAGCTCTAAAAACAATCCATAAATATAGTCCAGCGACGAGTTTGCCATAATCATGGCTAATACGGCGGCAAAGAAAAGGATAATCCCACTCGCTGCTTCCAACTTGAAAAAATCTTTTAATAAATTCATTTATTAACCTGTGTTAGTAACCTGCATTTTTGTGATACATCAAAGCAAAAGATAAGATGCAATTAAGAAGTTTTTTTAATTAAACCAAACATTGATGTTCTATTGATGAATAACTTTTTTTGTTTGATCCCTTCTGTTTTTGGTACTCCAATATAAAACCAGATAACCGCATATACCTGAGAGTACTGTCCCCATAATTATCCCTAATCGTTCATCAAACGGCAAAATCATATCCGTATCTCTAAAAGCGAGTGAGCTTATAAAAAAGCCGCGGCTAAAACCAAGACCGCATAGTAAAGAAACTCCATACAAATGTATCAAATTAATACCACTCGGCAAAGACACAAAGCCTGACTTCAATGCGACCCAACAAAAACTGAAAACACCTAACTGCTTTCCGACAAATAGTCCAGCAGCAATGCCCAGTGAAACCGGATGCAAAATAAACTCAAGATCGATACCTTGCAGTGATACCCCGGCATTAGCAAAGGCAAATAGTGGTAAAACACCAAAAGCAACAATCGGGTGCAGATCATGCTCAAGTTCCTTGAGCGGTGAACGCCTTGAGTTCCTTTTCGATTTTAAGGGAATAAACAACGCAAGTATCAATCCGGCTAACGCTTCATGTATGCCCGATTTAAGCACAACCACCCAAAGCACAATACCAACCAGAAAGTACGGAATAATATTAACAACATTCAATCGATTTAAAATATATAGCACTGGCATCAATGACAATGCGATGAAAAAATAATTCGATGACAATGCTTCGGTATAAAACAAAACAATAATTATAGCTGCAGCAATATCATCTATTAATGTGATCGACACCAGAAAGATTTTAAGCTGTGTTGAAACACGATTGCCAAGCAAAGATAAAACACCCAGCACGAGAGCCATATCAGTAGCTGCCGGAATTGCCCAGCCTCTAATGGCAATTTCATCAGACCAGTTTATTCCTATATATATTAGGACTGGAACAATGATCCCACCGATAGCGCCTAGCACAGGCAACACAAGATTAGTGGACACAGATAATTCGCCTTCCATGACTTCACGTTTTAATTCCAGGCCGACCAGGAAGAAAAAAACAGTCATTAATCCATCATTTATCCATAGAAATAACGGTTTTTCTATGAATAAAGTGCCTGCTCGAAATTCAACGGGGAAGTCCAGAAATAAACCATAGCTAATCCAATAGGGTGAGTTTGCAATTATCAGGGCTGAAATAGCCGCAAACACAATAATAATTCCACTGGCGGCTTCTAGCTTGAAAAAGTCTTTTATAAATTTCATTTATTACTCTTTCTTGTATACAACTACTTGTAGTTGTCTCACCCGTAGTTACTAAAAATCAAATGCGTTTTAATTAAATTTCATTTTATCTTACATTTATAATAGCATTATTTCAGTGTAATTTTATTTATAAAGCCAAAACAAACAGCTTATTACATAATGCTTAAGTCATGACATTTTTTGTTTTAGATCAAGAAAACTAATAGTTAGTTGCCTATAATTATTCCATTAATTCTTATCAAGAAAAAATAATGCACTACTACAAATTATTTCTCATGCTGGTACTGATCATCGCTGCAAACACCTTATTGTTTGCAAACGATGACGAAAAAAAGTTAGAGACAGGAAAAACATTATTGCAGGCGATACACAGTGATGAGATAAGAAATATTATGCGGCAACTGAATTCACTTGTTTATGAACGTGAATATACAGAGTTAGAGTTACGAAAAATAAATAGAAAACAGATAGAACTACTTGTAAATGAAGCGGCTGCTCTGGCCAATATAGCATCGAACCTGCCAAACATACCATCTTTCAAGAACATGGACAACGAGAGTCAACTGGCATTCAACGCTATGGCTAAGCAACTGCAGAACATATCTGGAGAGTTAGAAAAAGCCATCGAAAATAATCATCAGGATGAAATAGATGCCGCTTATTTAAAACTACAAAATACCTGCAACACCTGCCATACGTTATTTCGTGAAGAATAATAATTATATTCCGGCATGAATATAAAATCGATCTACACCAAAAATATTTTTATAATCGTTTTGTTTTTAATTTCACTGACGGTAGAAGCTGAACATGCCGGTCCTATGGATTTAACTTTAGGTGGCAGATTAAAAGTTGATGCTATTTATAATGCTGACGGCGTCGGTGGCATAAGAACCAGTAAATCTGATCTAGCGTTCTCTCCCGGTAGTATTCCTATAGGAAATACTGGCAGAAACAGTTTTGATGCTAACCTTCGTGAGAGTCGTGTCTGGGCAACGCTTACTTTGCCTTTAGCTAACGATGCACTATCCACCTATATTGAATTTGATTTCTTCGATACAAAAAAAGATTCGCTGGGTCGTACGCATATCGCTAATGAACCAAGAATGAGGCATCTGTATAGTTCTTTTAAAAATATCACCATTGGAAAAACGTATACTACTTTCGCTAATTTATCTGCTTTCCCGGAGATCAATGATGCCAACGGTCCTGTAGGTAACTTGCTCATTCGACACGAATTAATTCGTTACAATATCCCGACCTCATGGGGTGAAACCTTTCTTGCGTTGGAAAAAGGGGAGTCGAGTTTTACTTCAGCAATCGGCAGCAGCTTCCAGGTGAATGACGATCAGCTGCCTGATATTATTGGTAAAATTGAATTCTCAGAGACGTGGGGCAATATTTCTGCTGCAATTATGCTTCGAGAGATTAATGCTAACCACAGAATTATATCAGGTGTTAATGACAAAAAATGGGGCGCTGCGTTTAGTGCGTCGGGGAAAATCTATTTCCCCAAACAAGACAACCTGCGATTTACTATTTCCTATGGCAACGTACTTGGTAAATACGTGTCATTTAATGCATTTAACGATGCAGCGATCGACAATACTGGTAAGATAAACCTGATAGAAATTCTAAGTGCTCACATTGCATATCAACATTGGTGGACAACTACATTACGTACTTCATTGGTCTTTGGCGCTGGTCACGCCAACCAGGATGCCAGCATAGTCCCGCAGACAGCCAATAAACTGTTTACATCTTCACATGTAAATCTATTATGGAGTCCAATACAAAAATTCACTGTTGGTTTGGAATGGTTACATGGTTTTCGTGAACTGGAAAATGGCAACGATGGACATCTGGATCGATTACAGTTCTCCGCTCTTTACAAATTCTGATGATGTTCAAATATGCTGAATAAAAAATCTATAGGGCTGGGTAGTGGTTTAATTTTATTTTGTATAATACTTTTAATACCAACGCCTGAGCATACAAGACCGGAAGCACTACATGTATTAGCCGTCGCCGTTTTAATGGCTATTTGGTGGATTAGTGAAGCTATACCAATACCTGCAACAGCTTTATTACCAATATTGCTATTCCCCGCTCTTGGTGTCATGGATGGCAGCCAGGTTACACAGTCCTATGCCCACCATCTTATTTATCTTTTTCTTGGCGGTTTCCTAATCGCTGTCACTATTGAGAAATGGAACCTGCATCGCCGCATTGCCTTATATACGATTAAGTTCGTTGGGACATCTCCCAATCGTATTATTCTTGGGTTCATGCTGTCATCAGCAGGCTTATCAATGTGGATAAGTAATACGGCAGCAACAATGATGATGCTGACGATTGGGTTTGCTGTATTAAAACAAGTTGTCTATGGAATTGATTCTGATCCTGAACTGGATATAAATACCAAACCGGAACATTTTCATTTTGGTATTGCACTGATGCTGGGTATAGCCTACGCCGCTTCCATTGGTGGTATCGCTACCTTGATAGGTACACCACCCAATGCCATTCTCGCTGGCATCATTGAAAGTCAGTTCGGACAAAGTATCAGCTTTTTAAACTGGATGTTATTTGCATTACCCCTGTCAATTATAATGTTGATCGTTACCTGGTATTACCTGACACATATAGCTTACCCCGGTGAAATTGATAATTTACCGGGCGGCAAAGTAACAATACAACGTGAGCTAAAAGAATTAGGGCTAATGTCCAGAGAAGAAAAATATGTTCTATTTGTATTTTTAACTGTCGCACTATTATGGATACTGAGAGGTCTGGTAGATGCAGAAGAGTTCAGCCAGGTAAAAGACTCGACTATTGCGATGGGCGGGGCACTGTTGCTATTCATTATTCCTTCCAATCTCAAAAAAAATGAATTCCTGCTCGATTGGCAAACGGCGCTTAAGATTCCCTGGGACATATTAATATTATTTGGTGGTGGCTTTGCACTCGCTAAAGGTTTCAATGATAGCGGCTTAACACTGGCTATTGCAGAACAGTTAAATATACTTCAGGGCACCAATCTGATACTCATTGTTGCCGTTGTAACAACCGTCGTCATCTTCCTGACCGAAATTACGTCTAATACCGCTACGGCATCAATGATATTACCGATTATTGCTGCAATGGCGATTGCACTACATATACATCCTTATTCGTTAATGATTGCCGTCGCTCTGGCCGCTTCCTTTGCATTTATGTTGCCCGTTGCAACACCACCAAATGCTATTGTCTTCAGTAGTCGTTATGTGAACATTAGTCAAATGGCCAGAACAGGGATCTGGATTAACCTGATTGGCCTGATTTTAATCACGTTATTTGTCACCTATTACTTGCCGGTAGTCTGGGGGATTGATATTAATACTATTCCTCCCGATATTCTGAGCGAATATTTGAATAAGCAATAGGCCGGTTTTTATCTGCTTATAACATCAACGATGGGCTGTTCTTGTTTCATTGCAGCCAATACCACACTATCGAATCTATCGGTCATAGTAAGCGCAATTTTTGCAGCTTCCCTCGCTAATGTTTCTTGCTCCACATAATCAACCATATTGATTAACGGGATTACTTTTGCTGTACCCACATTTTTTAACGACCCTTCGGTAGAGGACATTAATCTGGCAATATGTTCCGGCCTTATTTCTTCATGCTCATCTAATCCGGTAAGCTTCGATATACGCTCAACACGATGTGCTATTTTTTCCGTTAAGGGCAAACCAAATACCTTGGCAGAAACTATTGGTATGAGCGTATTGGCAAATTCAGGCATAGCCGGCTCATGTTCAGCAGGTGCCTTCACCAGTCTTCCGCGTGCACCATCGGCTTTGACCAGGATCAACTGAAAATGGTTTTGCTCCTTAATCGTCTGCAACAAGTCCACGCTAATACCCGCGCGTCGTCCAAATCTCTCTGATGGTTTTGCAAAGGCAATGGCACGTGATGAAGTATCATGCTGTATAGCTTTTAATATATCCTCTTCAAGCCCGATATAGTTTGTGGCATTCAGTGTTTTAGGGAAGTATTCAATGTGTGCCGTCGCTGTAATACCGACACGACCTCCATGTGCTTTCGCTAACTGAAACATGGTTGTCTTCTTACCACCTGCGCCTACACAACAGACAATACCGCTATTTGCATTAAAGAGATCAAGTAATTCTGAAGACATCATTATTTTTCATGTTAGGACTAATACCACATCTTATAACACGTCTACGTTAGACAATACTTGAAATAGCTTACCTATAATCAGTTACCACTTATATGGAAACACCATTGGCACCTTTTCCTTATAACTCTTGTACGCATCACCGAAAAATGAAATTAGATCACGCTCTTCGAACTGCAGGGCGATAAAGATATACGCCGTTGTCGCGACAGCGAATAATAAATGCCCGGTTGTCATAGTTGGCGTTGCCCAAAAAGCAATGATAAAACCTAACATGATCGGATGCCGACATAACTTATATAATCCGACAACCCTGAATTCCAAATGACTGTATTCACGGCCTTTAAAGTTAATATAGACCTGACGCAAACCAAACAGGTCAAAATGATTGATCATAAATGTAGATAACAAAACAACTAACCATCCAAACCAGAAAATGCCTGTTAAAATCATACTACCAACTGATGATTCTACATTCCAGATAATGCCCGGCATCGGTTGCCATTGCCAGTAAAGTAAAAACAATAACAAACTGGAGAGCAGGACATAGGTACTGCGTTCGATGACTGCAGGAATATATCGAGTGAACCATTGCTTAAATGCCGGCCGTGCCATGACACTATGCGGAATTGCAAACAATCCAAGCAGCACGACATTGATGATTAAAGACGGGACTATCGGAGCAACATCACCGGAGTCTATCGTTTTAGGAACAAACAGATTACCAACAAACCCGATGGCATAGAGAAAGGAAAGAAAAAAGACAATGTAGCTAACGACGCCATACAACGATGCAAATACTCTAAACATAAACACCCCCAGGCTAAAGCTCGTTTATATTATTGATACTAGTTAGTACTCTCTTCGAATAAATTCCAGAATCGGGAGGCCAATGGACCGATAGGCCTGTCGTTGCGCCGAACAATATACAATTGATGCGTTATGACTGTATTTTCGACTCGGCGTAACTTCTCTTTAATCTTCTTACTTCCTTGTCCCAGATTCAATATCACCAGTTTGTTCTCTTCAAGATCGGTGTCAATCATATGTTGTGGCATATAACCCCAACCCAAACCTTCCTTGATCAATTGCCGCTTGGAATCAAAATCACCAACATGCCATATTGTTGCGTCTTGCATAACATTAACGGATAACGCTGATTGTTGCGTACTACTAACCACTATTTGGGTATGTTGTGCAAGATTTTGCTTTGGGTGAGTACTATCAACTGTCAGAACATGATCTGCAGCCACTACTGGAACATAGGGAATCTCAATCAAAGGAATCGCATCGATCCATGTCGGCCATTCTAATACTTGAGTAAAAGCGATATCGATTGTCCCCTGACTTAACCTTTCCAGACTACCAAGGTATTCAATAAAAAGTTGTATACGCACATGAGGATGTTCGTCTTTAAAACATTTTAAATTCTTTGTTATTAGCTCTAATGGACATATGCCATCAATAGCAATCGTAATCTCGGATTCTTCACCAATGGCTAATTGTTCGGCGGTATAATTTAAAAAATCGGTCTGTTTAAGAATCGTTAAGGCCTGCCGATGAATCTCAATCCCCGCCTCGGTCAATTGCGGTCTGTATGCATCACGGTCAAAGATCTTGATATCCAGTGATTCCTCCAACTTTTTGATCGCAATACTTACCGCTGATTGTACTCGGTTTAATTTTTCAGCTGCGGCACTGAAACTGCCCGTTTCAATTATCGTACAGAGTACTTTGAGTTGATCCAGGGTCATAAATACTATTCATATAATGAATGATGATTATCAATAATATATGCTTTTTATTAATATAATGAAAGCCTATTGTTACTCCCGAAGCCACCCATTCGGGTATATGCAATCAATAAGGGAGAGTTAAAATGAAAAAACAAACACGAAATATCGTCACAGCTGTCGTTTTTAGTCTTTTAATGAATATCGGGTTTGCAGCAAATGCAGCCGAGCAAGACAATGATATCAGGTACAAGACCGTCGAAATTGATGGTCTGAATATTTTTTATCGCGAAGCAGGTAACCCCAACAAACCTACTCTATTGTTGTTACACGGTTTCCCAACGTCATCACATATGTTCCGTGATTTGATCCCATTGCTGGCTGATCAATATCATCTTGTCGCACCGGACTACCCTGGTTACGGACAGAGTTCGATGCCAAGTGTGCATGAGTTTGAATACAGCTTTAACAACGTAGCCGATATTGTTGATCAGTTTATCGAGAAGATTGAACTCAAAACGTACAGTTTGTATCTGATGGACTATGGTGCGCCAATCGGTTTTCGTATCGCCACAAAACACCCGGAACGTGTTGATGGTCTGATCATTCAAAATGGTAATGCTTATGTTGAAGGGATTAACAATAATTTCTGGGAACCTATTCAAGCCTATTGGAAAGATCGTAAAGCAATTAATAAAGGCCTTGATAATGATTTTTGGATAAACGTTAAGAATGCATACAAAAATCCAAACATGAGTAATGAAGATGCCTTACGTTTTCTGGTTACACCTGGCGCAACAAAATGGCAGTACACAAATGGCGTTCGTAACACAGAAGCTATTAGTCCAGACACATGGGGTCACGTCCAGCCATTACTAGACCGCGCAGGTAATCAGGAAATACAACTGGAAATGTTTTACAGCTACGGCACAAATCCGCCGCTGTATCCAGAATGGCAAGCCTACTTGCGCAAGCACCAACCACCAACATTGATTGTATGGGGAAAGAACGATGAAATATTTCCAGCAGCAGGAGCACATCCTTACAAACGTGATTTGAAGGTCGTTGATTTTCATCTACTGGACACAGGTCACTTTGCCCTGGAAGAAGATAGCGAAGTTATCGCAGAACATATACGCCGCTTCTTCGGACAAAACAAAGTAGCCAGTCATTAAATTACTATATTATGAGGTCGTCATAGCTATGACGACCTCATTACGCGGGAGAATGAAAATGAGAGAATATACAAGTGATATTGCCTTTACAGAAACAGTAAAGAAAATTCAAAAAGAAAAAGAATCGCGTAGCATTTATGCGAATATGGAACAACGCGGCAGTTGGGAAAGTACGGTTACAGAATTTTTAGCCAGTTTCATTGCACAACGCGATTCATTCTATATGGCAACGGTTAATGCAGAAGGACAACCGTACATCCAGCATCGCGGTGGACCGAAAGGTTTTTTAAAGGTTATAGATAATAAAACACTCGGCTTTGCTGATTTCAGTGGTAATCGTCAATACATTTCTTACGGTAATATTAAAGATAATAATAAAATCTGTATATTTCTAATGGACTATCCAAACCAAACTCGCATCAAGCTTTGGGGCACCTCTGAAGTCAATGAAACAGATGAAACCTTAATCAGGAAACTATCAGTATCCGATTACAACGGTCAGGTAGAACGTGCGTTTATTATTCATATAGAAGCGTGGGATAGAAACTGCCCACAACACATCCTGCCCCGATATACG
>JBFIJV010000010.1:0-23782 GCA_041600575.1 Gammaproteobacteria bacterium | reverse complement strand
TACCCGTTGATTGAATTATTTAGTGGGATATCTGTAGTCATTATTGCTTTCTACTTTGGTGTATCACTTCAAGCACTACTTGCATTCTTGCTAACCTGGGCACTGATTGCGTTAAGTATGATCGATTTTGACCACCAATTATTGCCGGATGATATAACTTTGCCTCTCCTTTGGCTTGGCATAATTATTAATATATTTGGGCTATTTACCGATCTTCAATCAAGTGTTATCGGAGCAATTTTTGGTTATGGCACACTTTGGTCTGTTTATATTATCTTCAAATTAGTCACTGGCAAGGAAGGTATGGGACATGGCGATTTTAAATTACTAGCTGTCTTGGGTGCCTGGTTTGGATGGCAATCACTCCCTGTCATAATCATATTATCTTCTATCGTAGGCGCCACAATTGGTATCCTGCTGATGATTTTTAATTCTCACGACAGGAATACCGCCATTCCATTTGGACCTTATCTGGCAATCGCAGGATGGGTATCCATGTTATGGGGACCATATATTATGTCTGCTTATCTCAATGCTGTGATTTAAATGGCAAAGCCGTTACGCATTGCCTTAACTGGCGGTATAGGTAGTGGGAAGTCTACTATTGCCTCAAAATTTCAAACCTTGGGTGTTCCCATTATTGATTCAGATATAATATCGAGGACAATTGTAGAACCCGGCAGTTCATGTTTGAAAGCAATTACAAATGAATTCGGGAATGGTGTCCTGACCAGTGAAGGCAGGCTCGATAGAAATAAATTACGTAATATCGTATTTAATAATCTAGAATCTAAAAAAAAGTTGGAGGGAATACTACATCCGGTTATTTATCAGGAAATAGAAGCTCAGGTAAATAGTGTAAAGTATCCTTATTGCCTGATTGTTATCCCTTTATTAATTGAAACCGACTCCGTAGGTAGGTTTGATCGTATTCTGGTTGTTGATATACCCGAAGATATCCAGATAAAAAGAACTGCCGAAAGGGATAAAACATCAAGCAAGTTGATTGAGGATATTATTAGAAGTCAGGCTGACAGAGAACAACGCTTAAAATATGCGGATGATATCATTGACAATAATATGGAAATTAACGAACTTAGTGAAGCTGTCACGAAATTACATAATAAATACTTGAAGTTGTCTCAACAATAATCATATATGCAAAACAAGATAATATTCGAACAACCGCTAAACGAAAGAATGCGTAATTTTTTACGTCTGGAACACCTTTTCGATCTTATAAGCTTTCGATTAGAAGATACATATGAATGGAATTGCCGAAGTATTCTTGAATCACTGCTGGAAATAAATGATTTATTAAGTCGTTCTGATTTAAAAGCTGAGTTAATTAAAGAGCTGGAACGACATTCTTCAATGCTTATATTATTAAAAAATAATCCCGCCGTAGATGAAAATAGATTAAATAATATTAATAACGAAATTTGCTCTTTATTGAAAACATTACGTGACAACTCTTATCAACCAGGTTCACTATTAAAGAATGATGAACTGGTAACCAGTTTTAAACAACGCATTAGTATTCCCGGAGGAACGTGCAATTTCGATTTGCCTCGATTCCATTATTGGTTAAATCAACCAGATACTAACCGTAAACAAGATATGAAAAAATGGTCGGCTGATTTAGACCCGATAAAAAATTCTATTTATATGGCGTTAGACATGGTGAGGAACAGCACCCATCCTGTCAAAGAAAAAGCTGAAGCTGGTTTTTATCAAAAGCCAATAGAATCGAATTTATCCTGTCAGATGATCCGGGTATTTTTACCGCCAGCGAGCAGTTATTATCCTGAAATTAGTGGGGGTAAACATAGATTTACTATTCGTTTCATGGAAGAAACTGCTACTGAAGCAAGACCTGTTCAAACTAAAAACGATGTTGATTTTGAACTTCATTGTTGCATTCTATGAATAAAATAGTTACTTGCCCAAACTGCAATAATGTTACTGAACTTGACAGTTCAAATTTGTTCCGTCCGTTTTGTTCCGAACGTTGCCGTTTAATAGATCTCGGAAACTGGATTGAGGAAAAATACAATATTGCTGATCCAGCAACACCTGACTTTGAACAGGACCATTCTGAAACACACTAATTATCAGTTAGATGATATAAGCTTCCCTGGCGAATCTGAATTCCATATAGCGCTAATCATCGCAATCCCATAAGCACCATAAGCTATTGCGGTTTTCATTTCGACTGGAGACATTCCACCAAGTGCGTATATTGGAAAAGGAACCTTACGAGCAAGACTCGCGAACTGTTCCCACCCGATAGCTGACTGGTCAGGGTGACTGTTGGTCATTAGTACCGGTGAAATAAAAGCATAATTAACATTTAATTCAGCTGCTTTGATAAGTTCCTGTTCATTATGACAGGACGCTCCTAATATAAAATCTTCACTGATAGGCCTACTCTCATATTTATTAATTTCACTGGTGCTCATATGAAGACCATCTATTGCATACTTTTTGATATCACCGGTAGTTCCATTCAGGATTAATTTTGCATTATATTGTCTCGCTAATGCACAGAGACTGTTTACAACATCATCAAATATTTTGTTTTTTTCTGCTTTTAGCCTTAATTGAAAAATTCTCAGACCTGCTGCAAAGCACTTTTCAGTCACTGAGAATAGATATGCATAATCCGTATATGATTCCTGACTAATGACATAAAGCGGATCTAGTAATATTGATTGAATAATATGTTTATTCGCATCAGGAAATTTATAATTTTTCAGATCACTAATATGAACCCAACGGATTTCCTGATTTTCGAGGTTAGCTGGTTCACCACTCCACTCTAATACTTTCCAGACATCCAACAGTACAATTTTATCCGGATAATCATAGCTAATAGTCGTAAACGATTTTGCCTTGTACACATCAATGCCTAACTCTTCAGATAATTCCCGCGTTAATGCAGAAAGAACATCTTCATTATTTTCGATTTTGCCACCAGGGAATTCCCAATAGCCAGCCAGATGTTGACCAGCTGATCTTTTTGAAATTAACACTCTGTCCCGAGTTGAGTTATATATAACACCCACGGCAACATGTGTTCTTTGGTTCATATTATACTGGCTATACGTTGTATAATTCAGGAGGAAATGATTTAAGTTCGGTATTCTGCATTAATGGTAATGTATTCATGCGACAGATCTGTTGTCCATATTTTTTCAGAACATTCACCCCTATCACCAAGATTCACCGACAACAGTATCTCTTCCTGAAGCATTACCCGTTTACCTTCTGTCTCGGTATAGCCCGGTGCTCGCTGACCATTTTCGATAATACATAACTCATCCAGAAACACCTGCACATCATTAATTTTCAAATCATGGATACCTGAATTACCAATTGCGGCCAGGATTCGTCCCCAATTAGGATCCGATGCGGTGAATGCTGTTTTTACCAATGGTGATTCAGCAACTCTATAAGCGACCGCTAAACATTCCTTTTGGTTTTTTCCTCCCTTTACAACGATAGTCAAAAACTTTGTCGCGCCCTCTCCATCTCTGATAATAGATTGAGCTAACTCACAAAATGTATTTACCATCAGGCTTTCTATGCGTTTGAAATCATCTCCAGCTTGATCATTTATACATTTATTCTTTGCCTTACCTGTGGCGATAAGGACGCACGCATCATTAGTCGACGTATCACCATCAACTGTAATACGATTAAAACTCTTATTAACTGCCTTCAATAATATTTGATCAAGCAAATCTTTATCAATATTCACATCGGTTGCGATAAACGCCAGCATAGTCGCCATATCGGGCCGTATCATGCCGGATCCTTTAACAATACCGGTGATAGTCGCGGTGGTATCCCCGATAGAAATTTCTTTTGAGACTGCTTTAGGTACAGTATCTGTTGTCATAATGGCTTTCGCAGCATCAAGCCAATTATTAGCCGATAATTTTTTTATTAACTCCGGCAAAGCTAGATTAATTTTATCCACTGGCAATAACTCGCCAATCACACCCGTGGAAAAGGGCAATACCTCTCCAGCCATACAGCCGGTAATTTCTGCCAAGGCATGACAGGTATTGCTAGCGTTTGTTATTCCTTGCTCACCGGTACCTGCGTTAGCATTACCCGCATTAATCAAACAATATCGTGGTTTAAATTCCTGCAGATGTTGCTTTGCAATTTGCACTGGTGCAGCACAAAACAAATTACGGGTGAATACTGCTGATACAAGACTATCTTCAGCTATTTCTATTAAGGTTAAATCGGTTCTCTTTTTTGCATATATATTGGCATATACACTCGAAAGTCGAATACCATCTACAGGTAAAACGACAACAGGAGAGCTTAATCCAACCGACATCTTTTCATGTCCCTGATGGGAGTGGTGTTTCTTAATTCAGGTATTATTTTAGGATATTCTTCCATGACATTGCTTATATTTCTTTCCTGAACCACATGGACAAGGCTCATTGCGTCCGATTTTGGGTTTGTTTCTAACAAAAGGTTTATCTGCTGATGCAGCATTAGTTGAAGGTGTATTATTTAAGCTATCGGGAGCTGAAGGATGATTGAAATTCATCTCCTGCTTTTTTTCCTTTTTTTCTGCTATTTCAATATCTTCTTCGGTTCGTATTTTTACTTTATACAAAAATACAATTACATCATGCTTTAAGTTTTCGAGCATTTGCACAAACAAGTCAAAGGCTTCACGCTTATATTCCTGTTTTGGATTTTTTGCTGCAAAACTCCTGAGATGAATCCCTTGTCTCAGATGGTCCATATTAACAAGATGTTCTTTCCAGTGTCTATCCAGTACATCAAGCATAATTTGCTTTTCTATACGTCTCATCAAATCGGGTGTTATTGCTTTTTCTTTATCTTCAACGACTTGTTTCAATGACTGATGAATCTTTTCACGCAGGGTTTCTTCATGCAGTGACTTGTCTTGATCTAACCAGGATTTTATATCCAGCGACACATCAAATTCATTCTGCAATGCATTTTCTAATCCACTGGTATCCCATAACTCATCCATACTTCCGCGCGGAATATAATCATCGATTACATTTTCAATAACATCAAAGCGCATCGCATTAACTTCTTCAGCAACTGTCTCACCATCAAGCAGTTCATTTCTTTGTTGATAAATAACTTTTCTTTGATCATTGGCTACATCATCAAAATCCAGCAGGTGCTTACGTATATCAAAATTATGTGCTTCAACTTTACGTTGTGCATTTTCAATTGCGCGTGACACCAATTTAGATTCAATTGCCTCACCCTCTTCCATGCCCAACTTCTGCATAATTGCCGAGACACGTTCCGAAGCAAATATACGCATCAAATTATCTTCCAGCGAAAGATAAAAACGGCTTGAACCTGGATCACCCTGTCGACCCGATCGACCCCTAAGCTGATTATCTATTCGGCGCGATTCATGCCGCTCGGTGCCTACTATATGCAAACCACCACTATCAATTACTTGTTGGTGACGTTTATCCCATTCATTCTTCAGATGATCAATTTGGCTTTGATCTGCGTCGTCGCCCAGCTTTTTCAATTCAACTTCGTAATTACCGCCCAGCACAATATCTGTACCTCGACCTGCCATATTTGTAGCAATAGTCACTACACCTGGTTGACCAGCCTGGGCAATTATTTCGGCTTCTTTTTGATGAAACTTGGCATTCAAAACCTGATGTTTTATCTTTTCTTTATTAAGTAAGTTCGACAGATACTCTGATACTTCTATTGAAGCTGTTCCGACTAAAACAGGCTGACCTTTAGACTGACATTCTTTTATATCTTCAATAATCGCATCATATTTTTCTTTTGCAGTAAGGAAAATCACATCGCTTTGATCATCTCTAATCATCGGCATATGTGTAGGTATCATAATTACTTCAAGGCCATATATTGTTTGAAATTCATAGGCCTCGGTATCCGCAGTACCGGTCATACCCGATAATTTTGAATATAAACGGAAATAGTTTTGGTAAGTAATAGAAGCAAGGGTCTGGTTTTCATTCTGAATAGGCACACCTTCTTTCGCTTCTATCGCCTGATGCAAACCTTCAGACCAGCGTCGTCCTTGCATTGTTCGACCGGTAAATTCATCAACAATTACAACTTCATTGTCCTTAACTATGTAATCAACATCATTCTGGAATAAATGATGGGCACGTAGAGCAGCATTTAAATGATGTAATATACTGATATTAACCGGGTCATAGAGACCTTGGCCCTCTGCAATAACACCATTATCGCGCAATAGTTGTTCAATATGGTCATGCCCTTCTTCGGTAAGATAAGCCTGTTTTGATTTCTCGTCTAAAGTAAAATCGCCTGGACCATCTTCTGTTTTTTGTGCGACTAATTTTGGTATCAATTTATCTATAGTGATATATAAGTCAGACTTATCATCAACCATACCGGAAATTATCAATGGCGTTCTGGCTTCATCTATAAGAATTGAATCAACTTCATCGACTATGGCAAAATTTAAATCTCTTTGTACACGCCCTTCTTTGCTGAACGCCATGTTGTCGCGTAAATAATCAAAACCAAATTCGTTGTTAGTCCCGTAGGTAATATCACATTGATATGCAGCTTTTCTTTCCTCCATCGACAATCCAGAAACAATGACGCCAGTACTCAAACCGAGGAAACTGTATATTTGCCCCATCCATTCTGCATCACGTTTTGCCAAATAGTCATTAACCGTAATAACGTGTACACCTAAACCTGACAAAGCATTAAGTGTGGCTGCCAGGGTTGCAACCAACGTCTTACCCTCGCCTGTTCGCATTTCTGCTATATCGCCATTATGCAATACCATGCCACCTATCATCTGCACATCAAAATGACGCATATCTAATACACGACATCCAGCCTCTCGCACTAATGCGAAAGCCTCAGGTAAAATATCATCCAGACTTTCACCTTGCTGTATTCTTTCTTTTAGTTGATTTGTCTTTACAGGAAAATCGCTATCTCGTAGTGATTTCAACTCATCTTCAAGGTCATTTATCTGTTTAACCTTTTTACCAAGTTTTTTGATTACACGATCATTACGCGTACCAAATACTTTTTTTGCTAAATCTTTAATCATTCTTGCCTGTCTTTATATTAATATAGCGTGAGAAGTCACGTGCCTTACGGAAGATGGATTATAATCAGAAGATAACTTGGAGAAACGCTTACTTCAATGAAATATATTTTTTAGGGTTTACCGCTTTTCCATTATTGACTACTTCAAAATGGACGTGTGTACCGGTCGATCTTCCAGAAGAACCCATGAGACCAATAACCTGACCTTTATCTACTTTTTGACCAACAACAACAAGATTCTTCTTGTTATGTGCATAACGTGTCTGATAACCATTGCCGTGGTTAATTTCCACCATATTACCATAGCCGTAGCGAAGCCCTGACCAGGTAACAATACCGGAACCAACCGCCAAAATGGGTGAACCCGATTTGCCCGCGTAGTCTACTCCACCATGAAACTCAACTTTACCTGTTATCGGATCTGTTCGCTTTCCAAACAAGGAAGATATCCATCCATCTACAGTTGGACTTCCAGTTGGAATCGTTTGACTCTGCAAAGTTCTATCAATCAACATTGATTCCATCGCCGCCAATTTTTCGGCACGATCCTGAACTTTATTATTGAGTTGCTCTAATGCAGTAATAAAATCATTAACTTCCATTGATTTACGTTTTTTAACCGGTTGCGGACCGCCCAAACCCGGGGTTGCTGCGATATCAAACTCAATTTCATTAAGATCAGCCATGCTAGCCAAGCGTGAGCCGAGTGCATCCAAACGCATTACATGCGCCTGTAATTTACTTAATCTTGTTGCAAGCGCATCGAGGTTATTTTCAGCATCTTCTTGCGCCTGACTGAGCATCTGTTGCTGGACGCCAATTTCCTGATTCCAGATAGGTGCTGTTTGTGAATATAAATCTTCAACTGAACCACGTGTTAGATTTAATGTGAATTGACTTCCTGCATGAAAGATCAGGAATCCAGCAACAATACTTATTACAAAACCGAGACACATAGATACTGGACCCAGTGTCAGGGACAGACTCTTCTTTCTCGTTTTTGATATTAATAATAATTGCATATAATTATGTCTAATTTAAATCTATAATCCCGTATCAAATGAACGCTGCTAATAAAAACAAAACAATACCAGTTATTAATCTAATAAATGACAAAAATTCATCTCTGGCTTCCCTGCTGGAAAAAGCAAGTTCAATTCAGGAAATAGATCGCAATATAAAAAAATTACTTGATCCGTCCTTACAAGATAAATTTGAACTCGCAAACATAAATGCTGATGTTGCCGTATTACTAGTTAGCTCATCTGCCTGGGCAACCCGCCTTCGTTATAATATTCCTGCTATCCTTAATATCCTAAACAAGGATCTAAACCTTACTTCTATTAAAACTGTCAGAATTAAAATTAAAAAAAATATTCCTGAAAGCCCTGTTTTAAATAAACATCCGATTTCTATGTCGGTTAATTCAGCGCAATTTCTTAATGATGTTGCAAATAATTTTAGTGATCCTGAGTTACGTGCATGTATATTAAAATTATCAAAAAACCATTCTAGACAACATTAATTTACAGGCATGGCCTGCATAAACGATATTGGTGCTTTATGTTCGTCTTCAAATGTCACCAGTTCCCATGAATTTTCATTGGCAATTAACTCACGTAATAAAGCATTATTCAGTGCATGACCCGATTTAAATCCTTCGAATGAACCAATTAAACTGTAACCCAATAAATAAAGATCGCCGATGGCGTCCAGTATTTTATGTTTTACACATTCGTCTTCATACCTGAGGCCATCTTCATTCAGGATTCGATAGTCATCAACCACCACAGCATTATCCAGGCTCCCGCCCAATGCCAGATTGTTTTCTCGTAGTAATTCAACATCGCGCATAAATCCAAAAGTTCTGGCACGACTTACTTCCTTAACAAAAGAAGTTGTAGAAAAATCAATTTCTGCCTTACAGTTTTTATCATTAAAAACCGGATGATCAAACTCAATGGTGAAGCCTACTTTAAAACCATCAAATGGTTCGAACATAGCCCACTTCTCATCCGTCTCTACACGGACTTTTTCTTTTATCCTGATAAATTGCTTTGGTGAGTTTTGTTCTTCGACGCCGGCAGACTGTATTAAAAATACGAAAGGACCTGCACTACCATCCATAATAGGTACTTCATCAGCACTAAGATCGATATAAGCATTGTCAATTCCAAAACCTGCCAGGGCTGAAAGTAAATGTTCAACCGTTGAGATACGCACATTGTCTTTCACTAACGTAGTTGAAAGACTCGTGTCTCCGACATACTCAGGGTGAGCTGGGATTTCTATAACAGGATCTAAATCAACGCGACGAAAATTAATGCCTGAATTAGCGGGGGCGGGTCTTAAGGTCAAAAACACCTTTTTACCCGTGTGTAAGCCTACACCAGTAGCACGGATCACATTTTTTAATGTACGTTGCCTTATCATTTTTACTTATTTCAAACTTACTATTTATTAATGACTGTTATTGTTATCTGTTTGTTTTATAGGCAATTTCGATGCCATTGGCAAGTTTTTACCCGGAATTCCCCAATTCCGGGGGCTACTATACCACGTACTCATTAAATTTAGTCTGCCTGTCTCCTTAAGAACGCCGGGATATCCAGGTAATCTGCATCCCCGCTTACCTTACTGTCAGTCGTCTCTACTACTTTGTTACGCATCACAGTTGGGCGCTCAAAATCCTTATAATCGACATTTATTGCATCATTTTGAACCAATTTGATGCGAGATGCATCTTCTTTGACAATATTTCCCAATCCGGTTGCCACAATTGTGACACGTATATCACCAGACATTTCAGGATCTATCACAGTACCCACTACGACGGTTGCATTTTCAGAGGCAAATTCCTTGACAGTTCGACCAACTTCATCAAACTCACCTATGGACAGATCCATTCCGGCAGTGATGTTAACCAGAATGCCTCTTGCCCCGGATAGATTGACGTCTTCCAATAATGGACTTGAGATAGCCGCTTCTGCAGCAACTTTTGCACGTTCTTCACCTTGTGCCTTACCTGAACCCATCATTGCCATACCCATTTCAGACATGACGGTTCTGACATCGGCAAAATCCACATTGATAAGACCAGGGCATGTTATTAATTCAGCTATACCCTGTACGGCACCCAACAACACATCATTTGCTGCGCCAAACGCATTTAACAAACTAACATCTCTACCAAGCACACTGAGTAGTTTTTCATTCGGAATTGTAATCAACGAATCTACAAACTGACTTAACTCAATGATACCTTCATCAGCAATTGCAGCTCGTTTTTTACCTTCAAATGCAAAAGGTCTTGTTACCACAGCTACTGTCAAGATACCCATTTCTTTTGCAACCTGCGCCACGATCGGTGCAGCACCCGTTCCGGTACCTCCACCCATGCCTGCAGTAATAAAGACCATATCTGATCCTTCAAGCACATCCATTAAACGATCACGATCTTCCAGTGCAGCTTGTCGCCCGACTTCAGGATCAGCACCAGCACCTAAACCCTTGGTCATGTTACTGCCTAGCTGCAAAACAGTTTTTGCATTTGAATTTCTAAGTGCTTGTGAATCTGTATTCGCACAAATGAATTCAACCCCTTCAATATTAGCGCCGAGCATATGCTGTAACGCATTGCCACCACCGCCACCGACACCTATTACTTTTATAATAGCCGCCTGATTAGTTGCATCGACTAATTCAAACATGTTGTAACCTCCTACTTTGCGTATAGTTATTAATTAAAAATTACCCTGAAACCAACTTTTCATTCTGTCCCAAACACCCTTAATACCTTCATTAAGATGAATTTGCGTATGACCTTCTTGACTCTGTCTTTTTCCAAAAATCAGTAACCCGACACCTGTTGCATAAATCGGGCTTTTAACCACATCAGATAAACCTGAAACATATTGCGGAATACCAAGACGAACCGGCATATGAAATATTTCTTCAGCTAAATCGATAACTCCTTCCATCTTTGAACTACCACCGGTAAGAACAATTCCGGCAGCAATCAAACCTTCATAACCACTACGTCTCAATTCCGCTTGCACAAGCGTAAATAATTCTTCGTAACGTGGTTGTACAACCTCAGCCAGGGTTTGTCTGGAGAGTCGACGTGAAGGACGATCGCCTACACTCGGTACTTCGATACTTTCATCCTGCTTCGCCAGTTGTGTCAGTGCACAGGCATATTGAACCTTGATGTCCTCGGCGTGTTGTGTCGGCGTTCTTAAAGCGACGGCAATATCATTTGTGACCTGGTCCCCTGCAATAGGAATAACTGCAGTATGATGTATAGCCCCGTCAGTAAAGACTGCAATATCAGTTGTGCCACCACCGATATCTATCATGCAAACGCCAAGTTCTTTTTCATCTTCCGTCAGCACTGAATAACTCGAGGCCAATTGCTCGAGAATAATATCGTCGACTTCCAGACCACAACGACGCACACACTTGACGATGTTTTGAGCCGCACTAACCGCACCTGTAACCATGTGTACTTTGGCTTCAAGTCTGACACCCGACATACCTATCGGTTCTTTAACACCTTCCTGGTTATCAATAATGAATTCCTGCGGCAATATGTGTAGAATTTTTTGATCGGCTGGAATAGCAACCGCCTTGGCCGCATCAATAACCCGATCAACATCACTATGCGTAACTTCGTTATCACGTATTGCAACAATGCCGTGTGAATTCAAACTACGAATATGACTCCCGGCAATACCTGTATAAACAGAATGGATTTCGCAGCCCGCCATCAATTCCGCTTCTTCAATGGCTCTTTGAATTGAATGAACAGTAGACTCAATATTGACAACGACACCTTTTTTTAAACCGCGGGATTGATTCGAGCCAATACCGATTATTTCTATCTCGTTGTCGATTGAAATCTCACCCACAATAGCAACTACCTTGGATGTGCCGATATCCAGTCCGACGATTAGATTTTTGTCTGCTTTTTTAACCATGTTTAATCCACCTGATATTAACTTGCAGAGTGATTGATTTTATTTTTTCCATTTAATTGAAAACCCATTTGTATAACGCATGTCGATTGATTCTATTTGTTCGATACGATCTGATATCGTTGCTGGTATCAATGTACATACCCGATTAAAACGTTCCTCGAAATCACGACGTCCCAGAATAACTTTAATGCCATTGTTAAATTCAAATGACCATGCTCGTCGTTCATCGAGGGTAAGTGAGCCCAGATTTAATCCAATTGACTTGATCCGATCCTGCATCGTGTTATATCGATCTAACAAGTTATGTTCAGATCCCGCTGGCCCCGATAATCTTGGAAGTTCTGGCGGTATTGTGTGAATTTCAGGAGCAAAATATTTTCCTGAAGAATTTAATAACCCGGTATCTTTCCAGCGCGCAACGGGAGTTTGTTCTATTACGATAACGCGTAATGCATCTGGCCATATTCGTTTTACAGTAACCGCACTTACCCAGGGTTCATCCAAAAGAGCAAGCCTCACCGCATCAACATCAAGGCTAAAAAAACCACCCCGCACCTTATTAGTAACGAGTCTCTTCAAGTCTACCGGTGATAAATTAGTAAAGTCCCCTTCAATTGTTACTTGTTTAATTGGCAGGGTATCCGGATTTGACAAGGTCATACCGCCCCATACCAACAACGAAACAAACAACAGCACAAAGACACTACCCACTAACCTTGAACCCCCGTTATGAGGAGTTTCTGGTGTATCGAAATGTAAATTTTCAGAGTCAACTGCCATATCGATAGCCATTAGTTTTGTAGCTCCTTATTGGCGCAACTTAAGCCACTCGTTGCCAATATCTGCACTACTAATTGTTCAAATGATATCCCTGCATGTTCGGCAGCCATGGGGACTAAACTATGACTGGTCATTCCCGGCACGGTATTAACCTCAATCAACCATACTTTATTGGAACTATCGATCATCACATCGACTCGCGCCCAACCACTGACATCCAATTGTTGACATGCCTTTACACATAATTCGCCTAATGTTTTCTCAAATTCTTTATCGAGTCCGCAGGGGCAAAGATACCTGGTGTCATCATCTTCATATTTAGCCTGGTAATCATAAAAATCTCGTGCTGTTTCAAGTTTGATAACAGGTAAGACTGTTTCGTTTAAAATTGGCACCGTGTACTCATCACCTTCGATCCAGCTCTCGGCCATTACCCGATCATCAAACTGATTTGCTTGTGCCCACGCAGAAGAAAGATTCTTTGCTTCAAGGACTTTGCTGGCACCGATACTGGAACCTTCTCTTACTGGCTTAACCATAATCGGCAAACCAACTTGTTCTGCCACTTGCTCCCACTGACTCGTCGCACATAGTTCAATGGCAACTGGAGTAGCCAAACCACTATCACGCCATAAAGACTTACTTCTAATCTTGTCCATTGCGATGGCCGATCCCAATACGCCACTACCGGTATAAGGCATTCCGATTGTTTCCAACGCGCCCTGGATGGTGCCGTCTTCTCCACCGCGACCATGTAAGGCAATAAAGACCCGATCAAAACCATCTGTGATTAATTGATTCAATGTGTCTTTATCAAAATCAATTGCGTGAGCATTCACACCCGCATTGCATAAGGCTGTAGTAACCGCTGCTCCACTTTGTAAAGAAATCGGGCGTTCGGCGGATTGCCCGCCCATCAACACAGCAACCTTGCCAAAATCTTTTGCTTGATATTCGGGTAATCGCATTACTGCTCACCCTCGGCTTCACCAATGATCCTGACTTCGGGGATTAATTTAATATTGTGTTTTTCAAGCACAGTAGACTGAACAAATTGAATCAGTTGTTCGATATCGTATGACGTAGCATTGCCAGTATTGATAATGAAATTAGCATGCTTCTCCGAGACAGCAGCACCGCCTATATGTTTGCCTTTAAGTCCGGATGACTCTATTAATTTTGCAGCATGATTTTCAGGCGGATTTCTAAATACTGATCCACAACTATTTTGTCCGAGTGGTTGCGATGCTGCGCGTTCGCTTAACATCGTTTTTATTTTACTTTCAACAACACTCTTGTCAGAGACTTCCAGTTCCATTGCACAAGCTACAAACCATTCACTTTCTGGTAATGAAACGCTGCGATAGCCAATCTTGAATTGATCTTTTGTATAAGTCTTACGTGTGCCTTTTCGATTTATTGTCTCGGCCTGTTTTACACTGCCCCAGATCTCTCCGCCGTAGGCACCCGCATTCATCGCCAGTGCGCCGCCAATCGAGCCGGGAATGCCTGCCAGAAATTCAACTCCGGCAAGTCCATGTTTAGCGGCGAAACGTGCTGCCTTAACACAAGGGATACCGGCACCAATTAACATTTCTTTTTCATTAACAATCTCAAGTTGATCAAGCGCTCCCAGAATAGAAATAACTACGCCAGAGATACCACCATCTCGCACCAGCAAATTACTTCCGAGTCCAACCCACGTAACAGGCACATCGTTCGGAATTTGCGAGATGAAGACCGATAAGTCTTCAATATCAGCTGCACGGTAAAAATAATCTGCCACACCACCCGTTTTCCAGGACGTATGTCGTGACATAGGCTCTTGCTCCAGCAATTCGCCTCTTAATATTGATGTATCAATACCTAAATGCATTTCGCTATTTAAACTTGCCTGCTTATGTTGAATTTCATTTTGTACACTTAACAATGTTTTTTCCTTAATGTGATAATCTCGAACAGTCTTCGTAAAGCTGTTTCGAAAGAGAACCAATATCACCGGCACCTAATGTAAGAAGCAGATCACCCTCTTCAACTACGCTTGAGAGTACATCAAGCAAAACATCTTTCTCTTCGATGAAGATCGGATCTACCTGCCCCCTGAGTCGGATTGCACGGCACAAGGATCGGCTATCCGCGCCTGCTATATGTTTTTCACCCGCGGGGTAAACATCAAGAATTAACAGGCAGTCTGCTTGCGAAAGCACACGGCTAAAGTCTTCAAACAAATCCCGCATACGCGTAAAACGATGCGGCTGGTAAATAACAACCAGACGTCTGTCTGACCAACCATCTTTAATAGCGGTCAGTGTCGCTTCTATTTCTGTTGGGTGGTGGGCATAGTCATCAATCAATGTGACATTAGCCTTGTTGATCTTGATATCACCACTAACATGACAACGGCGAGATATACCCTGAAAATGACACAGCGCATTGATGATATCCTTATCACTAACGCCTAGTTCATGCGCCACTGCAATTGATGCCAGAGCATTTAATATATTATGTTTGCCAGGTAGATTGAGTTCGACTTCTAGCCAGTCTTTTTTATCTTTTCGTGAAACCTTGAACCAGGTTTTTGCTTTTTCCTGACGTAATAATTCAGCATTATAATCAGCTTCAAAATCAATACCGTAAGTTACGACCGGTTTTGTGACATCGGGCAATATTTTTCTGATGCCCTCATCATCAATGCATAACACCGCTAAACCGTAAAAAGGTAATTGATGTAAAAACTCGACAAAGTTATGGCGTAAATTCGCAAAGTCACCACCATAAGCATCAAGATGATCAGCATCAATATTGGTTATGACGGCAATGATTGGATAAAGATGAAGGAACGAAGCATCACTTTCATCTGCTTCTGCAACGATATACTTGCCACTGCCCAGACGAGCATGTGAGCCAGAACTATTTAACAGGCCCCCAATAACATAGGTTGGGTCTAGCCCACCTTCTGCCAATACACTCGCAACTAAACTTGTAGTAGTTGTTTTGCCATGGGTACCGGCAATAGCAATACCCTGACTGAAACGCATAAGTTCTGCCAACATCTCTGCTCGACGTACAACCGGTGTTCTATTGTTGCGTGCAGCACATACTTCTTCATTGTTGTCGTCTATTGCACTGGTCACAACTACAACGTCTGCATTTTTAATATTTTCCGCCGTGTGTCCTATAACTACAGGGATACCTAACGATTGCAGTCTTTCTGTTATGGCACCCTGTTTTACATCTGAGCCACTGACTTCATAACCCAGGTTCATCAGAACCTCGGCAATACCACCCATACCGGCACCACCGATACCGACGAAGTGAATGTGTTTTACTCTACCCATTGCGTGTGATTGCATATCAGGCATGTGCGGCCTCCATGCATAAATTCGCAACGATCATTGTCGCATCAGGTTTCGCAAGTGAACGCGCCTTTATAGCCATTTGTACAATTCGCTCAGGTGCATGTAATAACTGCAATAGCACTGCTTTCAATTTTTCTACGTTGAACTGTGTTTCCTGTATTTGAATCGCCGCGCCTGAAGTTGACAGATAACTCGCATTCGCAGTCTGGTGATCATCAACTGCATAAGGAAAAGGAATCAATATCGCACCGACACCGCATGCGGCTAATTCAGCAACGGTTAATGCGCCTGCGCGGCAGATGACTATATCAGCCCAGGCATAAGCAGCAGCCATATCTTCAATAAACGGCAGCACTTCTGCGTCAACATTACTCTCTTTATAGGCATCACTTATTTTTGAATAATGTCGTTCACCACATTGATGTTTAACCCGTACCTGATAGTCATTGCTTAACACTAATAATGTTTCAGGTATAACTTCATTCAATGCTTTTGCACCCAGGCTGCCACCAAGTACCAGAATTTTAATAACACCCGTATTACGATTTGCATAACGCTTTTCAGGCTCGGGTATATTCACTATTTCAGAACGAACCGGATTACCAGTGATCGTGACTTTTTCAGATTCTTTAAATGCATCAGGAAACGCGGCCATTACAGAAACAGCAAATGGCGCCAGTAATCGATTGGTAATTCCGGAGATCGCATTTTGTTCATGTATCAAAAGTGGTATGCGCATTAACCATGCTGCAATTCCACCTGGCCCACTTGCAAAGCCACCCATACCTAACACAATCACCGGGCGTACTTTGATCATGATTGAAAGTGCCTGGGCCAGTGCGATTACAAGCATAACAGGCGTCATTAACAATCGAAGTATGCCTTTGCCCCTGACACCAGCGACACTGATCTTTAATAATGGATAACCGTGATTTGGCACCACATTGGTTTCAAGACCTTTATTAGTGCCTAACCAGAATAGATTAAAACCATTATCTTTAAGGTAATCAGCAACAGCCAATGCCGGGTAGATATGTCCTCCCGTTCCACCTGCCATAATAAGTATGTTTTTATCACGCATAGGCTGATACCACACTTGTATTAAGATGACGGGTGTCTTGCCGACTCTCATATTCAATACGCAAGAGAATGCCAAGTAACATACAAAACACAATCAGACTATTGCCACCATAACTCATCAGTGGCAACGTCAATCCCTTGGTAGGCAATACACCCATGTTTACACCAATATTGATGTAAGCTTGTATACCGACAATTAAACCGATGCCATAGGCAAAGTAAGCTGCAAAATGTTTTTCTACCCGTTCTGCTATGTGTCCGATTACAAACGCTCGCCAAACGATAAATGAATATAAAAGTATCATGCTGATCGTACCGACTAATCCAAGCTCTTCAGCCAGGACAGAAAATACAAAGTCTGTATGTGCTTCAGGCAAGTAAAAGAGTTTTTGTACACTGCTACCAAGCCCGACGCCTAACCAGTCACCACGACCAAATGCAATCAAAGCCTGTGTTAACTGAAACCCGCTATCGTAGGGATCCTTCCAGGGATCGACAAAACTCATCAGTCGCTGCATGCGATACGGAGAAAGTATTGCCAGTGTAATTAATGCACTCACTGCAACAGAGACCCATGCAAAAAAACGGATTAGCGGGACACCGCCCATGAATAACATACCAAGTGCTGTAGCAAATAGAACGACACTTGCACCGAAATCTGGTTCAAGTAATAACAAGCCGGAGATCAAGGTTAATACGCCTATCGGTCTTATGAATCCGGCAAAGTCCGTTTGCACAGTTTGACGATGACGAACCATATAACCCGCTAAATAACCAATCACACATAACTTGACTGGTTCAGATGCCTGTAATGCGAATGGCCCTAACTGCACCCAGCGCATACTGCCATTAACCTCTTTGCCTATCCCGGGAATCAGAATCAGGACCAACAAAAATATAGCACCTATCAATAAGGGCAAACTGACGAATTCCCAAAAACTCATCGGAATTTTCAAGATCACAAACGCTAGAGATAAACCTATCACGGCAGCAAAACCTTGACGCCAAAAGTAATGCAGCGGGTAGCCAAATTCTTTAGCCGATATTGAGATAGAAGCGGAAGCAACCATAATCAAACCAATACACAGAATTAATAGTGCAATCCCCATTAGCCATAGGTCATAACCTGCTACTAACTTATTCTTCACATGATAGTGCGAAGCTAATGTCGCCTGTTGTTTATATCGAGCAGACATCAACAGGCCTCCAATCCATTAACAGCATTAACAAAAACGTCACCGCGCTGTTGATAATTGTCATACATATCCAGACTGGCACAGGCAGGTGCAAGCAATACCAAATCGCCAGGCGTTGCAATTTCATCTGCACGCGTGACCGCTGCAGCCATGTCGTCAACAAATTCATATGCCACTTCTGAACCAAGGGCATCGGCAATTTTTTTTGCATCAACGCCTAATAACAAAACGTATTTCACGTGATTCTGGACGATAGGAACTAGACTCGACAGATCTGCATTTTTACTATCGCCGCCAGCAATTAATATAATGGGGCCAACATCACACAAGCCTTCGATTGATGCGATGCATGCACCTACATTGGTTGCTTTCGAATCGTTATACCAACTAACCTGGTTGTTTGTTCTGACCCATTGGCATCGATGTGGTAAACCTTTAAAACTGCTTAAGGTATCCACCATTACCAATTCTGGAACATTGAATGAGCTGGCCAACGCCATTGCAGCCAGCGCGTTGGCAACATTATGTTTGCCCTTGATACCCAGTTCACTTTGTTTGATTATTTTATTATCGCCGTGACATAACCAAACAGTGTCATGCTCTTTTATGACACCAAAATTATTACCACTCGGTTTTGCAAGCGAAAAAGAAACTATCTGTCTTGAGTCATCTATCATTGATTTGATGTACTCATCATCCTGATTGATTACCATCAAACCATTGCCGGAATAGATTTTTTTCTTGGCCGCAGCATAATCATCAATAGACGGATAGCGGTCCATATGATCGGGGGATACATTTAACACCACAGCAGCATGTGCATTCAGTGAAAATGTCGTTTCCAGCTGGAAGCTCGATAACTCCAGTACATATACATCGGGGACATCAGCTTGTAACAACTCAAGTGCGGGTGTTCCAAGATTTCCACCAACGCCGGTTTTTAATCCCGCTGCCTGTGTCATCTCCGCAACTAATGTAGTAACAGTGCTCTTTCCATTTGATCCTGATATTGCAATGATCGGTGCCCTGGCTTCCTGACAAAATAATTCAACATCACCCATTACCGGGATGCCTTTTGCAATTGCCAGTTTTACCGGTGTTTCTTTAAGGGAAACGCCTGGACTCAAAATGACCTGTTCTGACTGTAGTAGTGCTTCAGTAGAAATTTCGCCCAGGTAAACAGGAACAGTCGGAAATTCTTTTTTCAATGTTGCTAATTCGGGCGGGGCCGCGCGGCTATCTGTCACTGCAATAGACAAGCCTTTATGTAAAAGATAACGAACGCAGGAAAGCCCGGTCTTACCAAGACCAATAATGACTGCGTCATAATGAAGTTCAGTATCTTTCATTCTTATCTCTTTTTCTGTAATACAAAGCAACTGGCATCCCTCAACGAATCTTCAGGCTGGCAAGACCAATCAATACCAACATGACTGTAATGATCCAGAAACGAACAATAACGCGAGGTTCTGGCCAACCTTTAAGTTCATAGTGATGATGCAACGGTGCCATTCTAAAAATTCTTTTACCGGTTAATTTGTAAGAGCCGACTTGTAATATGACCGAAACCGTTTCCATAACGAAAACGCCACCCATGATAAATAGTGCCAGTTCCTGGCGAGTGACAACGGCAACCACACCTAAAGCAGCACCAAGCGATAAAGCACCTATATCTCCCATAAAAACCTGGGCCGGGTAGGTGTTAAACCAAAGAAACCCCAAACCGGCGCCCACAATCGCTCCGCAAAAGACCGCCACTTCGCCAACACCGGGGACATAAGGAATTCCGAGATATTCAGCAAAGCGCACATGTCCGGTTGCATAGGCAAAGATCGCTAATGCTCCGGCCACCATCACCGTTGGTAATATCGCCAGACCATCCAGTCCATCAGTGAGATTAACCGCATTACTTGAACCAACGATGACGAAATATGCGAGTACGATATATAACCAGCCCAGATCAAACACAAAGACTTTAACGAACGGTACGATCAGTTCTGTTTCAGCTGGAAGCACTGCTGTTTGATAAAGATAAAACGCTGCACCCAAACCAACTATTGATTGTGAAAGATATTTATATTTTGCACTCAGGCCTTTTGGATTGTTGTATATGACTTTTTTGTAGTCGTCGATTAAACCGATAACGCCAAAAAGAAATGTAACCAACGCTACAACCAAAACATAGCGGTTAGTCAGATCAGCCCAACATAAGGTGCTGAACATAATTGAGACCAGTATTAACAAGCCGCCCATAGTCGGTGTGCCGGTCTTATCAAGATGCGATTTTGGACCATCATCTCTCACACTTTGGCCAATTTGTTTACTGGTTAATTTGCGTATCAAGACGGGACCTAACAGGAAAGAAATAAATAATGATGTGAGGACACCACATATAGTTCTCAATGTAAGGTAGCGAAAGACGCTAAAACCACTATCGATTTGAGCAAGGTATTCTGTCAACCAGAGCAACATCTATACCTGCTCCTCTATTAACGCATTAACAATACGTTCCATTTGCATCGCACGTGATCCTTTAACCAGAATAGTTGTCTCTTTATTGAGGAGAGCAATAAGTGCTTTTTCCAGTGCGTCATAAGAATCAAAGTGCGTTGCAGCTGAACCAAAACCTTGCATTGCATTTATACTTAATTCACCAATGGTAAATAAACCATCTATGCCCGCTTGCTTTGCTAATACACCGGCATCCGTATGTAGACT
Source organism: Gammaproteobacteria bacterium (assembly GCA_041600575.1). Classification (GTDB taxonomy): domain Bacteria; phylum Pseudomonadota; class Gammaproteobacteria; order Eutrophobiales; family Eutrophobiaceae; genus UBA7359. The sequence goes on along the minus strand of JBFIJV010000010.1, from coordinate 2,563 downwards.
TATAGCTGTGTCACCCAACTCACCCATATCACCCAACACCAGGTAACGTGAGCCGGTATAATTTTTTAATACATTTAATCCAGCACTCAATGAAGTTGGATTTGCATTGTAAGTATCATCAATAATCCGGGCACCTTGCTTACCCTGTTTAATTTGTAAACGTCCCTTTATAGCAGCTGATTTTTCCAATCCGCTTTTTATTGTCTCTAATGATATATCCAGGCTCAGGCAACAGGCGCTGGCAGCAAGTGCATTCATAACATTATGATTACCCGATAATGGTAAACATATCTTGACTGAACCATCCGCATTAAATAATTCAAACTCAGTCGCAGCACCTTCTTTAGCAAGCTGTATATTCTTTGCTCGTACGTCCGCATGTTCAGATAAAATACCAAAGCTTAATTGCTTTAGGCCTTCACACTGTTTGCTCCAGAATTCGGCATACGCATCGTCTGCATTAATGATTGCAGTACCGGAAGTTTGCAAACCGGAATATATCTCTGCTTTAGCTCTTGCTACGCCATCAATATCACCAAAACCTTCAAGATGCGCAGGCGCACATTGTGTAATAACCGCAACATTCGGGCGCGCTATGGCACTCAGCCATTCAATTTCCCCGGGATGATTTGCACCCATCTCTATCACGGCATATTGATGCTTTTTATCCAGACCAAATAAAGTCAATGGCACACCAATGTCATTATTCAAATTGCCCGAGGTTGCATGCACTTCCGCTATTTCAGACAAAATGCCACTAACCATTTCTTTAACCGTGGTCTTGCCATTGCTACCGGTTATTGCAATAACAGGAACGCTCATTTCCTGGCGCCAGCAACGTGCTAGTAACCCCATCGCCTTACGCGCGTCTTTTACTTTTAAAACCGGTTTGCTATGAGTGACATCCCGTTCAAGCAATAATGAAGAAGCACCGCGCGCTTCAGCTATTGAGACATAGTCATGACCATCAAAATGCTCACCACTTAAAGCAATAAACAAATTTCCTTTTTCAATCGTACGACTGTCAGTACTGCAACCGGAAAAAGTAATGTCTTCACCATGATAATTTGCCTCAACGGCCAAAGCTGCTTTGGAAAGTGACATACTGATCATGATTGCTGCTCCGTCAGTCGCCTGGCTAACTCGCGATCACTAAATGGCAATAAAGATGTGCCAATTTGCTGGGTGTTTTCGTGACCTTTACCGGCGATCAAAACCACATCATTTTTATGCGCGTTTAAAAAAGTATTGGTGATGGCATCTGATCGATCATATTTGATCGTGACACTGGACTTATCCTGAATACCCTCAAGAATATTCTCGATGATGGCTTCGGCTGCTTCCATTCGTGGATTGTCATTGGTTAAAACAATATGATCAGCCAGTTTTTCTGCTATCGCGCCCATCTGTGATCGTTTTCCAACATCACGATCACCGCCACAACCAAACACACAATACAGCTCGCCACGACAATAAGGTCTCAAGGCTAACAATGCCTTCTCCAATGCATCCGGCGTATGCGCATAATCGACAATCACCAGCGGTTTACCTTCGGCATTAAAGTATTCCATCCTGCCGGGAATGCCGCTAAAACTGGATAAAGTTGCAGCAACTTTCTCTGCGCTAAAGCCTGCTACACACAATGTAGAAAATGCAGCCAGGATATTATCTATATTGAAAGATCCGAGCATGCTTGTTTGTATATCAAACTGCCCCCAGGGACTTTCTATCTTAATTTTTGTTTTAAGGTCTTCTGTCTCAGTGTTTTTACAATAGACCAGCGCTACATTTTTATTATTCAACGTAGCAGGATTTGCTTGTATTGAATAAGCAACGATATTGACCTTCCCCGGTATTTTTTCTATTAACTTAAGGCCATAAGGATCATTAACATTAACAATTGCATGTTTTAAACCTTGCAATTGAAACAACTGAAACTTTGCATCTGCATAGTCATCTAGCGTTTGGTGATAGTCGAGATGATCTCGACTCAGGTTTGTAAAGATGGCGATATCAAATTCAGCACCGGCAACCCGACCTTGATCCAGTGCATGTGATGAAACTTCCATCACTACAGAATCGATCTTATTTCGCCATTCCGATAAAAGAGAATGTAAGGTCACGGGATCAGGCGTAGTTGTCGATCCTTTTTCTATTTGCTTGAAGGGTCCATAACCAAGTGTCCCGAGCACGGCACTTTGCTTACCTAACACATACAATGCATAAGCAATCATGTAGGAAACTGTAGACTTGCCATTCGTACCAGTCACACCAATCAACTGCATGGCTTTTGATGGCTCATCGTAGAACCGACTAATAATATCGCCAGCTCGTTGGCGTAACCCGGCTACTTTGATCAATGTAATCGAGATCGGTTTGATATCGATTGTTTCTTCAGCATCAATCGCCACGGCGATAGCACCAGAGCGAATTGCAGCGTCGATATAATCGACACCGTTCACGCTTGATCCACGATAGGCCAGGAAGAGATCACCGGCCTGCACAGTTCGACTATCAATCGCAACACCAGTCACATTCATATCTGCATCAACCTTACTAATGT